>JAKAUW010000062.1 GCA_021817455.1 Thermoplasmata archaeon | reverse complement strand
TAACAGGCATTTTGAGAGCCATTGTAAGACCTTCAGAAAAGTTTGAAGTCAGGACCCTCAGGCCATCTGAGTGGGAGACCTTGAGAGATAACCTGGACATTAACATGAAAAGGATCTGCACTTCTCTCCTTGTAACAGGAATGAGGTCTGCTGAATTGCAGAGATTCAGGGAGAATCCAGACTGGCTGGATGGCATATTCATCTACCTTCCACGGGGTTCAATGATGAAGGTCAAGGCTAAACAGAAGGAAAGGGCTATAAGGTTGAGTGATATCGGCAAGACTCTCATTTCCGATATATTCCAGGCTTCGCACCCATTGCCGGAACTTCCTGCATTTGACACGAAGTTGAGGCGATTATCGAAAAGGATCCTTTAGGGACCACCGGTCAACAATAAGACGTTCAGGAAGACCTGGGAGTCATGGTTAGTGTTCTATTACCCCTATAAGGCACTGGAGATTGCATTGAGTCAAGGACACTCAACAGCCACCCAATACCAGCATTACGTTAATATCCCATTTGAGGAATATGATGGCAAAGAAATGAGAAAATGGGTTGGGGGGGGTGTGGATAAGTTCAAAGCAGCCTATCTTAACTGTTATTATGGAAAGAAATATTAGCAGTTCCTCCTACTAACATTATTGTTATGGATGATTTTGAAACAAAATTGGCGATTTTGATAGATGCGGATAATACTCCGTACCATTCAATCGGACAAATACTAGATTACTCACACAAATTCGGGAATACAATAATAAAAAGAGCCTATGGGGATTGGAGTGCTACTGCTCTAAAAGAATGGAACGGAATCTTCAAGGAATATGCTGTAAAGCCGATGCAGCAATTTCAGTATACTAAAGGGAAGAATTCTACCGACATAGCTATGGTAATTGATGCAATGGATATATTACACTCAAAGTCTGTGGGGGCATTTATCCTAGTTACCAGTGATAGTGATTTCACAGGACTAGCAATCAGAATAAGGGAAGCTGGCATAAAAGTAATAGGAATTGGGAGGAAAATCGCCCCCGCTTCATTCGTTAAAGGGTGTGAAGAGTTTATTTTCATCGAGAATCTCATACCACAACCCAAAGGGCCCGATAGAAAGAAATTGGCAGTTGAAACTGTCCCAAACACCGAAATCAACATCCTCAAAGGGGAAGAACTCTTTCGTAAGGCGGTTCTGAACACTGCAGATGAAAACGGTGTCGTGCTGGGATCAAACCTTGGCCTTATGCTTTTGAAACTGGACCCATCGTTCTCACCGAAGAATTTTGGCTGTAAGAATCTTTCAAAATTCATAGAACTTTTTCCTTCGATTTTGCACAATACAAAAGAAAAATCAGGTGGTGATAAGAAATACAAAGTGGTAGACCCAGATTTAGGTTAATTCTTAACTTTCCACAAAAAGTGAATTTCTCATTCTACAACTCTTTGTTGAAGAGCATGAACACCTTTCCCCCACATTAAGGCGCAAACATGTCAAATCTTATGAATTGTCAGGTTATAAAGATACAACTGTGAGTTGCAAATAATGTGGCGTTGGAAAAAAATTTATCAATTTATAATTTGTTATCAAACCACGATATATATTTCTCAACCCACGTATAAATATTTTAGGAGGAAATTTACCACTTGGAAAATAGCTAACGGAAAAATGGCCAACTAGGTGCCAGTTCTGGGAAGAAAAGAGAAAGTGCTTACTGAATTGGAATCTGACTTATTCTTGTTGAAATAGGAAGCGTGCCCTTATATCAAGGAAGCGGGATATGTTCAGCTCAAAAACTTACCTCTTAAAGCTGCCGGAGGATTTGCAGATTGGGAAATTAAATTCCCGTCTCGGGCACTCCTGACATCGCGATGGAGGCTTTACTTGACTTATGTGGATATTTAAAGCGAGGAGATGCTTTGATTGTTAAGGAGCTACCGCGGAGCAAAACCAATTGATATCCGCATGGTCCAAATTCATCTCTGCCACAGGTCACTAAAGACCACTCAACGCTATACGCATGTCTCACAGTTTGAAGTTGCGGAGGTGGTCAGATCCCGTATTAGAGAGATATTTCAAGGAAGTGGAAAAATGACGGAATTGGCGCAGATGCATGAATCCGGACATAGAACGGATGGGGCTGTCCGAATCCGTGTATTTCAAACTGAATTGTTCATGCAAATTTTCGAAAATCATTTTGGCTATTTTGAAGGAATAGTCTGAGAAGAATCCCAGAGTTTCTGCTGTTCATCTTTTCATGGAAAAGGATTATTCATTAATGTTTTCAAAGCCAGGAATTAGAAAAAGTCTGTGAACATGGGGACAGATGTATGCAATCAGTCCACGTAAATTGAAAGTCCCGGAACTATTGGCTGAATAATCATGTTTCCTTCAAGAAAGCCCTTATTCGTTCATTGAAAAGTTCGAAATCACCAAGTTCATTCTCCAACAGTGAAAAAGCAATTCTATCATCAATCTTGCCATATCTGTGGACAACAATATTTCTAAATCTGCGCATGGCCATAAGCTTATCAGAAATATCTGAATCAATGATGCCCCTGTTTCTCAAGTTCTCAATAACGTCTTCCTCACTGGAGGGAATACCAAGGGACAGATCAGCGTTAATCACATGACATATATCAAAAACGTCTTCAATTGCATATTCAAGGCGTTTGTAAATCCCATCTTTCACAATTCCCAAAGTAACAAATTCTTCAACTTCGTCGGGCAAGTTATCTTTGACAATTTTGAGGCTTTCATCTATTTCAGTGATCTTCGAGTACACTAAGGCGTCTCTTATTCCGCCTTTCTTCAATGAATCGCCTCTTTCCCTATATAGTCAAAAAATCTGGGTTCAAACTCATCATATTCCCTCAGGGTATCATAGGCTATTTCGTAAACCTTGGGGTTATCCCTTGAATACAGTAGCCTGCCCTTGAGGACATCAATTCTGATATAGAGGGGCAACTGTCTGAAAAGTTTGATGTCAAGAATGTTACTGTCAACTGTGGACATTGCACTAAGAAGGAATTTGTATGCTTCCTGATCAGTACCGCTATAATAGATGCAAAGATCAATATCTGAACCGGAATGTGATTTTCCAATAGCAGCTGACCCGTAGAGAAAAATGAACTCAACATTTTCGCTGCCCGGCAAAGCCATTATTCTCTTGACAGTTTCATCAGTTATATATTCCGGTTCCGCCATAGGAATCTGCAATCCTCCTTATTACAATGGGTGTATTTTCATCAAAAAGATACTAATAAATATATGGTAGGTGGGATGGAACCCGAACACAGAACAGATGGGGCTGCCCGGATTTGGACCGGAGTCTCAGGCTCCCAAAGCCCGTCGATCTCCAAGCTACCCCACAGCCCCATTGGGAATTAGTAGAGTGCAGATTCAATAAAAATTTAACGGAGTGGGTACGTTCAATCAAAGGGCTCCTTGTATTTGTATGGCAGAAGATCTTTCATGTATACTTTCTTGAGGCCCTCGGAGGTCTTGATGATTACCTTGGTCTCAGGGTCATAATCGGTGATCATTTCTCTGCACATTCCGCACGGTGATACGACTTCAAAATCAGGCCTGCCACGCTTCACGTTTGGATGCTTGACCGCAACTATGGTGTCAAGCTTCTCATGGCCTGCCATTATGGCATTAGCCATGGCAATCGGTTCTGCACATATGGATATCCTGCCCACGGTTGCATCGAAGTGTATTGATGAGAAGACATTCCCATCTCTAGTCCTTAGGGAAGCGCCTATGCTGTGCCAGTTTTCCTTGTAGCCCTTCCTTATTGCTTCCTCTGCTGTTCTTATGAGCTCCCTGTCTGCTTCTGTAACAGGGAACTCCTTGAGTTCAGGCATGTTACTGATAGAGTAATCCAAAAGAAAAAACTGCGTTTAGCAAATAAGAAATAGGTTTCAGGAATTCAAGAGTGCCACTATGATGAATTCAGCCTAGTCTGAAAAGGTGAAGAACGACGGGCAGACTGAGTGGTATTATTATTTTGCGAGTAGGCGGAGATTCGCTTTTATGGCATATATAAAGGAATGAAAACAATAAATACAACATTATGATTTTAGGTCAACATGAGCGGAATGGCGTTTCCGCGCTCATAACAACCGCCAGGTCGAAACTGGCTAATGACGCCTGCAAAATCGTCTGGTGGTTAGAATAGACTATGTAACGTTCACTGAAACGCTCCTGCAGTATTTCTTCGTTGTGGGATTATCACCGCTGTTTGCTGGAATTTTTCACAGAGCAAAGAGCATTGTGGAGTCGAAGAAAGGTCCCAGCATATTCCAGCCCTATTATGATCTCGCAAAGCTCCTCAGAAAGGAGACCCTCAGGCCATCAAATTCTGGCATAATTTTCATTTATGCCCCATATGTTGCATTTGGGGTTTACTCCCTCATTTCCCTCATAATCCCAGTTCTCATACCTGCCCCAATCTACTTTACGGCCTCGGCTGATTTCCTGGGGGGAGCAATTCTGTTCTCTCTTGCCGCTTTCGTGAAAATGGCTGCTGCCTTTGGAAGCAATAGCAATTATTCAGCCCTGGGCGTGTCTAGAATGCTGTCCTTCAATTTTCTGTCAGAGGGTACTTTAATAACTGTGTTCTTTGCTGTTTCCCTGATTACTGGAACCAACAACCCATACACCACAAACCAGTTCCTGGCATCCAATTCACTTCAGAATATTTCAATCGTCCACATTTTCTCCACGCTGGCTTTCTTCATGCTGTTCCTGTATGAAACAGGCAGGATTCCACTTGAGAGCGCAGGCCTGCAGGAGCTTGGAATGATAGATGAAGCCGTTAACTACGAATATAGCGGCAAGTTGCTGGCAATAAACAAGTGGAACAGTTACATAAAGCAATACCTGCTCGGTTCAGTTCTCCTAAATGTATTCCTCGTCCCATGGGGTCTAAGTTCCTCTTCGCCATGGTTCCTGCTGGATATCCCGGTTATGTTTGCGAAATGGCTGCTGCTCATCGGGATAGTGCTTATTGTAGAAACCACTCTGGCAAAGCTCAGGTTATTCAGGGTCCTCGATTACCTTGCCACTGCATTCACATTCTCAATTCTGTTCCTGATATTCACTGAGGTGATTGCATGAGCGCAATTGGCGAAGTGCTTCTTTTCCCACTATCAAGCCTAATCCTAATCACCGCATTTTACATGCAGGGCCAGGAGTTCATAAGGCCAATGATCCGGGGGCAGCTGGTCCAGTCAATCCTGCTGGCAGTCATATCCGTGATAATGGGGATTATTACAGATGATTCTGATTTCATAATCCTTGCAGTCCTCATTGTTGTCCTTAGGGGTTTCCTCATTACATTCTTCCTGGAGAAAGGGATAAGAAAGGATCAGGTTCACCTCCACGAGAAGCAAGTCAGTGTTGCTTATCTGTTCATCATAAGCCTGGTGTTTGTGTTAACCGCAGTCCTGATTGTATACTCGGTTGTCTTTTCCAGCATTAAGACTGAGTCAATCACCGGGAACCAGGGAATCCTGGTATTTCCGCTGGCTCTCTTCTTCCAGGGTCTCTTTCTCATAGCATCCAGGAGGACCACATATGCCCAGATAATGGGGTACATTGAGGAGGAGAATGCAATAGTCCTCTTTGCAGTATTCCTTCTGCCAATACCGCTTCTCATCGAGGCCAGTGTATTCCTGGATGTCCTGGCCCTGGTTGTAATATCATCTGTTGTGGTCGTTGAAAAGTTCACCCATGAAAGGGTGGAGGAGTTGAGGGGATGAATACAGCCTTCATTCTCATCATCCTAACGCTTTTGCTGCCAGTGCTGTCATACCTTGGTTACTTGTCCCGGGTACCAAGGCTAGACAATGCCCTCTCCCTGGCAAATGTTGCCATAGCACTGTTCCTGTACGAGTTCACTCCTTTTTCCGGGACATTCTATGTCGACTTCACAACATGGGTCTTCATCCTGATGGTAACCTCAGTCCACCTTCTTTCCCAGGTTTACTCAAAGAGCTATTTCAGGAAACAGGAAATCTGGATCGGGGAGAACCTGTTTAACCTCCTTCTGGCCCTCTTCACCACATCTATGATCTTTTCCCTCGAGATAAACAACCTTGGCCTGATGTGGGTGGGAATTGAGGCCACAACAATATCCTCAGCACTGCTGCTGATGACTGAAAAGAATGAAACTTCAGCTGAGGCTACATGGAGATATATAGTCATAGTTTCAGCAGGGGTCACGTTCGCCTTCATCTCCATAATCCTCATTTACTATTCAATCGGGACCCTGGAGATTTCATCAATCCTTTCCATGAAGGTATTTCCTTCACTCACGCTGAATGTAGCAGTTGCCATAGCCCTCGTTGGCTTTGGGACAAAAGTAGGGGTATTTCCCGTGCACACATGGCTTCCAGACGCTCATAGTGAAGCCCCATCACCCATAAGTGCCATGTTTTCGGGAGTACTCCTGCCAACTGCATTGTATGTGCTCTACAGGATCTATGAGATAGACCCCATGAGAGAACTTTTTGTCTGGGCAGCTGTAATATCTGTAATTGCAGCGTCCCTGTTCCTTGGATACCAGACCAGGTACAAGAGGATGTTTGCCTATTCAACCATGGAAAACATGAACCTGGCCCTTATAGGGCTGGCTGTTGGAGGTGAATATGGACTCTTTGGTGCCCTCCTGCTCCTGCTTTCGCACAGTTTCGGGAAGGCTGGCGCTTTCTACTCATCAGGTGGCATCCTACGATACACAGGTGCCAAGAAGATTGAGGAAATCCACGGGCTATGGAAATCAATGCCAGTCACATCCAGCGCCTTGCTCATGTCTTCCTTCGCAGTAACCGGCACTCCACCCTTTGGCACATTCTTCGGTGAATTCCTTATTTTCTATTCTCTGTTTTCCATCCATTACTATGTTCAGCTGGTTCTGCTGCTTTTCTTTGTGATGGCTGCATTCATATCGGTTAACTACAACGTAACTAGGATGGTGTTTCTCGGAGTGGCTGAAAAGAAAGGGGAAGAGGACTCTGTCATGTCGGGCCTGGCACTCCTTTCTTCTGCAATACCTCTGCTTATAGGGGTAATTTACGTGGTGGTGGTTACTGGTGCGCTATAAATTTGGAGAACCTTCGGGAAGATACATTGGCCATTGGGGCAAATATCATGTTTACGCAGATAGCATATCAGAAATTGCACCCGATGGCTATAACGACTTGCCAGTGCACAAAATGGCCCCGGGAGAGTTCAATTTCCAGTACGGTCCCTCAACCGGCGGCCTGATGGAATCAGTTGGCATTACCCTCACAACCCCTGGAGAACTGATCAATTCTGTTGCAGTTGATCCAAGCTACAAGGCAAGATCCCTGAAGCTTAAGGGCAAAAGCATTGGAGAGGCTCTGTTACTGGTTGAGAGGATAAACGGTTTCCATGCGGCAAGCAACTCACTGTCTTTTCTCATGGCTGTTGAGGACGCGCTAGACCTGGAGGTTACTGTGGAAGTGCAGAAAGCCAGGATTCTTCAGCTCGAGCTTGAACGCATCAGGAGCAACCTTGAAGTCATAAAGAGGCTATGCGAACCCGCTGGTTTTGGCGTTCCCACGAACCAACTGGGCTACCTTCGGGAGAAGGTTTCAAGGATCATTTCAGGAGTTGCAGGGCATCGCTTCTTCTTCGGGGCCAATGCGCCTGGATGTTCAAGAGTTTCCAGTTCAGGGATCAATGAAAAGCTCAGCGAAGTCGGCCAGGAGTTCCAAAGACTCTACGCGGGGCTGCTTGAGTCCAAGATATTCCTAAACAGGCTCCAGAACAATGGGGTTACCAAAGACAGCCTTTTGACAGGCCCTGCTGCAAGGGCCTCCGGCCTGAGGTATGATTCAAGGACAGTGCGGGGGGAGCTTCCCTACATGGAGACTCCTTTCTATCCAGTAGTCAGGGAAGAGAAAGATTGCTTCGGGAGATTCTGCGTCAGGGGAGAGGAGGTCCTCAACTCAATTGACATAATTGCATCGCTGGGGAGCCTGAAGGAAACAGTGAGGACAGAAATACCTAAAGGGAGCGGCGAAGGATGCGCAAGGCTGGAAAGCCCGCAGGGAGACATATTTTATTATGTCCAGCTGAAAAACGGATCCATAGAGGATCTGTGGCATGTTTCTCCAGGCACCCTGAACATAAGGGCATTCCGGGAGTCCATGAAGGGCAATATATTCACAGATTTCCACTTCAACTGGGAAAGCTTTGGAATATGGATATCAGAGTTGGGGGTGGTTATTCAATGAGCAACTTCTGGTTTGGCGAAGGCATCAGGAAAGGAAAGAAGACGGAAAGATTCCCGTTTGCGCCGCCTGAAGAACCGCCAGAGAGGCCATCCCGAATGGAAGGAAGCGGGGAGCCATACTGCCCTACCCAGGCCATAAAGGACGGAAAATGGGATGCAGGAAGATGCATATTCTGCAGGTTCTGTGAACCGGGATACACCCCAACAGGAAAGCAGGATATATTCAAGGTGAACAGGACAGAGCCGGTCCTGAAGAAGTCATTTTACATATACAAGCTTGACAGCGGCGCTTGTGGCGCCTGCAATGTTGAGCTGGAAACAATCTTTGATCCGCAGTATGATGCAAACCGGCTGAACATATTCATAACAAATTCCCCCAGGCATGCGGATGCCATAGTGGTCATGGGAGTACATACCGATGGGATGAAAGAAGCCCTGAAGAATGCATATGAGGCAATGCCTGAGCCAAAGCTGATCATATCCATGGGGGCCTGCTCCATTTCCGGTGGAATCATAGGCGAATCCCCCATTGGGCGTGAAAAATATCATGTGGAGATAGCGGGTTGCCCGCCATCCCCATATACCATACTTGAGGCACTGGCCAGAGCAAGGGGTGACTGAATGTTCTCATACATAGCAATCGCAATTCTTGGGATTTCCGCCATGATCGGGCTCTTCCAGAAGAAGGGGGCGTACATTGGCATCCTTGCCGGTTCTGCCTACTATATTTGGTCTGGATTCAACCCATCAGACCAGATGTCATATTTTGTTCTCATAGCCTCGCTTGTATGGATTCTTGTGTCCCTTTATTCCCTTTCATATGACCGGCACTATGGAAAGTGGCTTGCCTCCTCAATGGCACTGATGATAATGGGCATGATTATCATTCTGCAGTCCACAAACTACCTGCTTCTGATAACCGGATGGGAAACAATGTCTGTGCCCGCATACGTAATTGTGGGGATGAACAAGAAAGAGAGTGCTCCCGCTTTTACCTTCATGATGTTCAGCGAGTTCAGCACAATCCTAATAATAGCAGGTGCAGTCTTCGCATTCTTTGCAACCGGTACACTTTTCTTCACTCAGGTGCCGTCCTTTGGCCCCCTTCTGCTGATTTCCCTTGGGGCGCTCATAAAAATGGGCATGACGCCCTTCATGATCAGCGAATGGCTCCCCATTGCACATGGAAATGCCCCAGCCAATGCCTCTGCGGCTCTAAGTGCAACAATGACGCTCATGGGCGTTTTTGTCATAATGAGGATGATTCTCATCAGCCCGGATGTAACCTGGATTGGATTCCTCTTCCTTGCAGTTGGCTCAATTTCAATCCTGTTTGCCTCAATATATGCATATATTTCTGAAAACATGAAAATGCTTGCAGGCTTCAGCACCATTGAGAATAATGCTGCCATACTTTCGGCAATGGGGCTCTACCTCGTGGCATCCGAAGTGGTCCTGAAGCAGTTCATTTTCGCAACCATAATCATATTTGCACTTTCCCACGCCATTTCGAAGACCGGGCTATTCTTTTCCATCGGAAACTCACCCGGGGAATACTTCGGTGAAAGTGATCAACCAACATCTTATACGCAACGCGTGGGAACAATGCTCATAACCATGTCACTGTCCGGGCTCTTCCCAACATTAGGGGGACTTGCCACCTGGATGCTTCTTGAAGCTTTCTTCATGGAGGCTTATGCAGGCGGGGTTCCAGGAATGAGCGCAATAGTGATTGGTTCTGTAATTGCACTGGGTGAAGGCATGGCTACCGGCTCCATGATGAAGATCCTGGCATTCGGAAACCTTTTTCACAGAAAACTGGAAAAGAAGCAGCCACCCAATCATGCCGTAATTTCCGGCATTGGCCTGCTGCTCATATTCCTCTTTGCCATTTCTATCTTCATAGTTTCAGGCACCTTCATTTCTGGCATTCCGGGAGTCCTTGTGTTCAATGGGTTCATGATTACTTCCAGATTTGGGCCTGCTGTTTTCGGGCTCATTTCCCCTGATTATGTTGTTATACTCATCACAGCCTTCTCCATCGCAGCTTATGCGCTGTTCAGGAAACCAAGGCTCAGGGATGTACCGGTCTGGAATGGCGGCACTGTTGAAGTAGATCCATATACTTCATATGCCTATTCAAACAACATTCGCCTGATGCTCAGGAGAGTTCTCAGGACCAAGACCGGGGCATTCGGAAATGCTGTAACTGTCATAGATGTGTTCTGGCTCATAATGACCGATATTGGAAAGGGCTACAGGGCAGTGAGCAAATTCATCACCCTCAGGGTTATGAACAGCTCAATAGGATGGTACATGATATACATGATCGCTGCTTTCCTAGTGATGATGCTCATTGCGGTACTGGCATACTGAGAAAATTACCTGATCCTCTTAAGCTCAAAGGAACCAAGAGTCAGGCTGTTGTTGCTTCTAACAACTTCTATCCAGCCCCTGGACTGGACATCCTTCAGCCCCCTGACCCTGAGATATTCCACTGATGATTCGCTCCTGAATTCTATTGACCCGTCCATGAAGTAGTTCATGCTTTCATAAAGGCTCCTCTGGAATATTCCGTCCTCTATGAGGTAGAGGGTGGTCGAGCCCTCCATCTTCCTCCGCTGGGAGAAATGCTGCAG
The DNA here is from genome assembly GCA_021817455.1 of Thermoplasmata archaeon. GTDB lineage: Archaea > Thermoplasmatota > Thermoplasmata > Thermoplasmatales > Thermoplasmataceae > JAJZOM01. Next base: position 48,825 of record JAKAUW010000062.1, on the reverse strand, counting down.
AGCCTTGGTAAACATCTTGTCCTCGGAGGACTGCGTGATCCATGCAGTCAGGGAAAAGAAAACCATTCTGTATTTCCCCATCTTTGTAAGAACAGTGGAACAGATCTGGTCCATGGCTTTCAGGAAATTGCTGATCACTGCAACATTGTCAAGGACAACTGCATTCTTGTCGTTGCTCTCCATCTGAATGCTTTTGGAATATGCATCCACGAACTTCAGGTGTCCGCTCTCCTCAAATTCATCAGGAGAAATGCCCATTGCTGCAAGATCTGCCTTAATGTCAGAAATAGGCTGGTCCAGTGACACAACAATTACCGGGTGTGATTCCTGCAGGGAAGATACAATGAACCTATGTGTCACATTGAATTTGGAGCTGTATGGCGGACCGCTGAGAAGGATGTTCGATGCCCTCGGATAACCTCCGTGGAGAAGGTCATCAAGCCTTGTGAAGCCTGAGGAAACAAGCGAATTGCCATTTCCATCAGGGTCGCCCTGGAGGGTAGACTGCGTGAGTTCACGTATGGAGGTCTCCACCTTCTCCAACAGGGATCGGGTCTCAGCCAGTTCCTCCTGAAGCCTCCTCTTCTGTTCCATCAGTTCCTGTAACTTAGGTTCTGAAGATTCCTGCGGGAATTCTGTCATATCATCTTCCATTTGGGGCCCTGAAGGTCCCTGAGACAACCCATGGGGGTTCCTTGGGATCAAAGGGTTCCATGCCCTCAACAGCATTGGTGCTTACAATCTTTTCGTCTACTTCAACACCTATTCCTGGCTTTCCAGAGAGTGTAAACCTGCCGTTCTCCAGCTTGTAGCCGGACTTTACAAGATTTCGCTTCCAGTCTGGCCAGAATGCTTCAAAACTTTCCTGTATGAGGAAATTGGGAAGGGTCTTGTCAACGTTCAGCGTGGCCGCGGTCTGTATTGGCCCAAAAGCATTGTGGAAAGCCACGGGGGTTCCCATGGACTCCGCTATGGCGCCAATCTTCTTTGCCTCAAGGATGCCCAGTGAGTTGGTTAGGTCCGGTTGAATGATGTCCACCATGCCCTGGGAAATGTATCTTGCAAAATCTGCCTTGTTAAGCAGCCTCTCTCCAAGTGCAATGGGTGTCCTCACATACCGTTTGACCTCTGGAAGGGCCATCTCTAGCTCAGGATGCAGAGGTTCCTCCATGAAGAGCGGCTCAAACTGGTCCAGGGCTGTACCTGCATCTATGGCAGCCTTAGTGGAAAACCTGCCATGGCATTCGATGAGCAGATCAACCCTGTCGCCAAACTCCTCCCTGAGGGCACCGACAATATCCACTGCATTTTCCAAGCCCTCCCTTGAGAGCTGATCATAATTGTTTCCGAATGGATCGAACTTCATTGCCGTGAAACCTTTGGAGACAACAGCCTTGGCTTTTTTCACGAAGTCCTCGGGTGTAATGCAGTCTGAGTACCAGCCATTTGCATATGCACGCAACTCTTTGTTGTATTCTCCGCCGAGAAGCTTGAAAACAGGTTCCCCGACAGATTTTCCTATAAGGTCCCAGCTGGCTATCTCGAATGCGCTCAGTGCAGATGTTGCTTCCATGGACCTGGAAAGGTAGAACGAATGTCTGTAGAATTCCTTGACATTTCTCTCCACATTGAAGAAATCAGCATCCTGGAAGACTCTCTTAACCTCTTCCATGCTTTCCCTGACCGGGAGGGTCATGAGTGTAGTTGGTGCTTCCCCATATCCAACGAGGCCATCCTCGGATGTCAACTTCACAAGAAGGATGGTGGAACTCCACGGGCTTGATATCTCCTTGCCCTTTTCGCCAAGTTCCAGAATATCGATTTTCCTTATTTTTGACGTCATATATGCAAATTGGTACAATCATACTTAAACCCTATCAAAAAATGCTCCCGGAATGCGAAAAAATCAGCGACCCATATCCAGGTAGACTTCAAGTGCAGGAATTGACGGGAGCAGGGCATATATCTTGTTGTGCAGTTCATCAAACATTATATCGGAGATCTCTGAGCTGCATCTTTCAACCTCCCTCACCTTGTCAGTTTCCATGTCCACAACTGCGAGGTGCCTGCTCCCCCTGAACATGACATAAAGGTGATTCACGTAGGAATTGTATACAAGCTTGTCAACAGGCTCCTTGAACGATGCTGCCAATTTCTGTGGCTGGCTGTCAAACCCCGTTACAAGGATCTTTCCGCTCTCTGTGCCTAGCACAACCTTCCTGTCAACACTGCAAATAACTACAGCATTTATGTTTTCAGAACCGAAACCAATGTCATGCATTACACTCAGGCTCTCCCCTGATTTAATGACCATGAGGCGGTGCGGGTACTGGAGCAATATTACAAAAGCATCCTCAAGGGTGTCAAAATATGCTTGCCTTACCTTGCCTGCAGGCCGCTGAAAATCCAGTCTCTTCAATTCCGGATATCTGTAAAAGGCAAATTCTTCGGCGCCAGATGCAAGTAGAACATCCCTGTCACTGTCCAGTGAAAGCCCAGTCGGGGGAAAATCAAACTTCAGGGTGAGCATGTTCCTCATAGCCCCTATCCTGTAGACAAGCGCTTCATTTAATGCTGAACCTGTGAGAAATACAAGGTCTCTGTCTCTGCATATCTGTGCCATGGAATTGCTTCCCGTTCCCTCCACTTCATCCTTAATCCTGTCTTTTTCTGTATCCACAAGGAGAACTTTTCCCTCGGCCGGATCAGGCAGGTAAAGGGAGTTGGAACCTGAATGCACTGCTCCTCTCCACGGCAGGGACGTTCCAATGGACGAATTCTGTTTCGGGAGCTTAATCCTGCAGATCTTGAGGGTACTCATCTAAATCAATTGCCAGGCAGATTCAGGGAGTAGGACATTGTTCATAAAGGATTCCCATTTGAATGATTTTTAACTAATATTTCCTATTGGTATTTTGTGAATAAAACATAATTATTGAGAAGAGATCATGGCACGATATTCATGAGTTCAAGGTTTCAAAATATCAAGACTTTTAAGATAAATGGAAAGGAATACCACTATTATTCATTGAAGGAACTTGAGAAACAGGGTTTTCCCGTTTCAAGATTCCCAGTCTCAATAAGGATCCTGCTTGAGTCGCTCATAAGGAACCTTGATGGAAAGGAAGTTCATGAAAAGGACATTGAAAACCTGCTCAAGTGGAGCGTAACAAACCTTGCGGATTTTGAGATACCGTTCAAGGTTGCACGGGTTCTTATGCAGGATTTTACGGGCGTTCCTGCAGTTGTTGACCTTGCAGTAATGAGGGATGCCGCAGCTGACCTTGGGAAGAAGGCAGACATTATCCAGCCGCAGGTACCGGTCGACCTAGTTATTGACCACTCAGTTCAGGTTGACTATTACGGTACGCCAGAGGCAATGGAACAGAACAGGCAGAAGGAATTTGAGAGGAACAGTGAAAGATACAGATTCCTGAAATGGGCCCAGGGCGCATTCAAGAACCTGAGGATTGTGCCGCCTTCTGTGGGCATCTGCCACCAGGTTAACCTGGAATATCTTGCACATGTTGTCATGGAAAAAGAGTCAGGAGGGAAGACCTGGGCATTTCCTGACACAGTTGTGGGAACGGACTCGCATACCACCATGATTGACGGGCTTGGCGTAGTAGGCTGGGGCGTTGGAGGAATTGAGGCTGAAGCCGCAATGCTTGATCAGCCTGTTACTTTCAGGGCCCCGGAAGTAGTTGGAGTAAACCTGAAAGGGAAGCTGAAGCCAGGTGTAACTGCCACCGATCTCGTACTTACAGTCACAGAACTCCTGAGGAAGAACAAGGTAGTGGGAAAATTCGTAGAGTTCCACGGTGAAGGCATTAGCAGCCTTACACTCCCCGACAGGGCAACCATATCAAACATGTGCCCTGAGTATGGCGCCACAGTTGCACTGTTCCCTGTTGATGAGCAGACACTTGAATACATGAGGCTCACCGGCAGATCGGAGGATCACCTCAAGCTTGTGGAAGAATACTGCAAGGCACAGGGAATCTTCGGCTCACAGGAGAACATTGAATACTCGCAGCAACTTGAGCTTGACCTTTCCACAGTGAAACCAAGCGTTTCCGGGCCAAAGCTTCCTCAGCAGAGGGTAGACCTTGGAAACATAGGGAACAGTTTCCTCAGTTTCATGGAGGAAAGCCAGTCCACAGCCAATAACGGGCAGGGCCGGTATGAAAACGAGGGTGGCCTGGCGAACGGGCCAGCCAAGAATAAGCCTGCGCAGGTTTACCTGAAAACATCAAGTATTAAGCTGGAAGGCAGGGAGGAAAAACTTTCTGAGGGAGATGTCGTCATTGCAGCAATCACTAGCTGCACCAATACCAGCAATCCATACGTTATGCTTGCTGCGGGCCTGCTTGCAAAGAAGGCCGTTGAGAAAGGGCTCACGGTGAACAGGAAGGTCAAGACCAGCCTGGCGCCCGGATCAAGAGTTGTCACCGAATATCTCAACAAATCAGGGCTTCAACCCTATCTGGACAAGCTCGGCTTCAACCTGGTCGGATATGGCTGCACAACTTGCATAGGAAACAGCGGCCCGCTCAATGAAAGTATTGAGTCGGCCATATTGAAGGACAATCTTTCAACGGCAGCTGTACTTTCCGGAAACAGGAATTTTGAGGCAAGGATCCACAGGAATGTCAGGGCCAACTATCTCATGTCTCCGCCCCTTGTGGTTGCATTTGCCCTCGCTGGAAAAGTTACCATAGACCTCAACAAAGAGCCACTTGGCAGGGGAAAGGACGGCAAAGACGTCTTCCTGAAGGACATCTGGCCTGAAAGCAATGAGATTGCCGAGGCAATGAAAGGATCAATCAGCAGGGAGATTTTCACGGAGAGGTACAGGAACATAGACAGCTACAATGAACAGTGGGCCAAACTTGAGGCACCAAGCGGCATGCAGTATGCATGGGATAAGGATAGCACCTACATCAGGAAAGCACCATTCTTCGAAAACTTCGACCCCAGTGAGATAATGGAGACTAAGGAACTCAAGGGGACAAGGCCTCTTCTTGTACTGGGGGATTCAATCACCACTGACCATATTTCCCCTGCCGGCTCATTCAGCAAGGACACACCGGCAGGAAAATACCTTATGGAGCACAAAGTCCAGCCAGTGGACTTCAATTCATACGGCTCAAGAAGGGGGAACCATGAGGTAATGATGAGAGGTACCTTCGCAAACAACAGGATAAGGAACAAGCTAGTCTCCAAGGAAGGGGGTTTTACTCTGCATCTTCCAGACGGCAAGGAAACCAGTGTCTACGACGGTGCCATGCAGTATATCAGAGAAAAGGTTCCAACAATTGTACTGGCAGGAGACCAGTACGGGACGGGCAGCTCCAGGGACTGGGCAGCCAAGGGACCATACCTGCTTGGAGTCAAGGCAGTAGTTGCTGTGGGCTATGAGAGAATTCACAGAAGCAATCTTGTGGGCATGGGTGTCATACCACTCCAGTTCAAGAATGGAGAGAGCGCAGAAAGCCTGAAAATTGATTACGGCAAGCCAATGGACATTATCTTTGGCAACGGCATTAAAGCTTCAGGGAGAGCAACAATGAAGTTCACTGAGGCAGGATCAGGACAGCAGAAATCCACTGACCTGATCATAAGGGTGGATACCCCCGTTGAAGAGGAATATCTAAAAATAGGCGGAATCCTGCAGTTTGTACTCAGAAGGCTCGTATCATGAAGGTTTTGTGCGAAATTTTTCGCACAACTTCTCCAACACAACCTTAATTTTTTTAAACACAAGAGATCACGGTATGCACAACTATGTACATAGCCGCACCACCTGGTACCAAGTTACTTGCTAAATACCTGCTTCCCACTGAGGAATACAATTTGCTGGAAGAGGTGGACTTCAATGTATACGGTGAAGAGAAATCCCTCACAATACTGCAGTTCATGAGGGACCTGAAATGGATTTACATATCATATGATGAAGGGGATAAGATAAGCCTCAAGCCAACAGAGACAGGAATAGAGATCTTCGAGAGGGGGCTTACGCCTGAGTACATGGAAAAGAGCGGTGACCTGGTGTCGCTGGTAAAGAGATACCTGGAAGGCTACCTCACACCAGGCAAGGAAATAATTGAGGAGACCCTGAAGCTATCAGAATTCTACCTCAAGTCAGGAAATTACAGTCGGGCCCTTGACCTCGGGTCAAATCTAATAGATCTGGGAAACAAGACATCAGACAAGCGATTGCTAGGAAGAGGGCATTATGTTTACGGGGCCATAAACCTCTATAAGATGGATCTGGAGTTCGCCAAGAACCACTTCGAGAAGGCAAAGTTCTTCGCGGAGAATGTTGATGACATCACAACAGTGGCTAAAACTGAGCTGGGGCTAGGATCCTACTTCGGATACAAGGGTGACATGAACAAGTCCATGGAGATGTTTGAACACGCGCTCCTGCTATTCCAGGAGGTTGTCGATGAATCCGGCATGAACCAGGTGAAGATGAATGAAGCATTCACGCTGGCAAAAATGGGCAATATCAAGGAATTTTTTTCGCTGAATCACCAGGCCATTGACTATTTCAACACAGTCACAGACAGTTATCACCTGCAATGGTGCTACCAGAACGAATCCGCGGTCCTGCTCTCCTTGGGAAATTATGACGCAGCCATTGATGCAGTGGTTGAGGCGCACAATCTTGCCAGGGAGACCGGCAACGACATGATTGAGAACAGGTCTGGACTCAGCATCGCCCTGATCTACCTCTACACCATGAGGCCCGGCGATGCCTACGAATACATAGACACTGCCATGAATTTCTTCAGGAAGAATTTCGACACCAACGGCCTTGCCACATGCTACGAAATGTACATGCTTTATGACATCGCCACAAAGAACCTTGCAGCAGCTGATGTGAACCTGGAAAAGTCAAGGCAGAACTTCATGGTGAAGAAACAGACAAACTACATCATAGACTGCTACGCGCACTATGTGAAACTATTGAAGATATACCGATACCAGCCTAACATCATTGAGAAGAAGACAAAGGAATTCCTGGAATTGTCAAACAAGTTGGGGTTAAAAGAATTATATTTACAATTAATAGAATAAATTGGGTTTAATCCACGCAGTAGCCGCCCAGGGCCAGTGTGGTCTTGATTTTGACTTTCGTTACATCAATCTCGTCTACTTTCATTTTCAGTTTCTCGGACATTTTTTTACCTCAAAAAGTCAAGCCGTTTTAACAGGTTAATGATTGCTAGACACTGATTCACTTCCGTTCTCAGTTCCGTCATGCCATAAATCTGTATCTATATGTCCACAGGCTCCCTAAATGAGATATTATATGATGAATAAATGGGTATATCACTCTTGTCTGTAGGTAGTTATATAATCTTTTACTAGGACGTCCAAATTTATAATTAATGCCCCATAAGAACCATTCAAAGCGGAAACGAAGTTATATATGGGCACCTAAAATCTAGCAGAGCATGGAAGACCAGATTCAGGCTTCTATGGATAAGTTAAAGCAGGATAAAGCTGAATTTCTGCAGGTTCAGTTCACAGATATTGTTGGTGCGGTCAAAACGCTCACTATCCCCAGGAACAGGTTTGAAAGCGCCCTGACCGAGGGAGTGGTTTTTGACGGGAGTTCAGTTGCTGGCTATGCCCAGATAGAGGAATCGGACATGAGGGCACATCCTGATCTTTCCACATACACTATACTGCCTGAGGGAAGGGACGGATTCAAGACCGTGAGGTTCATCTGTGACATTTACACCCCTGACGGTGAAAGGTTTCCCGGAGATCCTAGATATGTTCTACAGAGAACAGTGAAGAAGCTCAACGACAAGGGAATGGATTTCTTCGTTGGACCGGAATTTGAGTTCTTCGTTTTCAAGAGGGACCACGAGGGCAACCCTACAGCTATCCCAAGCGATTATGGGGGATATTTTGACAACACCCCAATTGATTCTGCCAATGAAATAAGGCAGCAGATACTCAAGCATATGTACGACCTTGGGTACCAGCCTGAAGCAGCACACCATGAGGTTGCATACGGGCAGCAGGAAATTGACCTCAGGTATGGACAGGCCCTTGTAATGGCTGATAGGGTAACAATGCTCAAGAACATAATCAAAAATGTTGCGCAGAAGCACGGCATGTACGCGACTTTTATGCCAAAGCCAATAAACGGGGTAAATGGATCAGGAATGCATGTCCACTCAAGTATCATGTCCACCGGCGAGAAGGAGAACCTCTTCTACGACGCAAATGCGAAATACGGCATCAGCGAACTTGGAATGAACTATCTTGCGGGGATACTTAAGAACATAAACTCCGCTTCAGCCATACTTGCCTCCTGGGTAAACTCATACAAGCGCCTTATCCCTGGTTACGAAGCGCCAGTTTACATATCCTGGGCCAACAAGAACAGGTCCGCACTTGTGAGGGTACCCGCAGGAACCGGCATGAGGAAGAGGATGGAACTCAGATGCCCAGACTCGGCAGGCAATCCATACCTTCAGTTTGCAGTTATTCTTGGAATGGGTCTTGAAGGAATTGAGCACAAGCTTACGCCACCCGGTCCCACTGAGAAGGATATATTCCACATGACGGCAGAAGAGAGAGCCAAAGGTGGAATCCAGAGCATGCCAGAAAGCCTCGGTGAAGCGCTGCATCACTTCAGGAACAGCAAGCTCATGAAGGATATTCTTGGAGAGCACATCTTTGAGAATTTCATAACAGTGAAGCAGAGGGAATGGGACGCCTTCAGGTCACATGTGACAACATGGGAACTTGACAGGTACCTTCCCATTCTCTAATTTTAATATTCTCTTAATCTTCTTTCCTTTCTTTTTTCCACGTGCCTTGAATAGTAATAGAGGCCAACGAGGACGATTCCGCTCGGCAATAGCACAAGCCCGGTCACAACTGTCAGGAGCGTGGTATAAACTATCTTCCCAACAGAGGCATCAACATTTATTGACTGACTTCCAGTGTTCTTGATCACAAGGGACACATTGCCGGAACTGGGAGAAACAACCACTCCAGTAAGGCTAGATTTCTGGGTGGCACTACCGTTGCCAAATGAATTTCCGGATGAGACAAAAAGATATGTGGTGATGTTGAATGAAGCGAGGTTAGTTGAAACGGTGTAGTCAATATCGTCCCCGGCACTGACATAACCATCAGAAAGGGTGTATGAACTGCCCGGAGCAATTGTCACGTTGTTGGCCAAAGATGTATTGCTTGTTACTAAGTAAACTGAGAGTGAAAACAAGACCATTGAGGCAATTATAAAAACTGCCCCTATTTTGGCAATTCGGTTTCTTCTCGGCCTTTCTAACATCTTCACACTCAACCTACAATCGTTTTTGTAAGAGATAATTATTTTGTTTCCCTCACTTCAATAGCCTGGGAACCGACAGCGGTTATGCTTCCAGAATTCATGGAAATCCTGATAATTTCTGCATTGGACCTAATTATTTCCTCATTACCTCCAATGGTTATCCCGCCAATTTCGGTATTCATTGAAAGTTTCCTTTCAGTTTTGAAGGCCCTAATTGCCGAAATCACTGAGACCACATAATCAAAGTCAGAAACGTCTTTCTCAGATATTCCCAGTTCCAGGGGTACTGGCCAATGTTCAAGGTGGATGCTCTTCCCAGTGCCGAGGTTGTGCATGTGGTAAATCTCCTCTGTAATGAATGGAAGTACAGGCGCATACATTTTCATTGTCTGCGCAAGTACATAATTGAGGGTCAGCGCAACTTCCTCAAGCAGTTCGCTGGCTACTGTCTCCTTCCTGTTGTTGATGCTCTTTGCAATTTCGAGATAGTTGTCGCAGAACACGTTCCAGAAGAAATTATCCAGCTCAGCCCGTGCTCGTGAAACCTGGTACTGTTCCATATTGGCTGTGCAGGCTTCAATGACCGTGTTAAGCTTTCCCAGTATCCACCTGTTTACAGGATATTTTAATTTCCCGGGATTGGAGGGGGCCTTTTCAGTGCCTGTGATAATCTTCACAAGATTGGCTGCATTGGACATCTTTATGAGGGTCCTGCGTCCTCTGACAAAATCCTGCTCCTTCACCTTTATGTCATCGCCGGGGATAGTAGTGGAAGCCCAGTATCTTACTGAATCTGCACCGTACTGCTTTATGAGGTCCTGCGGCTCCACTATGTTACCCTTGCTCTTGCTCATTTTCTGCCCAAGCGGATCATAAACATTGCCACTGATTGCAATGGTATCCCACGGAGCCAGACCATCGTGAATATGTGATCTCACAATGGTCGTGAATGCCCAGAAGTTGATTATGTCATGACCCTGGAACCTGATATCCATGGGATAAAGGAAATCGAATAGCCTGTCAGGAATCAGGTATAGCCTGGGGGTGAGGGATGATGTTGCCCATGTATCCATTATGTCAGTGTCCGGTTCAAGATCCGATGAACCGCATCCTGTGCACTTCAAATCAACTTTGTCCAGTCTAGGGTCCACGGGGAGCTGATCTTCACTGGCGAATACCGGTTTGCCGCATTTTCTACAGTGCCAAACAGGGAATGGGACACCAAAGAATCTCTGCCTTGAAATGAGCCAGTCCCATTTCAGGCCCTCTATCCAGTTGTCGAGCCTGATCCTCATATGTTCAGGGATCCAATTGACCTCTGCAGCAGTTGATTTTAAACCTTCCCTGAGGTCCAGGTACTTTACCGACCACTGCTTGCTGATGCTTATCTCAATGGGGGTGTCGCAGCGCTCGTGTGTATTAACAGAGTGCTTTATCCTTTCAGTCTTTTCCACGAATCCTGCGTCCCTGAGCTTCTGGCCCATGACTTTTTTGGCTTCCTGGATGCTCAAGCCTTTGAGGTCACCTGAAAGCTCATTCATCCTCCCCCTGTCGTCAATAATTACCCTGAGTCCAAGGTTGCTGTATTTTCTCCAGAGCGCAAGGTCGTTCTGGTCACCGAATGTACATAGCATTTCAGCGCCTGTTCCTTTGTCCATCTGTGCATACTCATCCGAAATCACTGGAACCTCGTGGCCATAAATGGGAACCCTGACTTTGCTTCCTATTAGTGCTCTGTATCTTTCGTCTGCCGGGTTAACGATTATGGCAATGCACGCCCCGATTAGTTCAGGCCTTGTTGTGGCTATTAAAATATGATGATCAGGTGTTCCGAATCTAAGGTAGACAAAATCCGCTGACAGCACCTGATCCTTGAGCTCTATCTGTGAGATGGCTGTCCTGCAGGTCGGGCATCGGATAGTAGGGGCTTCTTCCCTGTACACCCTGTTTTTCTTCACCAGGTCGAGGAACATTTTCTGGGAAATCCTCTTGGATTCATTCGAGGAAGTTCGGATTGAGTTGCCGAAGTTGGCGCTAATGCCGAGAGACATCCAGTTTTTAAGCAATTCAGCCTCAGCCTTGTTGCTCTCCTCTGTGCACAGCTTTATGAATTCAACAAGGTCTGTCTGTTCTCCTTTTATGCCCAGTTTTTTCTCGGTGTATCTCTCAGTGGGGAGACCGTTGTCATCAAATCCCCATGGATAGTAAACCTGGAAACCACTCATCCTCTTGTATCTTGCAATGAAATCCTGGTGAGGGTAAGAGAATGCATGCCCCATATGCATCTTGCCTGAGATTGTTGGGGGTGGCGTGTCTATGGCAAACCATCTGGAGCGATCCCTGACGCTGGCATCGTACCTGTATATGTCATTCTCCAGCCAGTATTTCGTCCATTTCTCTTCAATTGAGGGAAGGTCCAGTTCCATAGGAAAGGTTAATTTTCGCTGCATTAAAACCGTTTGCTTTAGGCTAGATTGTGCTTCTGCAAGTGGAGTTGCAAAAAACCGACAAAATATCTTTTATCCCCCTATTTCTAATGCTGTTGTGAACAGGTCCACCAACTCAGGATCAGGCGTACAGTACAAATCAACAGGTGAAAGCGGCATGCAGAAGGCCAGACTGGTTGAGCAGGTATGTGATTACATCAGGGAAAACATCAGTTCCAGCCTGACCCTGGAAGACCTGGAGAAGAAATTCGGTGTACGTGGTTACTCTATTCAGAGGTGGTTCAAGGAAATAATGGGCATCACCCCGAGGAAGTACATGGAGGAACTTAGGATACACAAGCTAAAGACTAACCTGAAAAATGGAGAACCAATGCCCATGGCAATATACAATACTGGATACAAATCACAAAGCTGGCTTTATGAAGATTCCCTGTCAAAACTTGGCATGGTTCCGAGCGCTTACAGGAAAGGAGGGGCCGGAGAGACCATTTACTTCCTCACCGGGAAATGCGCCCTTGGTGCAATTATTGTGGCTGAGACCGAACAGGGAATTTGCGCAGTTAGCATGGGCGACAGCGAAGAGGCGCTAGTGCAATCCCTGAGGAAAGAATTCAACAGGGCAGACCTTCAACATTCCGAGAAGGCAAGAGACAGGCTGAATTCCCTGCTGGATTATTTCAACGGCCAGAGGCTGAATCTTCCTGTTGCCATCCAGGGAACTGATTTCCAGCAGAGGGTATGGGCTGCAATCGCCTCCATCCCTTACGGGGAAACAAGATCTTATAATGATATTGCAGGCATGATAGGGAAGCCAAAGGCCTTCAGGGCCGTGGCTAATGCCTGTGGGGCAAACCATGTGCCACTTATAATTCCTTGCCACAGGGTAGTAAGGAAGGACGGCTCACTTGGGGGTTATGCACTCGGGTTGGACCGCAAGAAATACCTGCTCGAAATGGAGAAGAGGAACTCTGCCAAAATGTAAAGGACTGGTCGCATGGTGAATCCAGCAGGCGGCATGAGTGCTGCAAAGTTAGGCAGCCCAATGGCCAGGGCATGGCCAGTAGCCATTCTCGCAATTCTGAGCATCATCTGGGGGATGGCTTTCGTTGCCATCAAATACTCGGTGACTTTCCTGAGCCCAGTAAACCTCACGCTTCTAAGATGGTTTCTTGCCAGCGGCGCTTTTCTCGCTCTTGCGCCGTTCCTGGGAAGATTGAAGGGTAGATTTCAGTTGGAAGATTTGCCCAGGCTGGCCCTGGTATCTTTTGCAAATGTGGTCAGCTACCACCTTACATTGAATTTTTCCGAGAGTTCCATATCTGCCGGGCTTGCTGTTCTTATAACTTCCATGGGACCGGTATTCATATTGCTGCTTTCATGGCTGTTCCTTGCAGAGAGGCATGGAAAAAATGTCCTTATTGCAGTATCTGTTGCATTTGCAGGCATTATTATCCTTTCTGTGGGAAGTGACATGAGTGCCGGCGGGTCGTCATTTTACGGAATTCTGGAGGCAATGGGCACAGCATTGTCTTATTCAGTTTTCGCAGTATTTTCAAAACCTCTTGTCATGAAATATGGGGCTGTTCCAGTTACAATATGGACAGGCCTCTCAGGCACACTCATGTTGATTCCGCTAGTTTCTGGCAGTTTTTTCTCCCAGGTTTCATCTCTTCCTATTGAGGGATGGATTTCAATGCTCTACCTTTCAATGGCCAGCACGGTTCTGGGTTACATGATATTTTATACGCTTGTGAACAGGGGTGCTGTTTCCAGGCTTGCAGTTCAGCTATACCTCATACCGCTTGTTGGTGTAATAGGTGGAGTGGTGCTGCTTGGGGAATCCATTAGTGTCTATACTGTTGCAGGCGGAGCAGCAATACTTCTTGCGGTTGCAATTGCTACAGGAAACCTTTCCATCAAAAGGCGGAGCAAGGGCTGAGTGCAGCTCTGACGCACTTTTCCTGCAACAGTTTTGCGTCAATCTGAATAGCAAGGTTATTACACTTGAGTAGATATTAGTGGTATAATGAAAGAGCAAAGCCAAATTTTTGCTCCCCTGGTAAAGCTAGAGAACAACCTGATCGGGACATACAGGGAAATTTCAGAACATGCCGCCCAATCCAATATACAGTATTTCCTGAACCTCTTCATCAAAGGGCACCAGCAGATTATCAGGATACTGAAATCATATGGTGACGAGGGCGGGGCCCATTTCATGCAGCATGAAATGCCACTAGCCATTGAGGCTACACAGCACCTGGTGATGGATGAGCCCATTGATGTAAACAGCCTGCAGAGCGTGCTTCTGCACATTGCAAAGACAGAAGAGCAGTCTGTAGAGGAATTCTCTGCCCTGATGGCCGAAATAAAGGACACGAATGCACATGAATTCCTTGAAAAGGTAATGAATGAGAAGGTTTCAATGACTACTCAGGCTGACCGGCTGTACCATGACATGATAGAATCTAAAATATCCTGAATTGATTAACCCGGGATGCATTTAATATTGGCCTCCAGGGAAGACGAGGCGAGCATGTCAATGGCAGGCAGATTGCTGGAGACAGTTGATTTCAGGGGCTATCCTGATTATGATGGCTTGCTTGCCCATGAGAATTTCCTGTTTTCGTATATTGAGGTGAAGCACCTTTTCCTTGAGAATTTTGACCAGTTGTTCGGCTCGCTCAGAGAAAGGATAAGTGACGTTATATTCCTTTCAAGGCATTCGTCCAAGGCTGACATCAAATCACTTACCGTACATCCAACCGGAAACTTCAACGGGGCTCTCCTGGGTGGAAGGGAGAAGAAGCTTTCCATGAGTGATCCAGGAAAGATGACTGCCACCCTGAGGGCAATGAACCAGATATACAGAGGGGGCACTTTCAGCGTTACATTTGAGGCAACACATCACGGCCCTCTGCTGGATATGCCAAATTTCTTCATAGAGATTGGAACAACAGAGGCCCAGTGGAAAGACGTTGAGGCTCTGGACACGGTGGTGCAGTCAATAATGTCTCCAGTGAAACAGGCACTTCCATCATACGTGGGAGTAGGGGGAGGACACTATATGCCAAAGGTTACCAGATATGCCCTTGAGAACGATGTTGACGTGGGACACATGATATCCAAGCATGCTCTTGAGGAAATTAGCGAGTCCATGTTATTGCAGAGCATTGAAAAAACCCCAAACTGCAAAGGTTTCATTGTGGACAGGAAAGGTGTCAAGTCTCAGGCAAAACAACTAGTCTCTAGCATCTCTGACCAGTTTGGCCTGGAGACTATATCGGTCTGACCCAGGTAATTTGAGACAATTTTATTTCAAATATATATCTTTATTTATAGGTAAATTTGAATATCAGAGAACCTTGTAAATCACAATGTGGAAGCGAAATAAATGTATGAATAATCATTAAATATATTTATATAGAGATGAGCGCTATCTTTCATCAGTCAGACATTTTTGCCTGAGTGAAAAGAAATGGAAGGAATGGACGAAGAAGAACCTCCTGGAAAGACACCATTTTTTAGAGCATCCAATCTTGAACGCGCCCTCAACCTGAAGAAACTTTATATTAAATTCGAAGGCGCTGGTCTTACAGGAACACAAAAAGACAGGATATCAAAGCTGCACGTTCTCAGGGCCAAGGAAAAAGGGTACGAAACAGTTTCTCTGGCCACCTGCGGTAATTACGGGGCATCAATTTCCTATTTTGCAAGCATTTATGGAATGAAATCCGTCATTGCAGTTCCCGGCTATTATGCCGGTGAGAGGAATGATGAGATTAGGCAGAACGGAGCTGAGGTGCTTGAAGTTGACAGGAAATATGAGGATCTTGTGGAATACATGAGAGATCTTTCAAACGATCAGAGTTGGTACGACTCCAGCCCTGGTTCATCCAATTCACATCTTGACATAGAAGGCTATGAGGGCATTGCCCACGAAATAGTTTCACAACTTGGCCATGCCCCACAGTATGTTTCTGTACCCCTAGGTAACGGCACTACCCTTGCAGGCATTTATTCGGGTTTTGAGAAGATGCAGCGCAGGGGCGTAATAAGGAAGGTTCCTTCATTCATAGGGTCAAGTACGCCTAACGGCAACCCAATCATTGCATCCTGGAAAAGGAGGAGAAAGACTCTGATGGAACTTGATCCTTCCACAATCAGGGAAACCAAAGCATCAGAACCGCTTGTCGCTTACAGATCTTATGACGGGCAGAAGGCCCTCAACGCTTTGTACAGGAGCAATGGCCTTGCAACATACGTTTCCGATGAGGAGATGTACAGGTACTCAAACCTCATTGAAAAGGCTGAAATGCTGTCTGTCCTGCCTGCTTCAGCCGCTTCGCTTGCCGCTGTGGACAAGACAATCAACAGGAAGATCGACAACAGGGAAATAGTTGTAGTACTTACTGGAAGATCGAACATATGGACAACGCAGTAGTCCTTGCAGAAGGGGTATTCGGAACAACCTACGGCAAGACAGCCAATGGCCTGGTCCGGTACACAAAGAGATTCAAGGTAGTAGCGGTCATCGATTCCACCAAGGCAGGCAATGACGCAGGAACTGTTCTATCCGGAAGGGAGAAAGGTATACCCATTGTGTCCACTGTGGAGGAAGGCATCAAACTTGGTGCCAGGACCCTTGTGGTAGGTGTTGCCACTGATGGTGGATACATCCCCGATGAATACAGGAAGTTCATTTCTGATGCCATCATTAATGGCCTCAACATCGTGAGCGGCCTTCACGAATTCATATCAGATGATCCGGAATTTTCATCATTGGCATCCAAGCATGGCTCATATATAACTGATGTGAGGAAACTTTTCAGGGACATTAAGCCACCATACACAGGACAGATAAAGGAGGTCAGGGCCCTTAAAATCGCAGTTCTAGGGACAGACAGCGCAATTGGAAAGAGAACCACCGCAGTGAACCTTAACAATGCCCTCAAGGAAAAGGGTGTTCCAACTGCCATGGTGGGAACGGGCCAGACTGCGTGGATGCAGGGTTTCAAGCACACAGTTGTTGTGGACTCAATGATCAATGACTTCATCCCAGGAGGACTGGAAAGCATGACAGTGGAAGCATGGAAGGAGGAGAATCCCGAAATAATATTTATCGAGGGGCAGGGTTCAGTTCTGCACCCAGCTTATCCAGGGAGTTTCGAGATAATCGGTGCATGCAGGCCTGAAGCCATAATTCTTCAACACGCCCCAAAAAGGAAGTTCTTCGACGGCTTCCCGGACATTCCCATTCCGGATCTCCAGAAATACATCGACATTCTGGAATTGCTTTCTGGGCACAAGGTAATTGCCATCTCGCTTAACAGGGAAGGCATGACAGAAGACGAAGTCAGGGATGAGATCAGGCAGCTCGAGTCACGTTTTGGCATACCAGTTTTCGATCCTCTTAACCTCAACATTGATGCAATAATGAGCATTATCGGTCACTGATTTCAATGTCATATGCACAGAAGATTGCTGTACTCGATGAAATAAGGGTCCGGCCAACATCATTCAGCGGCAGGAGCGTGCGGGGAACGGTATCCTTTTCATCCAATGGCAATGAGAAGTCATTCGAGGTTCTATATTCCTATAATTCTGATATTACAATAAACGAGAATATTGCGGGCCTACTCATGGCTATGCCAGCCATCAACTTCACGCTATTTTCCAGGAAGCTGGTTTTGGACTTTCCAGTTACCACTGTGGATCTAATGCACATCAGAGAATTTGTGAGGATTAACAACCGTGAGGTCTTTGTGAACAAGCTGGCGAGGAGGCGCTATGAATTTTTCAGGAAAGAATACCTCCCCGCTGAATCAGACCTGACAGAGGAGAATTCTAACGGCATTACAAAGGTGGAAACTACTTCCCTGATAAAGGAAAGTATACCGGAAACTCCAGGTTTCGGCAACAAAAAGGTCGCAGTACTCTCATCAGGGGGAAAGGAAAGCCTTCTTTCGTATGGCATGCTGAGGGAGGCAGGCGCTGAGACTCATGCTTTCTATTTCAATGAAAGCGGTTCCCACTGGTTCACTGCTTCAACAGCCTATTCCTATTACTCCGAGAAATTCAGCAATGTGCACAAGGTCTGGGCCAATGTGGACAGGCTTTACAGGTTCTTCCTGAGAAACCTGGAGCCAATTGACCAGGAGGCAATAAGCAGGAAAACTGATACATACCCGGTGCAGCTCTTCATATTCCCGGTCTATGCAATGGCCCTGGTTCCTGTGGCACTGAAGCAAGGAATCAGTTCCATGGTTCTTGGGGATGAATTTGACGATCCGAGGGAGATGCCTCCATATCACGGGATAACGCATTATTATGGTGTTTATGACCAGTCCCATGACTTCAATTCCTTTATGAGCCGTTATTTCAACAGCAAGGGCATTGACCTGAAAGTCTGGACCGCAGTCTACCCGGTTTCCGGTTCAGTTGTGGAGAAAGCGCTTGTCAGGCGATACCCGGAACTGTTCAGGTTGCAGCGTTCTTGCCACTCCTGCCGTTCCATTAATGGAAAAATGGTACCGTGCGGAAGGTGCTCAAAGTGCATGGGGATTGTTATGTTTGTGCTTGCGGCAGGTGGCGATCCAACAGACATCCTTTACAGGAAGGAAACCGTGAACAACCTGGGAGAACTGGTTGCCAAGGAAAGGATGAGGCTGGACAGCGATGAGCTGAACCTCATGAAAGCCAAGCTTAACCTTTCAAGCATGGATATTTCAGAACTGGAGCATGTTGAGGGCATCCATATCCTTCCTGATGAAAAAGCTCCATTTGAGAAGGTCCCTGAAATTTTCAGAGATAGCCTCCAGAAGATAATTTCCCAGTACTCAAAAGGCATCTACCATCTGAAGGCTGGCCAGTGGAAAAGGACAGAAGACTAAAAGAAAAGCCCTTCTGCAACCGGTACATCTTCCTGGGCCCTGCACTTCAAGTATTCTTCAAGCGGCTGAATGTTCATCTTTATGAAATTCTCTCCCCAGTTGAACTTTGATAGTACCGCCTCAGCTTCTTCCCGGAACCCCATGATGTGAAGGGCTGCAGCCATTGCCTCAACAGATGAAAGCTTGCCGGGCTTTCCAAAATTTACGGGATTCACAGGCAAAAGTAAAGGCAGTTTCCTGGGATATCTGAGCCTGAGGTTTTCAATGGACGTAATCCTGTTCCACGAACCGTCTATGAGGAGAAGGCCCGTCTTTATTGCCAATTCCCTGTCAGATGGGAGGAGATAAAGATCTGAATATGGCGTTAGTGATAGTGTCCTTGATGCCTTTGTAACCGGAACCCTGGTAACCATGCCGAATCTCTCCAGTTTCTTCATGGTCGATTTTCTGGGATCGTCCTGCTCCAGGTATGCATATAGTAATTTTGGGTACATCCTGATATCCGGCACATTTGTAATGCGTATTTAAGGAAAGCATGGATTCTTTCGTTTTGTCAGGGGCAAACCTAATCTATTCCTGCAGGCTCCAAACTCATGCAGTGGGTTATGAAGTGCAGCAAATGCGACGCAACATTCAATGTCGATGTGGGCATTTCAAGCATTTTCAAACGGGGGAACCACAGTGCCATCAAGACTCCCTGCCCGAACTGCGGCAACACCTCCTTCAACAGGATACTTGAAGCAAAGGACAAGAACGGAAGGGAGTTCAGGATCTGATCTTTTCAAACACTTAACCAAAAAGTGGTTGAAAACAATTGGTTTATAAATGGTTAAAGCCAATTGGAAAAATTAATTAATTTTCAAAACCTATCTTAAGATGCATTACATTGTTATTACCGGAGGGGTAATTTCCGGGCTTGGGAAGGGTACAATCACCTCCAGCCTTGGATATCTTCTGAAATCTCATGGATATCGAGTCACATCTCTGAAAATTGATCCATACCTAAATTTTGACGCAGGAACAATGAATCCATACCAGCACGGCGAGGTTTTTGTTCTTGATGACGGCAGTGAAGTTGACCTTGACCTTGGCAATTACGAGAGGTTCCTTGATGTTGATTTGACCGGTGACAACAACATCACCACTGGAAAGGTCTACAAGGAAGTAATAGAAAAGGAAAGGAGAGGCGAATACCTTGGAAGCACCGTACAGATTATACCACACATAACAAATGAGATAAAGAGAAGGATCAGGCTCGTTGCAAACAAGGGTGAATTCGACGTGGTCCTGATAGAAGTGGGAGGCACCGTGGGAGATATTGAATCCATGCCTTTCCTGGAAGCCGTAAGGCAGCTGAACCATGAGGAGGGAAGGGGTACCTTCCTATTTGGCCATGTAACCCTGGTTCCTGAGCTCGGGGCAGGCGGAGAGCAGAAGACAAAACCAACCCAGCACAGTGTACGTGACCTAAGGGAGATAGGAATAACACCGGATCTGCTATTCTGCAGGTCCAAGAAACCGCTTACCATTGAAACTAAGAAGAGGATTTCACTTTTCACAGATGTGGCAATGGAAGGAATAGTGAGCATCAACGATGTTCCCAATGTCTACCTTGTGCCTGATGCTATGGAGAAACAGGGCATAATCCAGTTTGTAAGGGAAAAACTTTCCCTGCCGCAGAAGAGCTACCATGATGACTGGGCTGAGTACAAGGAAAACATCAGGAGCCCAAAGGAAAAAGTAAGGGTCGCCCTTGTGGGGAAATACGTGGAACTGCAGGATTCCTATATGAGCCACAAGGAGTCGTTCTCCCATGTAACCGGGGTCACCGGGATAGACGTTGAGATCAAGTGGATAAATTCAGATGACCTGATCCAGAACCAGGAGAAACTCTCCGATGTTCATGCAGTCCTTGTTCCGGGCGGCTTCGGCTACAGGGGCATCGAGGGGAAGATTCAGGCAGCAAGGTATGCTAGGGAGAACGGAATTCCGTACCTAGGCATTTGCCTCGGTTTCCAGGTTGCAGTTATGGAATTTGCAAGAAACGCTCTTGGGCTGAAAGATGCAAACAGCACTGAGTTTGATCCAAAGACACCATACCCTGTCATTGACCTGCTGCCTGAGCAGCTGGGAGTAAAGGACAAGGGCGGAACAATGAGGCTTGGTGCCAAGAAAGTACTGGTCAAGGAAGGGACACTTGCCAGGAGGATATACGGCACTGATATTGTTTACGAGAGGCACAGGCACAGATTTGAGGTAAACCCCTACTACATAGAAAAGTTCAAGGAAGCGGGCATGCTTTTCTCAGGCGTGGACGAGGAAGGCATAAGGATGGAAATTGCAGAACTGGATGGAAGAGATAACTTCATAGCAACACAGTATCACAGCGAGTTCAAGTCCAGACCCCTGAATCCTTCGAAGGTTCACCTGCACCTGATAAAACAGGCTATAGAGTACAAGCAGCATGCAGTGGAGGCCACAGCTTGAACAGCGTGGCCTTTAAGCTGCTGCTCAAGATCAACGAAAAGCTTTCTGAAGCCCAGGGTTTCAGGGCAAGGATCATGTCCCTTGACAGGTATTTTCTCCTGGATACTGGCACAAACAGGACACTCTTCCACCTCTCGGAAGGAGTAGTCGTTGAAGCTGACATTAATTCACACCCGCCAGACATCACAATCACAACAACAGAGAAAGAACTGTCTGGCATCATGGAGAAAAGGATCAGCCCCATGGAATCGTATTCAAAGGGAAGAATAAAGATCAAGTCGTCCCTGATGGACAAACTCCTCTTTTCAGAGTTGCTCACATGAACCCGTTCAAGGACCATTCTGAATATACCAAATTTCTCTGGGATCAGGTCAAGGTGGGATATGAAGTGGCAAAGAATGTCAGGTCAAAGGGCCTTGACGTGGTGGACACAGTAGAAATGCCCCTTGCTTCGGATATGGCTGACAGGATCGAGGAACTCATAGATATCAGGGGAATAGCTGAGGATATCAGGGCACTGGCCAAAACAAGGACCAGGGAGGAAATTTCCATTGAGATATCCAGGAAAGTTGCTGGTATGTATGCCTCCCAGGGGAAGACAGTTGCAGTTGACAAAGCTGTAAGGGTGGGCCTCGCAATCCTTACAGAAGGGATCCTTGTTGCCCCGCTTGAAGGTATAGCCGATGTATCCATTGACCACAACAGCGATGGGTCAGATTATGTTTCAGTGGTTTATTCCGGGCCCATAAGGGGGGCCGGAGGAACAGCACAGGCCTTAAGTGTCCTCATTGCAGATGTTGTAAGAAGGGATCTGGGCATCGGGTCATTCAAGCCCACTGACGACGAGGTGGAACGTTATATAGAAGAGGTGCAGGCATACAACAGGGTAAAGCACCTCCAGTATCTGCCCTCTCCTGAAGAGGTAAGGCAGGTCATCCTCAATTCACCGGTTTGCATAGATGGTGAAGGGAGTGAAGAGGAAGAGGTCTCGGGACACCGGGACATGGAGCGTGTCAGGACAAACAGGATCAGGGGAGGAATGTGCCTGGTGCTCTGTGAGGGGCTCATACAGAAATCGAAGAAAGTGCTTAAGCACACTGAAAAACTTGGGCTTTCGGAATGGAACTTCCTTGGAAAGAAGGAATCGTCTGTCCCTGCAGGCCAGGAAGAGGCCAAACCAAAGAACTCAGACAAGTTCCTTAAGGATATCGTTGCAGGGAGGCCTGTTTTCGGCCATCCCAACAGACCAGGCGGTTTCAGGCTCAGATATGGCAGATCTAGGGTATCAGGGCTTGCCGCAGCCTCCATCAATCCATCGACAATGGTCGCCCTTGACAGGTTCATCGCCACTGGGTCACAGGTGAAAGTTGAGCTGCCTGGAAAGGCTGCTGCAATAACCCCAAGCGAGGCAATAGACGGCCCCATGGTCCTTCTGAAGAATGGGAACCATGTGAGGGTGGAATCTGCAAAGGAAGCAGGCGAACTGCTTGACCAGATTGAACAGATAACAGACCTGGGGGAAATACTCATTGCATACGGTGACTTCCTTGAAAACAACTACAAACTTGTGCCAGGCTCCTTCAACAATGACTGGTGGAAGCTTTACATAAAGGATGAGGCGAAGAGAAAGGAACTCCTTTCAAGGACTCTTAACCAGTTTGAGGCAGTCCAGGTCTCAAGGGACCTAAATATACCCTTGTACCCAAGGTACGATTATTTCTGGCATGACCTCAAGGTTGAACAAACCCTGGCCCTTCGTAAGAAATTGTCAGATTCAACTGTTTCGGGCGAAACACTTTTCATATCCGGCTTTGATGCCAGTCGCACACTCATAGAGCTTGGAGTTCCATTTGAAAAGACATCCAGAGGGCTGGAACTCAAGGAATTCTATCCGCTCATCTCATCACTTGGACTGGACCTTTCAGACGGTGTTATTTCCTCAACTAAGGAAATTCCTCAGGTCCAGGATTCAATTGAGCTTGTGAACAAACTGGCAGGATTCCAGATCAAGCCCAGATCCCCAACTAGGG
The DNA here is from genome assembly GCA_021817455.1 of Thermoplasmata archaeon. Taxonomy (GTDB): domain Archaea; phylum Thermoplasmatota; class Thermoplasmata; order Thermoplasmatales; family Thermoplasmataceae; genus JAJZOM01. Next base: position 25,643 of record JAKAUW010000062.1, on the reverse strand, counting down.
TCGGCGGAAGGCTCGGAAGGCCGGAGAAAGCTGGTGACAGGAAGATGAAGCCCAAGGTTCATGTCCTTTTCCCAGTTGAAAATTACGGAGATGCAAGGCGTTCCCTGAAGAATGCCGGCAAGAACTCGCAGGGCGGCGGTGTGGAGATAGAAACTAGCGTAAGGTCCTGCACTGCCTGCTCATTTGAGACTCCGCATCCCATCTGCCCTGAGTGCGGATCAAGGACTAATCCCATAGGAAAGACCAAGAAGATAACGGTGGACATAAACCAGCTCATCAGCAATGCCCTCAATAGGCTTGCAATAGACATTCCTGACAAGCTTGAGGTAAAAGGGGTAAAGAAGCTCATGTCAAAGGACAAGGTAAGTGAACCGCTGGAAAAAGGCTACCTCAGGGCACTGCACGATGTATCCACAAACAAGGATGGGACATGCAGGTATGATATGTCTGATATACCCATCACGCACTTCAGGGCACAGGAGATCGGCATAAGCAGGGAAAAGCTTGTTCAGCTCGGTTACCCTGACCAGGACTATAACGAAATTTTCCCGCAGGATATCATAATTCCCTATGAATCCGCCGATTACATCATCAGGGTCTCTCAGTTCATTGATGATCTGCTTGTGAGGTATTACAATCACCCCCCCTTCTACATGTGCAGGGAAAGGGAGGATATCATCGGGCAGCTTGTTATTGGGCTTGCCCCGCACACCTCCGGCGGAATACTTGGAAGGATAATCGGGTTTGCAGATGTAAGCGGCTGTTATGCGCACCCGTTTTTCCATGCCGCAAAGAGGAGAAACTGCGACGGCGATGAAGATTCCATCATGCTACTGCTTGACGGGCTTATAAATTTCTCTAAGGAATACCTTCCATCCACAAGAGGAGGCCTTATGGATGCCCCCCTGGTTCTTACGGTTCAGCTTAACCCTGATGAGGTAGACAAGGAGGCAATGAACGTGGACACACTTTCTGAATATCCTCTGGAATTCTATGAAGCAGCCAACCAGGGCAAATCTCCGTCTGAGGTTGAGGAAATGATGATGACCATGGGCGTCAGGCTGAAGAAGACAGGCACTATCCTGAATTCGGGATACAGCACAGAGACAAAGGACATAAGCAGTGGCGTCAGGGTATGCTCCTACAAATCAATAGATTCCATGGAGGAGAAGATCGAAAGACAGCTATCGCTTGCAAGGAGGATCCGCGCAGTGGATGAGGATGATGTTGCCACAAGGGTCCTGAATTCTCATTTCCTTCCGGATATGTACGGCAACTTCAGGAGTTTCTTCTCCCAGGAATTCAGGTGCACAAAGTGCAACACAAAATACAGAAGGGTACCGCTTTCCGGGAAATGCCACAGGTGCGGGAACCACAGCATATCCCTGACGATCCACAAGGGCAGCATCATAAAGTACATGGCTGAGACCATCAAGATTTCAGAAGATTTCGACCTCCCATGGTCACTTGACATAAGGATTGACAACCTTGTGAGAACTATACGGGGTACTTTTAACCTTGAAGAGGATAAGCCTGACAACTCACTGGCAAGATTCATGGAGGAAGAAATTTGATAGGAAGCCTTTTTGTAACCGGCCCTGCGGGCACAGGCAAATCTACATTCTGCGGAGCGCTAAAGGATTGGCTTGTTTCCAATGACTACAATGCCGCAATCGTCAACCTTGACCCCGGCTCTGAATTTACGCCATATGAACCAGATATAGACATCAGGGAGGTAATCTCACTGAGCCAGATCATGTCTGAATTCAACCTCGGGCCCAATGGTGCCCAGATAGTGGGGGCTGATCTAATACTGGAGAACACAGAATTCATAGAAAATGCCCTGAAGGAATTTGATGACTACTATGTCATATTCGACACTCCAGGGCAAATTGAGCTCTTCAGCTTCAGGCCGGGAAGCCCCCTACTTGTGGACAAACTTTCACAAGGCAAGGCCATGGTGGCTTTTGTAACTGACGCAGTCCTTTCATCATCCCCCTCAGGGTTCATATCGCAGAAGATGCTCTACGGTTCAGTTATGTCCAGGTTCTTCAAACCCATGCTCTTCGTTCTTAACAAAACGGATCTCATCACGGACGAAGACCTGAAGAACATAAAGAGCTGGGAGGAATCTCCGGGCCAGCTGTATGATGCCTTCATGGACGAGAAGCAAGAGATGGTCAAGGATTACTTCTCATCGGTGCTAAACGCCTTTCAGGAGAGCAGGATGATCAGCAAGATTTTATCAGTTTCCTCCAAAGATTTTGCAGGATTTGAGGATATTTACTCGGAAATGTCGCTCTTCTTCATGGGTGGTTCTGATGCCGATACCATGTACCGCGACGACTGAATAATTTATTTAGTGTGGATTAAAAAAGGGCATGGTGAGCCTTTTAATAACCCCCTATAAAAACACGAATAATACTGTTTTTAAAGCTTATTGTACAATTAGTACAGTTCAGAAAAATGTTTTAAGGAACCAGACCTCTCAAGTTGCATGGCTGCCAAACATCACTGCATAATCTGTGGAACCCTGATATATGGCGGGATGTATTGCTCCAGCTGTTCAAGGGAGATCGTCCGAACCCGCACTCTGGACGACGAAACGCTAGAGGACTGGATCTCAAGGATAAGGTTCAGCACCGGTAGAATCAAGGAAGGCTTGAAAAGAAACATTGCCCTGGATTCATTTGATTCTGCTCAGATACATTAGAGTTAGTGGCTTCAGTTTCAGAATGTTCCATCAGGCCAACCAATTTCATTGCATTTACTTGAATCCCTTTTTCCTAGCAAATTTTTTAATGTGTGAAATCATTATAATTTAGGTGAAATCGTGAAAGAAAACAACACTTTAGCAAAACTCCTTGGAGCAATGGAAGACAAGTATGATACAGCATACGCGCACTGCGATTACCCGTGCGGAATATATGATCCACATCTGGCCCAGCTTTCTGCATTGACTGTGGTAAGAATGGTAGACCTCATGAACGCTATCCCCAAGCCGAAGCCGGAGAACCCCAACGAACTTCTGGATTACGTGCATGACATGGCCAGGGCAGTGGAAGTCAAGGAAAAACACGCTGAGCTTTGCAAGCACGAGATAAGGATCATCTGGGGAGATTTCATCAAGCCTGAGCATGTAAAAGCTCACCCTGACCTGCATGAGATAGTGTTCAACATCATGAAGTTCGGCGGAAAATCAAAGCAGGAACCAGACAGGGATGCTGCTATGAAGCTCCTTAATGAAGTAAACAAATTCTCAGAGATATTCTGGGAAATAAAGGGCGTCAAGACAAAGAGGGCGAAAGCACCTTACGATCCACACGAAGAAGTAGTTTACCCGCAGCTTTGAATTGTGGACCCCCATTAAAGTCGTAAAGATCAGCGGAAACAGCATGGTACCCTATGCTAAGGATGGGGACTATGCTGTTTCAACCAAATTTTTTTTCAGTATCGGCGCAGGGGATGTCCTCGTTTTCCGCAGCCCCGTTGATGGCATGGTTCTCATAAAACGCGTTCGCAGCCTTGAAAAATCAGATGACGGCACCAAATTTTTTATGGAAGGGGACAACAGGATGAGGAGCACTGATAGCAACACATTCGGGGCCATATCCAGAAAATCAATAATAGGTAAGGTTATTTTCATTGCACGAGGGAAACACCCAGAATGAGCAAAATGGTCTTTCATCGCAGGAATGATTCCTCTAATCGAGAGGGGAATCCTCATTTTCTCCTGGTTCTGGAAAAATTTCTTCAATTTTCATGTATTTGTAATATGCCATGGAGAACAGCCATGTCAGGGTAAAAATGGCCACTATAAAATAACCTATCTCAGAAAAGTTCAGACCAAGAACCCAGGTCCAGAATGCACCAGAAGGCCTGAGTTCCATTGAGAACACCTGAAGTACCTCCACTGAACCAATTGCAAGGGCGACCATGACCGATATCACTGTCAATGTAAGGTTGTAGTATATTTTCCTGATTGGCCGTTGAAATGCCCAACCATATGCCTTTCTCATGGCAATTCCATCAGTGGTGTCCACAAGAACCATGCCGCAGGTGAACATGAATGGCAGCACAAGTATCATCCAGAGGGGAACAGCTCCTGACACATCCGCACCAACACTGATGGCAATGAGGGCGACCTCGCTGGCTGTGTCAAAACCCAGACCAAAAAGCACCCCGATGGGGTAAATCTGCCATGGCTTGTTCACAACCCGGAACAGGGGATGGAAGTACCTGTTTAATAAGCCCCTTCTTGAAAGCAAATCTTCAATGTCCAGTGTTTCCCCGTTTCCTTCGCGGAGGTTTCTGTAAATTCTATAGATTCCAAGAGCTATGACCACATTCATCAGCCCGATAATCCAGAGAAAGGCTCCTGATACTGCCGTACCAATTATGGCCCCATTTGCCTGCAGGGCTGGTATTCCACCGGCTACTGTCCTTGTGAAGAAAATCAGTGCCACTATGAGGGTAACAACCACAGTCGAATGCCCGAGGGAAAACCATGTTCCAACAGACACAGTATTTTTTCCCTCCTGCATAAGCTTCCTGACAGTATTGTCTATTGCTGCAATATGGTCTGCGTCGACCCCGTGCCTCAGGCCAAGGACATATGCAACTATGGCGAGCCCTGCAAGAATCACCGAAGTTCTGCCTATTAATATGGATGCAGCAATACCAGATGCTGTTGCAAGAGCTATGGGAACATAAAGCAAGAGAGCCCTGCCAGAACCTGGCCCAGTTTCATCGTGGTGATGTTCGCGAGCCTTGGTTTCCGGAATACCAGACATTGTGAATTTCCTGCTCCATGAGTATTTTCCTTCCATATTAATAGGATGTGAACTTTTGCAAAGAAACGTTTTAATCGCAATCAATATAATCTGATGAATGGAGTCCCTCTCACCGGTAAATGAAACCAATAAGCAGCAGGAGTCAATTCTTGAAAGGGTCAGACAGCTGGTTTCCTCTCCTTTTGCACAGGACGTTAACAGGAGGGCAGATGAATTCATGGCCTTCAAGTCTGCAACCAAGGAGAGTATTTTCGGAGAACTGTGCTTCTGCCTCCTCACAGCAAACACTTCTGCGGAGATGGGTGTGAGGACCCAACAGGCCATTGGAACTGATGGTTTCATAAATCTGGACCAGGCTGAACTGAGAAATGCCCTCAGGAACGCAAAGTACAGGTTCTACAACCTGAGAAGCGAGTTTATAGTGCAATCGAGGTGGATAATTGACGAACTTCCTGCACTCATAAATTCGGATGATCCATTCAGCAGCAGGGAATACCTCATAGAAAACATCAAGGGTATCGGTTACAAGGAAGCTTCCCATTTCCTGAGGAATGTGGGTGTGTTCAGCTTCGCCATCCTTGATAAACATATTTTGAGGATGCTTCTTTCCCAGAAGCCGGATCTTAATATCAAGGTTGCTTCAAGGAAGAATTATCTGGCTACAGAGCAGGTTATTCTACAGATGGCAGACGATATGGGGCTTCAACCAGGGATACTTGACCTCTTTATGTGGAAAATCGCTACTGGAAAGCTAATAAAATAGCCCGCCATGTTATCCTAGATTGGGCATGTCTCTATCTTTCCTTGATGTGAAGAGGGCTGACAAGAATTACGAGTTCTTCTACGGGGACCTTTACAGCCTCATGGCAAATGCAGGCTCCAGAGTTGCGGAGACTGTGGAAAGCCTGTACGGGAAGGGCAAAAGGATCCTCGTGGTCTGCGGCTCAGGTAACAACGGTGGTGATGGCTTTGTTGCCGCGCGCATTCTATCGACCTCAAATGATGTAACTGTATGTGCAGTCTCAGGAGGGGAAGGGATGAAAACCGAAGAATCCAGGAAAGCCGCCAGGGAATACAAAGGGAAATTAATAGCACCCGCGGATGCAAGCGGGGCAGCCTCATCAGCTGAAATCATAGTTGACGCCCTTCTCGGATCAGGAATTGTCGGCGAACCCAGGGAACCATATGCAGGCCTCATAAGGGCAATCAATTCTTCCGGAAAGAAAGTGGTTTCAGTTGACATACCTTCAGGGCTTGGCTCACGGACACGGGTTAAGCCCAATATAACAGTGACATTCACCGAGGCCAAGCAGGGAATGACTAAACAAAACTCCGGGAAGATTGTGGAGGCAGGTATAGGGATACCTGAAAAGGTCTTTACGCATAACGGGCCTGGAGAATTCGCCTACTACAGGCTTCCTGGAAAGGACTCACACAAAGGTATGAACGGCAGCGTCGCAATGGTTTCCGGATGGGCCTTCCATGGCTCCGCCATAATAGCTTCCATGGGTGCAATCAGGGCTGGGTCTGACCTTGTGAGAATATATGCGAGGCACGAGAACCGGGTCATTTTGAGCTCATATAGCCCTGACATAATCGTAAGGGATGCTGAAAACAGGGAAATACTTGAAGAAATCAGAAAGAGCGACACCATCCTCATTGGTTCAGGCTTAGGGAAAAACCAACCCATGGACGAAACAGTAAGGGCAATTAAGGATTTCAAAGGCACAACCGTGCTTGACGCGGAAGGTCTCGAACTCGCTTCCAGGATAAGGAAAACTTGCCCGGAAACAGGATTGATTCTCACTCCGCACCGGGGAGAATTCCGGAGAATTACAGGGAAAGAGCCCAATGAGGCGAATGCAGTGGAATTTGCAAAGAAATTGAAGTGTACCATGATACTCAAGGGAGCCATAGACGTTGTAACTGACGGAAAAAGGACACGGTACACCGAAGGGGGTAACCCCAGGATGACCATGGGTGGAACAGGAGATCTGCTTGCTGGAATTGCCAGTGCAATTAGCACAAGGGTCGAAGATCCATTCAACGCCGCTTGCCTCGCCTCATTCATAAACAAGAGGGTGGGCGATATGTGCTTCAGGCAGAAATCCTACTGGTATACAATAGAGGACATGATTGGTGCAATACCTGATGTTATGAAAATGTCTGAAGGCACTGCCATGGTTTTATGAATTTTCGGGCACAACGAAAAAATTACAGTCAAATAGATTTAAATCAGTTGAGGAGTTTTTAGGAGAGGCTTCATGGAATCCTCTAAACTGCTCGGCGCTGAGGGTGAAGAGCGTCATTTATGGAATAATCTTTACGAGATATTCAGGGCGAACGTTGAACAAAACAGGAGCAACCCGCTCATCATCTTTCATGGAAAGCACGTGTCATATTACTCAGTGCTTTCAATGGTTGATTCCATGGCAGAGTCACTGAAATCCAAGGTTAACATCTCCAAGGGAGATTCAGTTGCCATCTGCCTGCCACTTTCACCGCAGTTTTTTGTTACATTGCTTGCGCTGCAGAAAATAGGTGCAGTAGCAGTCCCGCTTGACCCCGATATCAAGACCTACGAACTGCATAACATATTGGGCCTGCTCAAGCTGAAATCGGTGGTATGCCTCAGCACTACGGACCTGGTGATTGACCAGGGCCATTACATTGAATCCGTTATCCTCGTGAGGTTGCAGGACTTCCTCCCATTCGAAAAATCCGTCGCAGTCACTGCGAAAACCCTGGGAAAGCATGCCTCTGGAATTTCCAAGGAGTTGAAGATATTCAGGTTTACAGACTTGATATATGAGGCAAAGGGGGAGGGCACCCTCGTTGATACCGAAAAGGACATCTCCGTTGGGCTGATCTCTGCCTCCAGGTCCGGAGATGTTCAGGCAATGTTATTCACAGCCTCCAATCTTCTGGAGTCTGCATCTTCCATTTCCAAATCCCTGCCACAGTCCAAAGGCCGGTTCAAGATCGCTTCTTTTCTTCCTCCTTGGGTGCCTGCTTCCTTCCAGTTTTCAGTTACTCTCCCGATTCTAATGGGAGGTACAGTCATAACGTCCGTCAGAAGGGAAGATTATTACATGAATTTCTTCACCAGCAGCCTTTACGACTGTGAATACATGATCACTTCCCCATGGGATCTCAGTGAGATTATTAGTGAGAAAATCCCAAACATGGCAATCAAGAGCCTCAAGGGGATCATAACAGGAACATATCTTCTTAACGGGGAGATACGGCAGGGAATAGAGAAGATATATGGAACAAGGGTCCTGGAGTATTACGGAATACCAGAGATGCTTGGGGTCACTCACATGCAGCCAAACGACAGGGCGAAACAGAAACCAGGAAGCCCCGGCATCCCCATTCCAAAGGTGGAGGCAAGGATACTGGAGGAAAAGTCACACCAGGAGGTATCTCCCGCTGCAATTGGTGAGCTATACCTCAAGGGCCCCGGACTTTTCACTTTGCTTGTCCCAGAGTTGCCAGGGGACAGCCAGTACTTCCTGGACGGATTCTTTGACTCCGGTGACATTGCTAGCATGGATGAGGATGGCCTCTACCGTATTGAGGGGAGAATGAGGGAAGCAATCACATCACATGGCATAATGGTGAGTTCCCATGAGATTGAGAAACTCATAGGCGGGGTTGAGGGAGTCAAGGAAGTTGCCGTGGTAGGCGTAGCCGAGAATACAGGAAATGAATACATACTCGCGGTGGTGTCATCAGAAAGCGAGGGGGACGGTCTTTCCAACAAAATTATGCAGGCATGCAGGAAATCTCTTTCAAAATACAAGGTACCACATAAGATAGAATTCCGGAGAGAGTTGCCAAAGAGCATGTCAGGGAAGGTGCTTAAGAGGCAGATAATAGACGAACATCGCAGACAGGAACACAATGGGGCCACAAAATAAAATTTCCTTCCAATGCCATATAGGTCAATGAAAAGGTTTTTCAATTGTACCGCCTGAAGAAACTAATGACCATGGGGCATAGATTTCGAAAGATTGCAGTCTTAGTGGCCCTGATAGTAGTCCTGTCAATATTATCTGCAGATTTTCCAGGCAGTCCGGGAAATGGAGGCTCATCCAATATCCTGCAGAAGGGCCTTGGCCCGGATTATTCCCTGAAAACCGTACCTTTCCTGGGAGGCACCGCTGTTTTCAATTCTAGCGCCTACACCGGGAACATGGGCGTGGATATCATATTCAACTTCAGCAAACAGGCTTCCCTGAACTCGCTTCTGAACAATCTTTCCAACCCTGCCAGCAGCCAGTTCCAGCATTACCTGACAGCTTCTCAGTTCAACAGCCTTTATGATCCAGCGGAGTCGACATACTCGTCATCCATTTCATATTTCAGCCAGCACGGCTTGCATATCAGCGAGGAATTTCCAAACAGGCTTGTCCTGGCGCTAACAGGCTCTGCCAAAAACTTCTCAAGCGCCTTCCACACTAATATAACAGGTTACAACAGCGGTGCTGTTCCAATTTTCGCACCTAATGCATCTCCTATGCTTCCTGCATGGCTCTCCACTTCGGTAAACACCGTGATTGGGCTAAACAGCCAGTACAGCGACACTGCTCTTAACCTGAACATAGCCGGGCTCAGGCAATTCGTGCCCAATCTGACAAATGCCGCCGGAAAACCTGCGCTGGCGAGTTCATACAGTTACCCCAAGGTTCACGTCCAGAACGGAGTGCAGTTCTTCTATGGATCGCAGCTGCAGCCAGCTTACAATGAGACACCCCTGCTGAACAAAGTGCTTCCCACGAACGAAGTTATAGCAACACTGCTTTGGGGGGGCTCTTACAAATCTGGCGGGAACACCTTTTATACAGGTGCTTACAACCCTTCAGATCTCTCTTCTTATTTCAACAATACCCTTGCTTCTACAGGTGAGCCACTGCCAAAAGTATACGGTGTTCCCGTGGGCAATGCAGTGCCCCCGGGTACTTCGGCCCAGAATGATACTTCCGGCGCGGTGGTGGAAAACACACTTGATCTTGAAATGGTTGGAAGCCTTGCGCCGGGGGCTTCAATTTACAATGTCTATGGCCAGAACAGCACCCTTGCAGATGTTACGCTGGCCTTTGAAGAGGTGCTAAGTCCCCAATCTCCGTACTCAGGTTTGAACAATGTGTCCGTGATCTCAAATTCATGGGGCTCCAATGACACTGTCGTGACCCAGTGGAATCAGTTGCTCGAGGAGTGCCAGGCACGCGGAATAACGGTTCTTGCCAGCACTGGAGACAGTGGAAACGACTACAATAGCGCAAAGAGCGTAAGCAATAGCGAGTATGTGCAGTTCCCATCCACAGCTGCATACAACTCATACGGTGTCGTCGCAGTTGGAGGCACCAATATATCTGTAAACACAAACCAGTTCAGCAGCTCATACCTGTCGCTGGTAAACCAGCAGGCCTGGTACGAGCCAGCCCCCCAGTTCTCTTCTGGAACGCTGGGCACCGTGGGAGGCATAAGCAGTCTTTACACAGAGCCGATTTGGCAGCTGGATTCTCAGGCAAACACTGTCATCAGGGGAGGCGGAAGGGCTGTTCCTGACATTTCAGCCATTGCCAACAATACAATCATCTATTTCTCAAATACTACCGGAGCCAATTATTACACTGTCTCAGGCACAAGCATCTCTTCCCCCGTGGCCGCAGGCATTATCGCTGAAATGAATGCATACCGGTCAACCGAACACCTTGGCAACCTGGGATTCCTGGACCCATATTTTTACTTACTCGGCACCCAGCAATACAGTAACTCCTCAATTAAGCCCTACCTCACTCCATTTTTTGATGTAACAACAGGCCACAACATGGTTTACAGTGCCCTCAAGGGATACGACCTGGTCACTGGCATGGGCTCTATGGATGCATACAATATGGCCATGGATCTCTCCCAGAAAACATACAATGTGTCTTTCAGGGAAACGGGCCTGGTTTCCCACACCACCTGGTATGTACAGGTAAATGGCATAGAGTTTAACTCAACCAGTACCTACCTTAACGTAAGCCTCATAAACGGCACCTACAATTTCCAGGTCCAGAATGTCGGAAACAAGGTAGCTGAACCCACCGGCGGTTACCTTAATGTGAGCGGTTCATCTGTGAACAGGGATCTTGCCTTTGTTACTGGATATACGGTTACTTTCTCTGAAAGCATGCTTCCTGCCGGGACTTCATGGTACATACAGTCTTGGAATTATACAAAAGCAACTTTCTCCAACCAGATTTCCATGCTTTTCCCCAGTGGTGCATTCAATTATACCGTGCATTCAGGAGACCCGAACTATTACGGCTCTAGTGGCTTCTTCAATGTAGGGACCGCATCCAAAACAGTGAACGTAAACTTCACCCTTGGCACCTTCAATGTTTCATTTGTTGAAACCGGGCTTCCTGCTGGGCAGAACTGGATGGTTAAGACCAATAACATAACCCAGGAATCAACAGGCACGTACCTGAATTTCTCACTGCCTGGGGGAGAACACACATTCACTGTGCCAGCTTCGGGAGCTTACATAGGGAATTACACAACATTCACAATGAATACCAATGGTGCCAACAGGACATTTTACATAACCTTCGGATTTGGATATTTTGTAACATTCAACCTGTCTGGCCTTCCAGCAGGTTACAGCTGGAACCTGCTGATCTCCACGTACAACGTTTCGAGCACGAACAGTACTATTACGGTTGAGCTTCAGAATGGCTCATACATCTTCCACGCTTACTATTTCAACGGACTGCAGAATATAAACTACGATGGAAACGTCACGATTTCCGGTAGCAACATTATCATAAACCTTACTGCCGGATCGCAGCCATTCAATTATGAATATTATGCCTTCTACGGTGCGCTTTTCATTGTGGGGCTGGCTGTGCTCGGTATCGGGCTCGCATTGCTGAGGAAGAAATAACGCCCGGAATGTACTCCCGCCGACATTTTTATCAAATATTTCCTTTAAATCAGTTAAAGTTGTGCTTTCCCCTGAATATATCTTAAGGGAAAAAAGTCTAAACATTAATTAGCTGAGAAGGGCTTCTAGAGAAACAGGCGTATATTATGGCTGAGACACATGAAGTTCAATTTTCAAGAGGACTTGAAGGCGTAATTGCGGCCGAAACAAAGATTGGCTTTGTCGATGGCGTTGAAGGAAGACTTGTTTACAGGGGATACGACATAGGTACCCTTGTGGAGCAGTCAAATTTCGAGGAAGTTTCCTACCTGCTTCTATATGGCAATCTCCCGACCAAGAAGGAGTATGGGGATTTCATTTCCAGGTTGAAGAAACACCAGGTCCTGCTGAAGGATGAACTCGATCTTATCCAGGAAATTTCCAAGAAAGCTCACCCAATGTCCGCCCTCAGGACAGTCGTATCGTATATCGGCGCAAAGGACAGCAGGACTGTTGAGCCTGACACTGAAGTGCAGGAAGAACTTGGGATAGAGATCATTGCAAAGATCCCAACAATTGTTTCTGCAATTAACCGGGCACATGAAGGCCAGAAGATACTTGCCCCGGATAATGATCTTTCATATTCATCTAATTTCTTCTATGGGTCGCTTGGCAGGAAGCCAAGCATCATTGAAGCAAAGATGCTTGACGCTGCCCTGATTCTCCATGCTGACCATGGAATGAATGCTTCCACATTTTCAGGCATGTTGACCATTTCCACTCTCTCTGACATGTATTCAACAATAACTTCTGCCATTTCAACTCTCAAGGGCCCCCTCCATGGCGGGGCAAATGAGAGGGCACTGGCGCTGATTCAGAAAGTAGGTACCCCTGAGAACGCAGAGAAGGTAATTGGCGGCATGGTTGATAGGAAAGAGAAGATCATGGGGTTTGGCCACAGGGTGTATAAGGTATACGACCCGAGGGCAAGGATCCTGAAGCAGTTCGCTGAACAGGTTACAAAGGCACATGGCAAGGAAGAGCTCTTCTATGCCGCAAATAAAATTGAGGAGGTCATGATCTCAAAGCTCGGGTCCAAAGGGATCTTCCCCAATGTAGACTTCTACTCAGGCTTGATGTACTATACCATTGGCTTCAATCCTGAGATATTCACGCCAATCTTTGCAGTGAGCAGGGCATCAGGCTGGGTGGCAAGATCCCTTGAATACGTCAGGGACAACAGGCTCTTCAGGCCAAAAGCACTTTATGTGGGTGAAAAGGGGCCGAGGAAATATACACCCATGAATGAAAGGGAATAAAATCCCAAATCCATTTCTTATTTTGAATTGACCACTGAAATATTTGTAATGGATACTTCGGCGATTCTTTCGAGAAAATTCAACCTCAATCAGGAAAATCTTGTTGTGCCTGAATCAGTTTTGGACGAGATCCGGCTGGGCAAGATAGCCAGAAACATGGAATGGCAGCAGGGGAACCTTAAAGTTGTCCAGCCCCTGGGGTCCAGCATTTCGCGTGTCAAGGATACTGCAGGGGAGACGGGGGATCTCGAGAAACTCAGCAGCACAGATATTGATGTGGTAGCCGTTGCACTTGAACTGGGGGGAACCATTGTTACAGACGACTTTGCAATTGAGAATGTCGCCTCGAGGCTTGGCCTGAAATTCCTTGGAGCGGATCTTAAGCCTATCTCCAGGGAGGTGAGATGGCAGTTCAGGTGTACTGGATGCGGGAAGAGGTTCAGCGCGCACACGAGAGAATGCCCAGTATGCGGACACGAAGTGAGGAGGATCGCAAAGAGTTATAACCGGAGGGATACTGGTTCCTCATGATTGATATTTCCCTGCCTCTGGACAGTGGGCTCATAACCTACCCTGGCGACGCCAGGTTAGAGATTTATGATTACAAGACCCATGAAAAGGATGGGGTGCACATTACACGGTTGTTGCTCGAGACCCACACAGGTACACATATTGATGCCCCATTTCACGCAATGAGTGATGGTGTAAAACTTGCAAGCATCCCTCTTTCTAAGTTGAATGGACATGCCACTGTCATAAATGTAAAAGGCGATGCTGTTCACGCAGCAGATATACCAGATAACACCGAGAAACGCCTTCTAATCAGGTCGAAGAATTCCGGAATGTATGGCGGTGAATTCAGGACAGACTTCTGTTACATTGCAATGGATGCTGCAGAGAAGATGGCCAGCATGAAACTTGACCTGGTGGGGCTGGACTACCTTTCCATAGAACAGTTCGGCACAAAGGGGATGCCAGTCCACAAAAAACTCCTTGAAAACTCGGTGGTTATACTTGAGGGCCTATCCCTCCTGGAAGTAAATCCCGGCAAGTACGAACTGGTTTGCCTTCCCATGAAACTTGATCTGGATGGCGGCCCATGCAGGGCCGTACTCAGGTAAAGACCTTTTCAAGTGGGGAAAATTTAAGGCATTTCAAGGGTATTCCTTCCAAAGGTCTCAATCTTGGTTGAATCAGAACAGGGATCCAGCATATTGGAACTTCTCGATCAGTTGTGCAGGGAAGCCCTCCAGGAGGATTCACTACAACTTGTCAAGGACAAATTCAGGAAGGTCGGGCCGGCTGACCTGGAGCAGCTTGACAGGATTACCCGAGTAGCTATAGACAGGGAAATCGGGCAGATCCTGTCCTCAAGGACAATTGAGAGAGCCAGGTATTATGCCAAGAACCTTAGGAATGGCCTGATGAGCTTTTCTGAAGCTGATGGTGAGGCCATTAACCTCAATCTCTGGAAAGGATACGATCATATCATCACAGACAGCCTCTGGAATTTTGGCGCAAGAGCCAAGGAAGGGCAGCACAAGGCATGGTACTGGGGAAACTTCATTCCTCAGATCCCATTCCAGCTCATTTCCAGATATACAAGCCCTGGAGACTGGGTTCTGGACCCATTTTCAGGTTCGGGGACAACACTCCTTGAGTCCATGAAACTTGGAAGAAATGCATTGGGGGTGGAACTGAACCGGGAGGTTTACAACAAGACATCAGCCATCTTGAATGTTGCATCTGAAAGGGAAAATTCACGGGTTGTTCTGGAAAACTACGATTCAATGGACTTCAATTTTCCTGGATTTGTGAAAGATGAAGGAATTCCCGGGTTCAGGCTTGCCATCCTGCATCCCCCTTACTGGGATATAATAAAATTTTCTGAGAACCCTAGGGACCTTTCCATGGCCCGAGACGTGGGAGATTTCACAGAGAAGCTGGCAAGGCTGGCAAAGGGGCTGCTTCCAGCCATGGCTGAGGAAAGCCATATTGCACTTGTTATTGGTGATGTCTACCGGAAAGGCGAGGTAATTCCCCTTGGATTCAAGAGCATGGACGCCCTCTCCAGCCTGGGCCTCAAACTAAGGGGTATTGTAGTTAAGGATATCCAGAACACCAGGGCCAAAAGGAATTCGGAAAACCTGTGGAGGTACCGTGCATTGAAATCCGGCTTCTACGTATTCAAGCACGAGTACATTTTTGTCTTCCGCAATTGACTTACGGCTTCTGAGTTTCCAGGAACTTTGTGAACCCTTCCACAAATTCATGGAGGTCAGCTACTATCCCATAGTCTGAAAACTGGAATATTGGCGCATTAGCATCAGAGTTCACCGATATTATCTTTCCAGCATACCTTATGCCCACCACATGGTTTGCCTGGCCTGATATGCCAAGGTCAAGATAGACTCCTGGCGAAATTGATACACCAGTGAGGCCTATCTGCTGCTGCCTTGGGATAAAATTCATATCCACTAGTGGCCGGGTGGCACCCAGGGAAGCATCAAGCAGATTTGCAAGTTTTAACAGTTCGTTAACTTCTTCCCTCTTTTTCACGCCTCTGCCGAATCCCACCACAACATCCCTGGATCCAAGGGGTACGTACTGGGGTGGAACCGGATTCTCCTCATGCTTCTGGTACAAGGTTCTCGGAGAGTGCTCGATGTCGAAAACCCTTGGAGGCTTCGAGGGGGGAATGGCAGTGAACATTCCAGGCCGTACAGTTGTCATCTGTGGTTCCGTCTTTGAATAGATTTCCGCAATTATGCCGCCACCAAATGCCGGTTTATACTGGATGAGCCTTGAGTCCTTTATCTCCAGATCGACGCAGTCGGCAGTCAGTCCGGCCTCAAGTCTTGCAGCAATGGTACCTGCTGCTTCCCTGCCTTTCACGGTGGACGGGAAGACCACATATCGCGGCTTTTTCTCCTTAATAAAATCGGTGAGTGCATCAGTGAATGCCTCGACGCTGCGTGTATCATAGAAGTAATACTCATGCCCAACCAATTGAGCTATGGACGGTTCAATGTTCCCGAAAACCACTGCCAGGAGGCTGTGATTATCCGCAAGCTGAGAAATCTTGGTTGAAACCTCTTCACCTAGGGAAGGCTCATCAAGTGCAACTCCAAGAATTATCGGGGCGCTTTCATCCGGTGCCCTGAGGGCTATCTTCTCACTCTGGCTGCCAAGCTTCCTGTGCTGCATTATGATTTCATAAACCTTTAGGTATGCCCTTTCGTCAAAGGGAATCATTTCCACCTTCCTGGTACTCTCCAGGCTTGAAGTCCCTGTAACTACAGTGGGGCTGTACTCACTTCCTACTATGGCCAGGCCAAGATCGGAGGAGTTCAGTTCCTTCACTTGTTCTGTCCTGTCAGGTTCGTCCGGCTTCACGGCCCTTGCCCTGTTGATCTTCTCGCTCACAGATAGGACAGCAGGCAGTGGAATGGTGTAAACCTCGGTTCCCCTCTCGTTCTCATGCTCAACCTTGAGTGTTCCTTCCTTTTCCCCTATCTCTATTTTGGAAATTGATGACTTGAAAGCGTACCCGGAAAAAACTGCAATCTCAGGTGGGACCTGTGCAGTCTCGCCATCCAATGAATACTTGCCCGTGAGAACTAGATCAGGCTTCAGCTTACGGACCAGCGCTGAAAGGATCTTTGCAGTTGCCAGTGTGTCAGAGCCAGCAAACTTCCTGTCTGTAATGAGATATGCATCGTCAATGCCCATGCGCAGGGAGTCATTGAGTATTTCCTTTGCCTGTGGCGGCCCCATGGATGCAACCGCAGTTACCCAGCCGAATTTTTCCTTCATCCTCACCGCTTCCTCAACAGCCTTCCTGTCGAATGAGTTCATGGAGAGCGGGACATTTTCCCTAACAATTCTGTTGGTCTGCGGGTCAAATCTTACCTGGTTAACATCAGGGATCTGCTTTGCAAAAACAAGGACCTTCATGGAACAAAAATATGTTTTGGTTATTTAGCTGTTCAGTTGTCTTGGACCGAATAATGGATAGAAGCTATGTTACTTCCTGCCTGGTCTATTGGATACTTACCCTAAGCCCATGGGCCACAATGCAGTCAAGTATTATTGTTCCTGAATGCCCGCAATTCCCGCATGAATATGTGAGTTCCATCAGATGGCTGTAGAGTACCTCTTTCAGGTTCGTGCATTTTATGTCCGCTGAGTCGCAGGAACCGCATTGAAGTGAAATGGATTTACTGCTTTCCGGCATTCCATACCACTCTTAAAATAGAGATGAGGGAACACTTACTGTGATCCCTCTGTCCCCCCATTTATGGTGGGCTGGCAAGGTGGCCGTTAAGGGCCATGAAACCAATCACAAGGGCAAACACTGTTCCGATTCCTAGTACTATCCATACCATATAGTAGAGGCCTTTTGTGGTGGAATTAACAGGCTTGAGATACATGACTGGTGCCAGTACTGCTCCAAGCCCATCGAAGACGTAAAGCCCCATTGCTGTGATGAGGTTCTGCCCCTTTTCAAGATTCAACTGGACAATACTGAACGCCCCAACCAGCGTATAAATACCCACAAACAGAATCAGCAGTGGAACTATGTTCCAGTGGATGTGTTCTGGATCACGATAGCCCATTATACCTCCCATGACCAGGATGAGCCCGGCAAGAAGGAGCGGATCGCCAAAGAGCATGTTATATGCTGTTCCGAATCCTGTCATGGGCCAGCCAAATGCCATGTAAAACCCTGCTACTGCGTCAAATATTCCTATTGCAATTGCCGGAACGGCGAGTGACCTCACATGTTCATATTTGCCACGGGCAACAAAGAAGAAATAAAAACCGCCTACTGTTGTGCTCATGGCAAGACCAATCAACATTACTGCCAATGGATCTACAAATACCATTTTAATCCCCAGATGTTATTGCGAAACAGGCAATAACACAGCGTGCACGCCCATGCGCAAGCTTGCGCAATCGCGCACTCCAAAAAAGGTAAAAGTTACTGGAAAGTGGCTCTGACGAATCCAGCCATGACTTCCATGGATTTTATTTTCATCTGGTATGCTTCCAGGAAACCTTTAAGGCCTGAGGCAAGGCACTCAGATGAACTCTGGCCATAACCTGCCCCGGAAATAGTGGCCTCCCACAGATCTTTGTTCCTCTTGAATCTTATGTCATCAAGGGGCAATTTTATCTTAAGTTTTTCAGAAAGCCGGGACAAACTATCCATATCAGAGGCATAGTTCCTCAGGAGGTTTCCAATGACAAGTCCGGTCTCGTAGAAAAGCTTGGGCGGTTTCTCCTCGGATTCATCCATGGAAATGGCAAGCATATCGTCGAATAGCCTGAATGGAACGGGAACTGATCGTGTTGAAGTAATTATATGGAAATAGGTCAGGAAGTCATTGATGGATCCGATATCCAGGCCCTGTTCTTTCAGTTCAATGTACTGTATGGCTGCCTCCGTGATAAGGGAGCTTATGGTCTTACCCATCCTGGCAGCTTCATCGGTAATCCTGCCGGCCAGTTCATTGGATAAAGAAACATTCAGTCTAGCCATGATTTAGATAGCATCAGTTGCTATAATTTGCTTTCTTTGTATTTTGCTAATAATCTGCACATGCTGAAAATGGGGTTTCCGCAAACTTTTATGCTATCTTTGCGAATAAAAATAAAGTTGTGTTGGTTATAGTTCAACCATGATTTCGCCGTTCTCAACCTTGGTCTTGTAGGATTTGAGAGGGCTAATATCTCCTGCACCCTCAGGCGGGCTAATGACTGACCCATCCTTAGGGTTGAACGTTGCAAAATGGTTGGGGCATATGAGCTGATGGTCATCCATGAATCCTTCTGAGAGATCGTAATCCTCGTGGGTGCACAGGTGTGATGTCGCGTAATAGCTGTTTCCGTCCCTAATGATAAGAACTTCCCTGCCTTCAACCTGCACCTTGAAAAGATCCCCATCCTTCATGGCTCCTTCTTTCAATACTTTGTACCAAGTCATGGTTATCAATTATGCATATGTGCAATTATAATTTTCTGGATTTGGCTGATTCCGCGATCAGGTTTTATAGAGATAAGCCATTTTTGCCTAGGCGTTGAGTTAAGGTGGATCAGGAAGTCAAGGAGAAATACAGGCTTGCAGGCTCAATTGGCAGGAAGGGATTAGAGTTCGGCAAGAGCTTGGTTGAACCGGATGCACTTCTTCTGGATATAGCCAACGGAATAGAAAAACACATTGTGGACCTTGGAGGAAAGCCATCCTTCCCTGTAAATATCTCAATAAACAATGAAGCAGCCCACTATTCTCCTTTCCACGGAGACAAAAAAAGGCTCAGGACGGGAGATGTCGTGAAACTCGACGTGGGAGCGCAGGTAGACGGATACCTTTCAGATAATGCAGCTACAATTGAAGTAGGAGGCAAGGGTGAATATTCCACTCTCATAGATGCCACAAGGGAGGCCCTGAACTCAGCTATCAGAAGGCTGAGGCCAATGATCCAGGTCAGGCAGATAGGAGAGGAAATAGAGAGTACCATCAGGAAGTTTGGGTTCAAGCCTATACGGAACCTCGGCGGACACGGAATCAACAGGTACGATCTGCATTCTGAGATTTTCATTCCAAATTATGATGACGGCAACAGCAAGACACTTCACAACGACATGGTCATAGCCATAGAGCCATTTGCGAGCACCGGCATTGGCATGATACATAACGGCCCTGGCGGCAACATATACATACTGAGCGGAACAAAGATCAGGCAGGACGAGATTCTCTACAAGAATTTCAACACGGTTCCCTTTGCCCAGAGGTGGGTAGCGGAACTGATGCCGGATGCCGATGATTATATCCGGAAGATGATGAAGTCGAGGGAAGTGAGCGAGTTTGCAGTCCTCAAGGAACACAAGGGCACAATGATATCACAGGCAGAGCACACAATAATGATACTGTCTGACGAGGTTATTGTCACTACTGCCTGAGCAGTGGAAGCAATCTGTTCATGATATCATTAAAGCTCTGCTGAATGGTCCCAGAGGCATCAATGGCTATCTTGCCGCTGAAATCAATGGCTTTGTAAAATTCCCTGACACCTGACAGGTAATCGTTTTCCTCAAATCCAGTGAGGGCACCACGGCGGGAAATCCTCCTCATAGAAATCACGGGATCAACATCCAAGTAAAACGTTATGTCCGGCCTTACCCTAATCACGTCTGAGACTGCCGACATCCAGCTTATGGCCTTTTCCCTTGTTCCGAAGAGCTTCTGAAGAAGCACCCCCTGGTATGCCATGGAGGAGAGAATGTACCGGTCGCATAGGACTATCTCACCAAGTTCAAGATGCTTTGAGATTTCATTCTGGTGAACAAATCGGTCTTCGGTGAATCTGAAAAAAAGAGATAACCCTGAATGGGGATCACGGGATTCCTTGAGTGCATCAGGTAGTGCAAGCGCATCAGTAGGCTCCTTGGTTGCAAATACACGGTACCCTCTATCCATCAATTCCTTTTTCAGCATGGAGACAAGGGTAGTCTTTCCGGTTCCGTCTATCCCTTCAAAGGCTACGAACATTGGAATCCTGTGAATCAAATCTCCAAAGCCCTATTAAAACAATCCCTGGCTCATGATTATATGCTCGGCTGCTATAAGTGTGAACTCTTGAGCAGGCATGAAAATACCCGGTCTAAACTTCAGCATCCTTTCGAACCGCTACGTCGGTGCCATATCTATGGCACAACTGATCAGGATACTTGGAAGGTCACAGGCCTGGATATTCATCCCCCTTTATCTTTCCAACATTAGGCACATTCCTTATGTCTACGTGGGAGTGCTGTTCTTTGTTACTGCCATGGTCACCCTCCCTTTCTCCATTTACGGGGGAAATCTCATCGACAGGATCGGAAGGAGGATCGCTGCAATCTGGCTTCCTCCAATAATTATCTCCCTTCTACTTGCAATCACCGTGTCAGTTTACCTGCATTTGCCGGATCTCATACTGTATATTGCATTCATCCTCGTTGAGCCGTTCAGCAGCATACAGGGCATTCTTGACAATGTTGTCCTCACAGACACTACCAGTGAAGTGGAGAGGACCGATGCATTCAGCATAGTCAGGATTGGTGGAAATATAGGCTTCTCCCTGGGCCCCGCAATCGGCGGTTTCCTGTCTGTGGTAAATTATGCACTGGTCTTCCTGTTCCCTGCGATCGCATCCATAGGGGAGTGGTACCTTTACATAAAATACGTCAAGGAGACCCGCGTGGTTCAGCCTCATGGAAGGGAGAAGATGCAGATCCCCATATCCGACAGGCCGTTCTTAATGCTCTGCATCCTCATTGCGTCAGTGTGGTTCATTGCTGGGCAGTGGGGAACCACCCTGACCCTTTTCTGGAGCAATGTGGATTTGGTTCCAAACAGTTTCATCGGAATCCTGTACGCAATCAACGGTGTTGTGGTTGTATTCCTGCAGATACCAATAAACTGGGCGCTTGCGAGGATGAAGGATTACAGGAGGATTGCACTTGGTGGGTTTGTATATGCCTTCTCATTCTTCGCCCTGGTGTTCAGCAGCAACCTCATCTTTCTTGCGGTGGATGTAGTGTTCATAACAATAGGTGAGAACATCCTGTCGCCCGTTGCATACAGTGTGGTCGGAAAGATGGCACCTGCAGACCGCAGAGGCCAGTACTACGGGGCTTTCCAGCTGATCATGGGGCTCATAATGCCCATAGCTCCCGTGATCGGGACAGTCCTTCTCACTAAGTTCTCATCAGACCCCCTGTATATGTGGGGGCCACTCATGCTACTGGGAGTTGCCGTTTCACTTACAGTGTTGAAATTTGGAGGCAAAACGCTGGTACAGGACAGAAGGGAGCCAACCCAGCTACAAATTTGAGAAAGATCAGGGTCAGGAAGTTTCCTTCCTGAACAAATCTATTGCCGCCTTTACTTCGTCAACTGAGGCAGAGTTTTCAAGGGTGCTTATGTCCCCAGGAAGCTGGTTCAGTGCCACAGCTTTAACAACTCGCCTCATGATTTTACCGCTCCTTGTCTTTGGCAGGGATTTAACAACATGTATTTCCTCAGGGACGTAAATTGGGCCCAGTTCAGTCCTTATCCTTTTCCTGATGGAATTGACAACTTCCCCGTTCCCTTCATGGTCTTCCTTCACAACGACGAAGGCTACGATTACCTCGCCTTTCACTGGATCCGGCCTTCCAAACACAGCGGATTCTGCAACTTCAGGGGAAGCTATCAACGCATCCTCGATCTCAATGGTACCCAGCCTGTGTCCGGAAACATTGAGGACCTCATCCGCTCTCCCAAGCAGCCAGTAGTATCCGTCCTTGTCCTTTATGGCGTAGTCTCCGCAGTAATACATTCCGGGATATTTGCTGAAATAGGTGCTCTTGAATCTCTCGGGATCATTGTTGAGCGTTATGAACATGCCTGGCCATGGCCTCTTGTATGCAATGTATCCCTTCTCGCCTGTCGGGACCTCATTTCCATGATCATCAAGTATAATCGGGACTACGCCAGGCATGGGGAAGGTTCCTGAGCCAGGTTTCAGTGGCGGAAGCCCCAGTGCCAGTGGCGGAGCGATCATGAACCCGCCTGTCTCAGTCTGCCAGTAAGTGTCGATAATGGGGCTGTTGGATTTGCCAATATGTTCATAGTACCATTTCCAGGCGGCAGGATTTATGGGCTCCCCCACAGTTCCAAGAACCCTAAGGGAATCGAGGTTGTGCTTTTCCGGATATTTTTCGCCGTACCTCATCAGAGTCCTGATTGCAGTGGGTGAAGTGTAAAGGAGGTTTACCCTGTATCGTTCAATGATTTCCCACATTCTGTCTGGTGCAGGGTATGTGATGGCGCCTTCAAACATTATTGAAGTGAGGCCAAGGAAGAGGGGTGCAAATACGATATAGCTGTGCCCGGTAACCCATCCTATGTCTGCCGCGCACCACCACCTGTCATCTTCTCCGGGGTTGAATGCCCATTTCAGGGTGTTTGCGACCCATACTGCATATCCGCCGTTTCCATGCACAGCACCTTTTGGCTTCCCTGTTGTTCCCGACGTGTAGAGAATGTATAGCGGATCATTTGCATCCATCCATTCGGGTTCAACGTATGTGATGGTTGAGCCAACAATATCGTGCCACCATATATCCCTGCCTTCCTGCATCTGGATATCATGCTTCGTTCGCTGCACAACTACAACTGTTTCAACTGTGGAGGACTGCACTAAAGCTTCATCCACAATTTCCTTGAGCCTGACGACTTTTCCGCCCCTGAATGCTCCATCAGCAGTGATAACAAGTCTGGCCTTAGAGTCATTTATTCTTTCCGCAAGGGCGCCGGCGCCAAATCCGGCAAAGACGAAAGTGAAAACTGCCCCTATCCTTGCAGCTGCAAGCATGGCAACAGGAGCCTCAAGGATCATTGGCAGGTAGATGACGATCCTGTCACCCTTCTTTATTCCGAGATCCAGAAGGGCCTTGGCAAAATTATTGACCCTGAGGTGAAGGCCGTCGTATGTAACGATCTTCTCTTCACCGTTTTCTGCAATCCAAATATATGCTGCCTTGTTGCGCCTGTTCCTGAGAAGATGCCGATCTAGGGCGTTGTAGGATGCGTTCAGTTTTCCTCCTGCAAACCATTTGTAAAACGGAGGATCACTCTCGTCAAGAACTTTATCCCACTTCCTGTGCCAGTCCAATATCTGAGCCTGGCTTTCCCAAAATTTTTCAGGGAAATTGATGGATTCAGAGTAGACTTGCTTGTATGATTCTATGCCGGGATGATAGGTTTCCTGTAAAGGTAAAGATCCAGTGCCGTCTGTTCTTTCAGCCATTGGCGATCAAGAGTTTCACCATATATTAAAGTTAACAGCTTTCCCCGCTAGGCGCAAATATAGGCAGTCAGAGCAGCGGGTACCCACCGGTTATGGGCTCGATGACTTCCTCTTCCACGGGGCCTATGCCCAGGCAGGTTGCTGTTCCAGGGGCGATCTGTGTCCGGCCTGCGTCGTTAACCAGTTCATTCACAATCCTAAGAGGTTCAATTTTGCGTTTAAGATCCATGAGGGCAGCTTCGTTCTCCACTCTTATGACTATCTTTTTCTGGCCACCTTTTAGCCATTCCTTGAAGAGCTTCTTCTCATATTTCTCAGCCTTCAGGGCGCAACTTACTGCTGCATGTGCCGCCTGCGCAGCAATTTTCCCCTTGCCGAGGTCGAGGTCCTTCCGTACTGCAATGACCATCTTTACGTTGTCTACCATGGGACATCCTTTTTCTTCATCTTATACCCGATAATGTTGACTGCCCTGTGAAGCGGTGGTGTAATTACAAGAATTGCGATTGCACCTATAATATTTCCATAGTAAGCCATGAAGAAGCTTCTTGAGAAAATAATCAGGAACAGGAATGAGACAAGCACAAATGGCCACTGGTCAAGGAGCGAACCCTTTCCTCCTCTCTGAATGCCAATTCTCCTTTTTATGAAGGAGCCAGTAACATCTCCAGTTAGCGAGCCGAAAGACATCGCAAGAAGGGTGATAAGAATTGCGGGAAAGGTGTTTCCATAAGAGAAAGAACCGGAAATTCCAAAAAGCAGGAAAATGCCAGTAAGCAAAAAGCCAGAGATAACCCCAATAAGTGAGCCGCCGAAATAGCCTGTCCAAGTTTTGCCGTCTCCGAAGATCCGCTTTCCATCAAAGAAGTTCCTTCCCCCATCCATGGTGAAATGCCCTCCTGTTATGACCGCTGCTGGATTGGCTATGAAGCCGGGAATAAACAGGACGAAAGCCTCAATTATGGAGAGCGGGATGTTAAGCATACTCTTCTACAGCTTTGAGAATATCCGCTTTGGTTATAATTCCCTTTAGTTCTCCCCCGTCCACTATAAGAACTGCATTTGAATATTTCAGGAGAGGGTAGATCATGGAAATGGGGGAACCTTTGTCCAGCTGGGGGAGTGTTACGCCCATTACCTTCCTGACAATGAGTGACCTTAGAGAATCTGGTGTGGCTCCCTTAAGCAGCATATCATTGATGTCGGTTTCCGACACGCTGCCTATTACCTTCCCATCCATTGTAACAACCGGAAGCTGTGAGAAGCCTTTTTCCCTCATGGTGTTCAGGGCGGAAATTATGGAATCCGTGGGGTAGCAGGTTAAGACAGAGGTGCTCATGATTTTCTCAGCAGTAATGTCAATTGCGTTGGCTTTCTGGCCAGTCTTGTTAAGGTATTCAAAAATCTTTCTGACCTTGTCATAGGTGGGATTGATGCTTCCTTTTTCTAAGCGGGCTATATAGGACTGGCTTACCCCGCTGATCTTTGCCAGCTCTTTCTGGCTGATGCCAAGGTTCTTCCTCATCTTCCTGAGTTCCTCAATGGAAGGCAACATCTTCTCACGCCATTTATTACTAATATATAAAAAGTAGTGGTGCCAGCTATTACTATAGATAATAAAATAACATGCACTTTTCTAACATCGAATGGGTTTTTTCTATTTCCCTGGAGAATTATAACAACAGCTCTAAAATTACGCATATACCATCTAATTTATAGTGAGATGCATTTTACCTTTATTGAACATAAACAAGCAGTGGATCTATGACAACAACAA
>JAKAUW010000063.1 GCA_021817455.1 Thermoplasmata archaeon | reverse complement strand
TCTGATCTTTCAATACTGGGAATGGATGAATTCTCAGTGGAGAAACATCATGTGTATGTTACACTATTTTTTGACATAAAGAACAGCAGGGTAATACACATGGAGGAGGGAAAAGATTCAGATGTGTTTGGAAATTTCATCATGAAGCATCCCTTCCTTGATGCGAAGAACATTAAACACATCACCATGGATATGTACCCTCGTACATATTAGGCTCTAAACAATATTTTCCAGATTCCCCAATCGTTTTCGATCACTTCCATGTCATAAAGATGATGAATGACACTCTTGACAGAATAAGGAGGAAGGAAGCGAGGGAGAATGAGTTACTGAAACACGCCAGATAAGACTGGCTGAAGAATTCCTCTGATCTATCAGAGGAGGAAAGGGTTCGCATCATGTCCCTGAAATCCCTTTATGTCCAGACATCCCATGCATATTACTTCAGGATCGCCCTGCAGAGATTATGGCAGATCAATGCAGGCATTGCTGAATCATATCTGAGGAAATGGATACAGGGGCATGATCAATTATCTGGTGGCAGTAGGACTCAAGTTACCCCCACAATGTTAGAGAGATCCAAATTTTCTGGGTTAGAACTGAACCTTTAAAGAAGCTTCAAGCCATAGTTTTATATGAAATACACATTTTAAAGTCATGGTGAAGACAAGCATCATTTTGTTCGTTGCTCTTGCTTTGATTGCAGTAGTCACCTCTGCATCAGGATTCTACGTGTTAGGCTATTATGAAGGGCATTCTGCTGGATTTCAATCTGGTTACCACGAGGGTATTTTATCCTCTCTCGTACAGGAAGGATCAAGAATTACGCTGTCGCCAGGAAGTACGATGCTTGTCTCAACCGGTTTAATGAATGGAAATAATGTGACTATTGATTACAGTTTCTCACTCCCCGTCCCATTTTCTAAGAATATAACAGTAAAGATGGATATACAAACAGTCGGTGCAAGGGCCGCTACAGTATTTAGTACCGGATATGTGACAAACGCCTCTGGGCAGGTGTTTCTGGAGGTCCCGGACTATGAAACCATAGAAATCGAATTCAAGGCTAATTCCACGAATAATGCCCCGACCACTCTTGATTTCACTTCGAGCCTTTTAATGAAAGTCAAAGGTTAGAGGCTTAATACTCCCGATTTCGCAGGACAGATTTATTTCAAGCTGTTATTATCAAAAATATGGGCAGTCAGGTGTTGAGGAATTACCGAAGATTACAAAAAACACGATTTTCCATTTCTTCGGCAAGCGAGGTTAATGCAACCATAACAAAAGCAATTTTACGCACAATACCGGCGTCTCAAAGACCAACTCCTCAAAAATTGACTGGTTTATTTATATACCCCATGCCAATGATTTTACTGTCCGAAAGGGAAATCCTTTTTGGGCACTAGAATTGAATAAAAGGAAACCTGTGATATACAGTTATGACACTTTTCTAACTATACTTTTGCGAATACACCTCTGATCCTGCAATCGCCGACCTATATGGATTCCTTAGAATCAAAGACATGCAGTTCCTCATCTCTGAAATCCTCTCAGTTCGTGGGAGGAGGCATTTCAGGGCAATGTCTCATCGTATGGGGAACAGAGTCAGAGTCTGCAAAGCCCTATGCGGAACTCACTGAGCAATAGCTTGCAGCTGGGTCAGGAGTTCCTTTTCAACATGCTCCGTGAACAGTATCTCAGGGATATCCACAAGTAGGAACAACTCCGAAAGCAATATGGTTTCAATGGCTGCTATAGCGAGGTTCTTGATGATCTTGCCTACGCCAATCACCACATGTATCTGGCCTTCTTGACCCGAATCGAAGGTGAAGGTCAGCGCCCTGTCAGCTGCCACCAGGTCCCTGAGGACCCCGGGTTTCTGCGACTGGATTATTGCCTTTGATCCCTGCACATTGTTCTGTACCTTCCACTTCTGCTCCTGAAGGTATTGCGAGAACTGCTTCACAACATCGTTCAGGCTCTTGCCAGTGGTGAGGTTGATTTCCTTTTTGAAAAAGCCCATATTTCCATAAGGCTTCACACTATTTCAGCATTGGTGGTCCTGAGGTGCAATGAAAGGATTTACCGCCCGCCAGCCCAATGTGGTCTCTTGAAAAGATTAAGAAGGATAGGATATCCTAAAATTGCACTAAGAGGGTTGAAACCCAATTGTTTTCCTGTAATTTTAGCTGGACTTATTCGTCGTTTGATGTGATTCAAAATGCAAAACTATAGTCTTCCAAGATGGCAACTTTTCTTAAGCATTCATGATCTGTGTGGCTTATTGGAGATTTCATCTGGATACGTTTAAATCATTCAGTCCTTTTCTCACAATACTAGATGAAACTGAAATATGAAGGGGGGAGGCTTATCATCCTTGGAGAGCCGGACAGGCTTCACCCTTCCGTTGTTTTTGATGACAGGATTCAGCACTATGTAGCTGAAGGATACCAGTATGCAGATCTGAAGAAGTTCTACCCGGAGATTGAAGATTCGGTCTTCAGTGATGTCCCGCTCAACCTGAAGCACGAAGAGAAACTGAGGCAATACCAGAAACATGCAGTTGATATCTGGGCTTCCAACACTAATACGGGAATAGTTGTCCTCCCCACAGCTGCAGGGAAAACTCATGTGGGCATAGAGGCCATATCCCGGGTGTCATCCAGTACCCTGGTCATAGCCCCAACAATTGAACTGGTTCAGCAGTGGCGTGAAAGGCTTTCCAGGGTCTTCAACATCAAGGTTGGCCAGATCGGAGGAGGGGAGAAGGATATCCAGGATGTTACTGTGAGTACATACGATTCAGCATACCTGATGGCGGAAACCCTTGGCAACAGGTTCAGGTTTCTCCTTGCCGATGAGGTGCATCATCTTGCTGCAGAGAAATATGCCGAGATAGCCAGAATGTATGCTTCACCATTCAGGCTTGGCCTGACCGCCACCTTCGAAAGGCTTGACATGCTACATGAACGGTTGGAGCAGTTCATGGGCGGGAAGGTCTTTGAGCTCGGATATGAGGAACTATCAGAATATCTTGCCAATTATGAGATCATAAGGATACCTGTGGAGCTTGAGCCCGAGGAAGAGGAAGAATATCACAGGAACAGGGAAATATTCACCTCATATCTTCGAAGGCACCGCATCACCATGCGCGGACCATGGGACTTCGAGAAATTCATCCTTTCGTCATGGAACCCGGAGGGGAGGGAGGCGCTGATTGCGTGGCGCACCGCAAGGGAAATAGCCTTCAATGCAAGAGTCAAGGTCGATACTGTCCGTTACGTGCTCTCAAAGCACAGGAACGAGAGGACAATAATATTCACCGAGGACACCTCGTCCGCATACCTCATATCTAAGGAATTCCTGATCCCATGCATCACATACCTTACACCAGGCAAGGAGAGAAAGAAATATTTTGACATGTTCAGAAGCGGGGAGATCTCAGCAATCGCCACATCCAGGGTCCTGGACGAAGGGGTGGATGTGCCGGATGCATCCGTTGGGATCGTACTGAGCGGATCCGGCAGTGCAAGGCAGTTCAGACAGAGGCTTGGCAGGCTCCTGAGGCCTTCCCAGGGAAAACGTTCGGTCCTGTACGAGGTTCTAGCCAGCGGTACCAGCGAATACAGCACTTCAAGGAGGAGGAGAAAGGGTGTTCCCGGTACAGTTGATGACGGTAAGGCGTAATAAGAACGGGCAGGCAAGGAGCATTCTCCTTTCGGATGAGGGCATGGATTATGCTCTTTCAGTCATAGGCCTCTTTGATGACAGTATTGGCAAAACCAGGGCTGAAATAGAGAAGGAACTGAAGCTGAGGGAATTGAAGTCCCAGAACCCCAAGATACTCAGGGGACTTGCGCTTCTTATGTTCAGGCTCTCCGGGATGGAAAGGCCGTCGCTGCTTGATCCAGGTGAGGTGAGGGCTGCCATATTCAGGCATGCCAGGTCTCCTGCTGTTACCAGGGAAGAGAGGTCTGAAATCATTGATTCGGTTGCATCAGAGCTTCAAACATCACCTTCTGAGGTAGATAACGCCATGTACGCTGACAATGAGGATAATGAAATCCTGAGGTCAGCAGCAAGCATAAATGAAAGGAGATTAATGGAACTTTATAACATGGAGCAGATAGAGACGGTCATGCTCCGGTCAGAATGGATAGAGCTCACAACGCATTCAGGCAGGGCAAAATTCGTAAGGAAGATCAGGTCCCTGGGCCTCCTGTATTCTGAAAAGCACGATGAACACGGGCACACCCTGAGGATAAGCGGACCTGTTTCCATACTTGAACACAGCGGCCGTTATGGAACAAGATTTGCCCTTCTGGTGAGGCATGTGCTCCGGTCAACAGACTGGGAAATTAACGCATCCGTGAAGCTCAAGAACGGAAAAGGTGAGGATTATTTCAACTACCACCTGGATCAGTCTGTTTCCGAGTATACAGGCAACATTCAGGCCCCGGAAAACCTTCCAGATTTTGTCAGTTCAGATCCTGATCCAATAGTACATGAAGACAGAACATTTTACCCGGATTATTCCCTTATTTTAGGTCCAAGGAAAATCAGCATATTTCTCACAACGCCAAAGTATTTCCAGGAGGATCGTGATGAATTGGATACACTGCCCGGTGTAGGTGTGGATTTCGATATAATATGCCTCTTGGAGGCAAAGGGCAAGTGCCCACAGGGAGCCATATGTTTCAGGGATTCAGTGGACTGGAATGCTCTCAAGGGCAAATACGGGGATGGGGAACAGAAGGCCAACATTCAAAGAAATCCCGTAGGTTCGATTGGCAAAACAGACGACCACGGGAAGGCTGATAAGAAGGCCCTGAATCAGGATGTGATAGTGCACCTGAAGAGTCTTTACCCAGACAGCCAGGCAATGGTTGATTATCTTGATTTCATGGGCTTTCCTCCGGCGGAAACACTGGAAAGTGCCGGTTACAGGGTCATCTGGAAGGGTTTGAGGCTTATTGTAGTAGAAGAGTAACGGGGTAGAGGAAGCGGGAAAAGCTGCAAATGGGCCACAGTTTCACCCTCGTGCCTTCAGGCACTGCTGTGCAACCCAGCTCATGATGTCGGGCATGGACATGAGGAAAATACAGATTCACATTGGCCTTGCCTCCATTCAGTCCACGCAGCTTTACACGCATTTGCTGAGCCAGGACGTTCAGGCAGAGACATATGAGATATACAGCATGGTTCAGGGAACCCGATTTTTTCGAAAATGAGGAGGCAATAGCAGTATGATTGAGTCCATAAGCATGTTGAGGAAGGGGAAAAAAGGTGTCAAATATGAGTGGGGACACTGGGATTTGAACCCAGATCTGCGGGTCTCTTCCGGTTCATAGTTCCAGTCACTCATCATTTATTCAGGTGACCCGTAGTTAATCATAACCTGACTGGAGCCCATCAGGATGCCTGATTACCCCATGTCCCCATATTTCCAACAATCGGGTCAGGAGCTAAATTACTTAAATGACTGAATTGGGTCACCATAGTAATTTAATCCCCTTGCAGCCGATGGCAGGCTCTTGAGAATGTGCTTGGGATATAAATAGATATTTCAACCACAGGGCGGCTTCAGCTGTGGGCATAATCATTTGGTCCGGTTTATTTCAGGAGCAGTTTCTATAATGAAGTTTACAAAATCTACTAGTATTTCGACAGAACACCATTGTCGGTAGTGGCTATATGATATACGGAGTCAATGGTGATCTCCACTGTAAATGATAAGCCATAGGTATGAGCTTTAGGGAGCTAAAAAGCACATGCTCCCTGAGTAGAAAAGGTGGGATTACTCCCTGTTTGCCTTCCTTGCTCTCTTCAATCTTCGGATTCTCTTCTTTCTCCATTTCCAGCGCATCTTACCGCGCTTTTTCCAGTCTCTTGAACTTCTCTTCAATATTGCACCTCTGAAATCTAATGATCATTCATCCATCTTTTATGTAATGAAGGATTGTGAGTTTTCCCATATCTGTTGCTTTTATTTGAATGTTACAGGATGAATGTATGACTTGTAGGTTGAAGTAATTATATCCCAAGGTTTATTTACGCCAAAAAAATGATCAAAAGTGCCAGATGAAGTAGATAAATATCTCAAGAATTTTCTCAACGCAATGCCTTCAGAGGACCTTTACTTTGAGGCAATACACGATATCATGAAGGATCTTGTTAAAGAATACATAAAACGGAAGATCAACCAGAATGAATCCATAAAGGCAGAGATCATGTCAATCCTTGAAAAATTCCTGGAGAGCAAATTCAAAGAATATGATGCCCTTGCAAGGATGGCCAAGGTTACCGCCCAAATCGGTTTAATCAGTGCCCCAACTAGCATTAAGGATGAGGCAGTTTCTGATCTCGTGAACACTTTCAGGAAAGAACTTGAGGAAATTATAAAGAAAACTTTCTAGTTAGGAAGCTATTTCCTCTCAAAGTTCTTGAGAATAGTTGACTTTGAGTGCAGGTCAAACATTGTCAGTATGGATGGATTGGGGGCGAAATTCATCATTTTCTGGTAATCAGTCTGGGATTGCCACGTAGATGAATTCACATACCTCACACCCTTGTAATTTCCAATATAATGCGAGTGGATATGGCCAGTTATGAATATGTCTGGCACATCCTCGATCACATGATAATCGTTTGCCGATGGTATTAGCGGAGTCTTTCCTCCGTATTTTGGAGCTAGATGCCTTCTCTTGAGCATTTCCTCTATTGCTTTCCCAATGGAAGTGAAATTTGCCCCGGGGACCAGCTCAACCATATCATTCAGCGACATTCCATGATAGAGGAGAATATTCTTTCCCTCAAGTTTGAGGGTATATGGATTGGGAAGCATAACCGCATTTTCAGGGAATATCTCTTCAATCTTTCCAGTGAAGTTGGGTTGAGGTTCTGCAAGCCGGACGGTGTCATGGTTGCCCGGCATTACGAAGACTTGTATATCCTCTGGAATTTCATCAAGGTATTCTGCAAGTTTCTGGTACTGCTCAAGTGGATTTATGAGTTCAAGATCTTCTTCCTGCCCAGGGTATACACCTATTCCATCTATAACATCACCGCTCAGGATCAGGTATTTCAGGTGTTCGGCTTCTTCATCTGATCGCTTTATCCAGTCAACCATCCTTCTGAAGTCGTCTTTCCTGAAAGTCTTGGAACCAACGTGAATATCAGAAAGTGAAGCCACGTACACCGGGTCCCTCTTCGTTTCTTCAATGAGTTTGTAAGGTATATCCGGCCTGACTATCTCATTGGGGAATATGATCGGTTCGCCTGGCCCCCTGCTAACGGACCCTATTATGCCAATTACCTCATCCTGCAGTATAAGTTCCGTGTCCAGTCCGCGCCCCTTCATCATTATGGCCTGGATCTGGTCATCCATGTCTTCTATTGTAATGCGCTTGTGGCCGTTTTTCGTGGTATCAACAGAAGATACCATCCCAATGACTTTGATTTCTCCTGTGCTTCTCTTTGCAGACCTGATGTCAACAGTTCCCCTCATGGTTGCGGAAAGCGATATGATCTTGCTCAGCTTCTGGTACCTGCTCACAAACATCTGCCTGAAATCTTCCACCGAACTGTTTACCCGTATGTCGGGGAGCTGTACTTCATAAGTGTTCCGTTCTGTCTTTGCCTGGCCCCTGATAAGCCTGAGTACGGATTTTTCATCAATGTAGCCTGCTTGTGCAGTCTCTTCAGACACAAGCCTGGGAATAAGCTGTCCCATGCTCCTTTTCAGGATCATGTTGAGTGCTTCCGGCGAGATGAGCATGCCATGCTTGTGGAAATAATCCAGTATGCTCACGCGATCCTGAAATAGAGAATTGCCCATGGTACCCTTGTAATCTCCTTTCCAATATTTTAGAATTCGGTCAGCCTCTCCCAGACAATAAAATCACGACAAATATTAATTGCAGAATTAAATATGGATCAGTGTCTAAAGCCGCGGATTCGATGGCATTCCTTGCCATGGCTTCATCGTGGGCCCTTAATTATCCCCTCGTAAAATTTGCCTATGCGTACCAGTCAGCGTTGTCACTCTTATTCTTCAGAATTCTATTTGCAGCCATATTCTCCCTCATAATCTTCTGGAAGCACATAGCATTCCCGAGAGACCTTAAAACAAATCTGAGCCTTTTCCTGTTCGGGCTGCTCAATATAGTATTCTTCATGGGCTTCTGGTTTGTAGGTGAAAATACTGAGAGTTCAGCGATTTCATCCATACTGATTTACACATTCCCGGTAATTTCAATTGCCCTTTCTGCAGTTTTCCTCAGGGAAAAACTGACTCTTCCAAAGGCATTGGGAACTCTGATTGGATTTGTGGGCATGGTACTGATATTTGTTGACCAGCTTTCCATTAAGCCAGGCATCGGGCTTTTCTTCCTCATTGCCGGTGCCTTCAGCTGGGCTTTGGGAACGGTCTATTTCAAGAAATATCTTCTTCATGTTGGAAATTACACGGTTAATACGCTGCAATTCCTCTACACTCTCCCTGTTGTGCTGCTTTATGATCTAGGCACTGGTGCAATTAACTTCGGCACTATAAGTTTCCAGTTCCTGGCGATTGTGATCTACATGGGCTCTCTGAGCACTTCAGTTGCCTACTTCGTTTACCTGCACCTCTACTCGAAATATTCTGTTTCTTCAATTTCTTCATTCTTTTTCGCTGTTCCTGCCCTATCCATTGTGTTCAGCTTCTTTATCCTGGGCGAAGCCAGCACACTTTTCACCTACTTTGGATTTGCACTAATCAGTGCTGGCATCTACCTAAGTTCTCGGCAGGTTTCTGCAGCCAAGCGTAATGCGGCAATTCAGGCACTAGGCGACACAAATAAATAAGTCCTGCATACTAGCCCATAGAACGATGGTAACATTAGGGGAACTCTGTGTCACGATAAATACTTGCAAGAAATGTGATCTTTATTTTTCAAGAAAGAACCCGGTCTGCGGCTTTGGAAACCATGAACCCAAGCTCATGATATTGGGGGAGGCTCCTGGCGCGAGAGAAGATGAACTGGGCAAACCCTTCGTAGGGAGGAGCGGCAAGCTTCTGGACAATGCACTGGAATATGCCGGCTTAAAGAAGCATGAGGTCTACATATCCAATTCGGTAAAATGCAGGCCAAAAATTGGAAGGGCCCCAAAGGTGCACGAGATTAAGCAGTGCTCCGATTACCTGAGGGAAGAGATAGGCCTCCTGAAGCCCAGAATAATTGTTCCAATGGGCAATGCTGCCATTAAATCTGTAGGCCACATATTCGGCATTAGCTTCGGAAGGATTTCTGAAGTACAGGGAGATTTCATTTTCTTCAACGGAACATACTTCGCACCGCAATTTCACCCAGCTGCCATACTGAGGGACCCAAAAAAACTGGAGAAATTTAAGGATAATTTCCAGCGGGTTGCTTCGATGGTTGATGAAATACCGGTTTACAGCCACGAGGAAATTCTTGGAAGATTTAAAATAAGAAAAATTTAGGGATTATTAATTGATGGGCCCTTTCCTTCTTCTGAAGTACAGCACCGCCGCCACTGCCACCAACACGGCCCCGATTGCATAGTATGTCACGGGGCTTGTTGCTGGCGGATTACCTATGACAATTGCATTTGAAGATGCGCTGTCATAGCCTGGTGCTAATATGGAGTAGGAAGGATCAAGGTTGTATGTCAGGGAGAAATTGCCTCCTGGGCCCAGTGACCCATTCATCTGGAAATGCACCGTGGTTCCCGCGTCCATGCTGAATGTGGTAATGTTTGTGGCTGAGTCGTAAGTCCTGGTCCAGTTTGTGAGCGACTTTGAGAATACGGTAAAGTTTACTGTATTCACGGTACGGCTGCTCGTAAGGTAAGAGCCACCGAAACTTGTGTTGCTCACATCGCTTCCATTGAGCTCAAGGCTGCTGTTGCTGCTGAAACTTCTCCATCCCAGGCTTGCAGTATTGTTGTTGAAAATTCCTTTAACTGTTGCCTTAAGGAGCAGTGAGGAATTCACATACAGAAGCGCATTGCTTCCTGAGGTTGTGTTTACTATAGTCCTTGAATAGCCCAGAGAGAGCGATTTTAGAGATGCATTGCTATCCATTGAGTGTATGCTGTCATTTACAACCTGAAATGACAGGTTATCGCTGTTTATTGTTGTCTGTTTGATTGTAAGGTTGGACGAGTGCGGGAAGACATCTGTAACAATTTTGCCAAGGAAGGAGACCTGGCTAGCCGAGAATACAACACTTGAGTTGATATAGGCAGACACCGTGGCCTCATTTGCGGTCGGATTGAGGTACGCCTGAATATTAGATGCGCCGCTGAGCGGTATCATAGCCGAACCCGCCAAGGTTGCAACCAGCACTATTGCCAATAGACCTTTGCTGTTCATGTAAAACGTTGATCAAAATTGTGGAATATAAAGTATATTGGTACAATGGAACCCATTATACCTGATAAATCTGGTAATTTGGAGGTTCGCTTGTTATCCTTATGTCATGCGGGTGGCTTTCCTTGAGGCCATTTGCACTAATTTTCACAAACCTTGATTTTGTCCTGAGTTCCTCAATGTTTTTTGCGCCGACGTAACCCATTCCGGATTTCACACCGCCAATGAGCTGGAACAGAACTTCCTCTGCCCTTCCCCTGAATGGCACTACACCCTCTACCCCCTCAGCGACGAATTTTGTTGCACCAAGCTTGCCATACCTGTCTGAAATGCCAGTCTGGATGGCTCCTATGGAACCCATTCCCCTGTATGCCTTGTATTTCCGCCCATTGAGGATAATTTCTCCTCCCGGGCTTTCCTCAGTGCCGGCGAAAAGTGACCCGAGCATTACTGAATTTGCTCCTGAGGCAAATGCCTTTACAATATCACCTGAAAATCTGATGCCTCCATCCGCTATGACAGGAACATTCTGGCCATTTGCAGCCTCTGCGACATCCGAAATGGCTGTCAGCTGTGGGACACCAATTCCGGCTATGATCCTGGTGGTGCATATGGAACCAGGACCAATTCCGACCCTCAAACCATCCACACCTATGGAGACGAGGTCCTCAGCAGCCTCTTTTGTGGCTATATTCCCAGCAACTAGGTCTACAGAAATCTCCTTCCTCATCTTTTTAAGAGAGGAAAGTACGTTCTCATTGTGCGCATGGGCCGTGTCCACAACAAGTACATCCACGCCCTCCTTTTCCAGGGTGGTAGCACGGTCTATATCGAATGGCCCAACTGCGGCCCCGACAATAAGCTTTCCCGCCTTGTCCCTGCTTGCCTGTGGGAATTTCTCCCTTGTAGTGATGTCCTTTGCGGTGATC
This sequence comes from Thermoplasmata archaeon, assembly GCA_021817455.1. Taxonomy (GTDB): domain Archaea; phylum Thermoplasmatota; class Thermoplasmata; order Thermoplasmatales; family Thermoplasmataceae; genus JAJZOM01. The sequence continues at coordinate 1,249 of JAKAUW010000063.1, read as the reverse complement.
AGGCCTACGACCCTCATGGACTTGTCAACAAGCGGAAGCTTTTCTATCCTGTTCTTGTAAAGAATCTCTAATGCATCTTTGATGTCAATATTGTCACGGGCGTATACGACGTCCTTGACCATGATATCCTGGACTGTTTTTTTGTCCTTTCCAGCAAACTCAAGGTCACGTTTTGTCACGATCCCGACAAGTTTTTCACCTGCAACCACAGGAAGGCCACCGATGTTCTTGGTCTTCATAATGTTTCTCAGCTCTATGATTGGGGTCTCAGGGGCAACTGTGTGAACATTCCTGATAATTATAGATTCCTCCCTCTTGACCTTGGTCACGAAACTTGCCTGCTGGTTTACAGAAAGGTTCCTGTGGAGAATTCCAATGGCTCCCTGTCTCGCCATGGCAATTGCCATTTCTGTTTCGGTGACGGTATCCATGGGGGAACTTGCTATGGGTATTTTTATGTCAATATGCCTTGAAAATTTAGATGCAACGTTGGCATCGCGGGGTTCAACTGGACTTTTGGAAGGGATTAGGAGAACGTCGTCAAAGGTGTACCCCTCTCTAATGCTCTCAAACTTATCCTTAAACATGTACTCATAAGGACAATCCAATAAATAAATCTGTTCAGGTCATTGTTCCTTTGTATCATCCAGTGAACGGCTAATAGACTCCATGAAACCCACTGTCCTTCTGACTTCACTGTTGAAATCGTGCTTTATGGTCCTGAAATACTGTCTTAGAATTGAAGGGTCCAGACCGAGTTTTTCACCATCCTCAGCTGCACATTTATCTGCGAGTCCCATGTATTTCTGAATAGCCAAATCGAGCTGCTTAATTTCCTCAGTGCAGTCCACACCCTTTCTCTTTACTGTAACACTGAAAACGGGAATCATTGAATAAATGGAACTGAACTGTGAGCCCACATCCCAGATTATGCTGTAATGTGATCTGAATACCTTCAGCGCTTCATCTCCAATAACCAGGGCATATTCTGCTTCATACAGGAGTGAGTCTGCGTCACGATTATTGCTCAATATTAGCTCATAGTCTATGCCTAACTTTTTCAAGACCATTTCTAGGTAGAAAGCCGTTGTCTTAGTGTGCTCTGTAACCGCGATCAGCATGGGTTCCCTGATTCCTGGTTCCTTTGAGACCAGAAGGGTTGACATTGTAGTATTTTTAGAATGGATAGTTGCGCTTTCCACGATTTCAAGGGAATCCATGTGCCTGTAATATTCGAGAAGCGATATCA
>JAKAUW010000038.1 GCA_021817455.1 Thermoplasmata archaeon | reverse complement strand
AGGGCCTTTCCCTGAGCCAGTCAACGGCATCATTCATTGCATTTCTGTAGAACTCTGGATAGAAGAGCATTGAATTGACCACTTCGTGGGAAGCTTTTTTCCACCAGTCAACTGAATAATCAATGAACCACTGATTTGAGAGGACAGCAACTATTACCTTTGACCCGCTTCTAGTCTGTGCCTTCCTTGACGTCTCGTAAAATACGAAGCCCTCCCCACTCTGGAATAGTTCATTCTTGATCCCTTCCCTAGCCTTCTCTGATCCTAGGCCAGAAAATCTTCCGTTATTTTCCATCATCTTTCCATCATAGAATTCAAGCTTGTAGAGCCTCTGGGTTGCTTCCTTTATCTTGTCGCTGTCCTTGAGCGAATGTATGCCCATTTCCTTCACGAGAGATTCCACAGTGCTCTTGTCAGTTCCGGAAAGGCGTAGGACTTTTATGGGTTCAAGATTAAGGCCTGCTTCCCTGATTGCCATATAATCCCAAACTGCGTGCCCAGGCACTGAATATACGACGCCGGTTCCGTTGTCAGGATCGACGAAACTTGAAGTGTAAGCCCTGACTTTCCTGTGCTCCAGCGGAGTCTCGAATGCAGAAGAAAGAATCTCTGACTCCTTGATTGGCCCCACTATCTCCAGACCCTGGTGCTGGTATTGCATTTTTTCAAGAGCTTCTTCTGAAACCACATAGGTCTCACCATTCATTCGGAACTTGACATAACTGCAATCTGGTGATATCCAGAGATTGGTGATGCCGTAAACAGTTTCTGGTCGAAGTGAAGCAGCAATTAAAGAAAAATCCTTCCCCTTGAATATAACACCTGTAAATTCCTCAATGGTAACCTTATCGATATCGCCATCCGATATGTCATCCTCACCAACTGCATTCCTGTCGTTAATGCTGTAAAGCACCGGATATTCTCCATTCTTGATTAGCCCCAGAGAGTTGAGTTTCCTGAACTGCCATCTGACAAACTCCTGGTAAAAGGGGTCTCCAGACGTGAATCTGCTGCGCCAGTCGATTGAATAACCTAGGTTGGTGAAGTCCTTCACTATCCTTTCGGAGAAATAGGTTGCAATATTCTGGGGTTCCTTGAACTCCTCTATCCTTTTCTCTATATCTTCTTCTTTCTCATATTCCCTGAGCGTGTCCCTGTAAAGCTGAAGGGTCTGCTTATCTCCCCTCCTTATTCTTTCAGAGAATGCTAGTATAGGTGTGCCACTCTGGTGGAAGGCCATGGGAAATAATACGTTGTATCCTGATAGCCGCTTGTATCTTGCAATGATGTCCGCAGTAGTGTAAGTTCTGCCGTGGCCAACATGAAGGGAACTGTTGGTGTATGGCCAGGGTACAGTGATGAAAAATTTCTTTCTGCCTGAATCAGGCTCTGGTTCAAAGATTCCTGCTTCCAACCACTTCTGCTGCCACTTTCTCTCCACAGAGGGATCCATGTAATTACTCCACTATGAGCACAGCCGCGGAAATAACAGTGGTCCATTCCCCAGCCTTCATTACCACAGCGGTTGAGCATATATTCTTGGTAGTGAGGATTTTGTCCTGCAGGACATACTCTTCATTTTCTTCGTCCCATTTCAGCTGGTCGATCTGGCCAACAGTGCTGGCAAGCATTTCAGCAGCAAGTTTTTCAGCGAAAAATCCGGCTACCTTTTCAGTTTCACCATAACTGTGATGTTCGCTCAGGTATCCCCATTTGCTCCTGTCTGTTGGTATTGCATAACCAATGGCTGCCGATATCATTCTGTTGAGCTCGTCGGATGAGTTTCTCGCAAGCACAGTGAAAAGGATTTGCCCGGGGTTTAGGAGCTTAAGGCCCTCCTCTCTTGAAATGGATTCCGCGAAAGGCGGGAAGATTGAGCTGATGCCTACCAGATTATAGGGAGCTATTCCTCCATCCCTAAGTGCCTCCTCAAAGGATTGCAACTGGCTCTGGCCCCTTCCTACGCCTCTTGTAAAAAAGATCTTTTTTGCTACGAATGATGGCATTTCAAAGACATAATAGCATTTGCCAAATAAAGCTATACCATATGCCGCGGTCAGATATCGAATATCTGGATCCCATATCCCTTCTCTAGATTGATTTCCATCTTGTGGTAAGTTGGAGCCTTGAGAATGTACCTGTACTGGAAGTTGGCATCAATACTGCAGCCCTCAAGGCCGATTTTGGCATTGTTATCCTCTATGGTAAATTGAGTGATAGAATCATATAAAATCTCCTCTATTTCGAAAAAATATATAACGCGGTCGATCAATTGCATCATGAGATCCGGATAGTCTGTAAATTGCAGTTCCAATTGTGTACCTGACCTTGAACAGCCAGGGGCTGGATCACCAATAACATATGCTGTTCCTTTCAGCGCGCTGGAAAATAACTCTGTTACCGTGGAGCCGAAATAGCGAATGCCCACGTCTCCGGTATGTTCAATAATTTCAAAATCCAATAAAAGGAAAATAAAAAAGGGAATAAAAAGGGTTGGAGGGTCTACTCTGGTCTTTCTGATGATATCACAGGTATTGGCTCATCGAGGTTTATACCTATTTCATCTTCGGCCAGCTTCCTTCCTATGCTCTTTTCATAGAAGGCCAGAATTCTCCTCTTGTCTTCCTTTGTGTACTCTCTGAAGTACTTGTCTTTCTTGAGGATTTTTCCAGTTCTCTCTTCATATGTCTTTGCTGGCATGGAGTACTTTCTCTGTGTCGCATCCCTGTAAAGTTCCGGGATAACGTTGAATGCACAGAATGGAACTACTCTTCCGTCAGGCATTGCATAGTGGATATCACATCTCTCAACTCTGTCCACATCGTACGTGTATGGGTCCATGAAGTGCATGAATCCAATAAACATAGATTTGTAGTGGAAAGCTTTGAGACCGTGGTAATCTCCATCCGTAAAGGCGTTGTAGATCATATCCTTGAGCTTGAAGTCCTTCGGTGCCTTCTCATAGTCAACGAATTTATTCAGGCTAAGGAGCAGTTTTGGAACGGTCACTGCCTTGCTGAGTCTCTTGAAGTTTGAGTTCTTTATTTCGTCAGCAAGTTCGCCAATGTGTTCAAACATTCCCCTTACATCGATGAACCTTGTGATCGGGATAACTCTCTCGTCATCCTTGAACAGGTAGGTACCCATTCCACAAGCAAAGTGTATGGACAGTTTGTACATTTCCTTTCCTTTGAGCTGTTCAACGAAGTTTGAAACCTTCGCAGTTGATGGAACTGTAAAGAAGTCTTCCCTTCCGATAAGCCCATCAGTCTGCTGTTCAATCTTCTTGATTGCTCCAGGGATAGTGACTCTCTGCTTCTCCCTCATCCTGTCAGGCATTCTGCCTACAAGGCTCACAGGCTGGAAGTTGACTGCCCTTACTGCATCAATGTTGGACAGACCGAATCTTATGATATCTCCGAGATATTTGTCGTTGACACCACCAATGACTGTCGGAACAAGTACTACTCCGAGCGGTGCCTTCTTGTAGTTCTCAAGAGCTGCGGGAATTTCCCAGAAGTTCTTGGGGTTTGATCTCGGTGTTGGCCCGTCGAAACTTGTGTAAATGACGTTTGAACCAGCTGCCCTGATCTGCTTGGGGAAGTCTGGATCGAATGCAGAACGGATACTGTTCGTGTTTAGCTGTATGTGCTCATAGCCTTCTTCCCTGGCAATCTTGATTATATCTATGATATCGTCTCTGATTGCTGGCTCTCCACCAGTGATCTGTACTGCGTTTGCACCAACAGGCTTCTCGTTTCTCATTCTTCTCAGCATCATTCTTACCTGATCCTGAGTTGGCTCGTAAATTGGCTCGTTTTCCTTTGCATAGAAGAAGCAGTACCAGCAGGACAGATCGCATCTGTTCGTTACTACAACATTGCCAAGACCAGTGTGTGATTTGTGCTTAACGCAAAGTCCACAGTGTGTAGGGCAAACGATCTTAGATTCAAGGTAAGCAACATGTGGGTTGAGAATTCTTACACCAGGATCCAGCCATTTCTTGGCCTCCTGGTACATTTCATAGTCTTCCCAGTATTTTTCTTTAGTAATTCCGTGTTCGGCGCACTCCTTTATGAGTTTAACTTCGCCGGCGTTCTCGTACACAACTGCAGGTATCCTCATCTGGTCAAATTTCTCATCGTCAACACATATTGGGCACAGACTTTCTGTAACTCTGATTACCATCATATCTGGAGTAATCAGGTGTCCCATGGTGTTGACAAAGTCGTCCACCGTGGTAAACGGTGCATTTTTACTGATCTCGAAATCATTTGCGAATCTGATTTCGGGATACCTGTTTCTTTCCTCAGACATTATCATTCTTGGAATCACCTATTTATTTCATAAGATACAATGTTATTAAAATAGTTTTGTAGTGTTTTAAGCGAAATGGGATGGAAGATTAGTAGTTTCGATACATACATTCCAATGAGTTTTGGCATGTTGCCGAAGTTCCCTGTAATAGGGTCTTTAGACATTTTTAATATTTAACCATTCCCGTATTTGTTGCTTTAATTGCAACAAAGGTATTTCACATGTTATTTTTCAGTTTGGACCTAGAAAATTATAGGTTATATGAAAGATTGCATTGAAAATCGACAACTTATTTCGCTTACTGAGCTAAAAACGACTTAGAACTTTTCTAAGTACCGTAACATGTTATCCATGAGGCATATTTACATGGTTTTTCATAACTGCTGGCCTCCGAATCCTTATACTGGAAATCCATTGTCGGATTGGTTTTTACATTGGTTGTCTGACGAATGGGGTAATTCTTTCAGAGGTCTGAAAGCGTAGCAAAAATTAATATCAAAAAGATCAATGCAGAGCCAAGCGGGTGTGGTGTAGCCTGGTAACACGCGAGCTTGCCAAGCTCGTGCCTCGGGTCCAAATCCCGGCACCCGCATATATGCTTTTTAGTGATTTATTGAGAGCAGTGGGCTTTTTGGAATATGATTCATCCCCTCTTTCAGAAGGGGATTTCCCGCTCAATTTGGTTAAAAGCAGCCAGTTACATGAATAAAATGACCTTCGAAAATGATGAGTGAATTGGTTTCACTCGAGGAGTTCTTCCCTGACAGTCTCAATTTTAAGGTCTTTTCCAGAGTAATCTACGTAGACATTCTTCAGCTTCAGGTATTCTTCTATGCCGTACCTGCTTCCCTCTCCGGCTTGCCCGGTTAGCCTGAATCCGGTGTGATATCCTTGGGAAGATTCTGGGCCAGGCATATTGACATAAACTTCTCCAAACCTGATTCCTTCTAAACTTTTGAAAATGAGATTGGGGTCCTTGGTGAACAAATATGATGCGAGACCATACTTGGAATCGTTTGCATATCTGAACATCTCGTCCTCATCGTCTATAGACATAGCGCCAATAACCGGTCCAAAAACTTCTTCCTGGAAAATCTCGGATTTCTGGTCCACTCCTGCAAACAGTGTTGGCATGTAGAAGTATCCGTTCCCGAATTCTCCTGACAGGGTTGGCCTTTCCCCGCCTGTAAGAAGCTTGTAGCCATTTTCCTTGGCGTCTTCAACAAACTTTTCAGTGGTTTCCAGAGCACCTTTGTTGATTAAGGGCCCCATATCAGATGTTCTTGGGTCTCCAACCATAATTTTTGAAAAAGACCTAGTTATCATGCCAATGAATTTATCATAAATTTCACTGTGTATGTACAACCTTTCAGCCGCAATGCATGACTGGCCGGCGTTCCATAATTTAGCCCAAATGAAGGCACTTAATGCATTCTTTAGGTCTGCATCTTTCCAGACCATGAATGGAGCTTTTCCTCCCAATTCGAGAATAAGTTTCGCCATGTTAGATGAGGAGTGAGACATAATTCTCTGGCCAGTAGATGTGGACCCTGTCATGGTCACGAGGCCTACCTTCTTGTGCTCTACAATAAAATCACCAATCTCTGATCCTTTCCCTGTAACGAAATTTAGCACACCCTTCGGAACACCAGCTTCTGCAAATTTTTTGACTATCCATTCCGCCGTAAATGGGGTATCACTGCTTGGCTTCAGCACAACGGAATTGCCGGCCATCAGAGCTGGGGCAAGCTTTCTGGCAACCATAGCAGCAGGAAAGTTCCATGGAGTCAGGGCAACTACAACGCCATATGGGATTTTATGCTGGAAAATCTTTCTCGACGGCGAGTCTCCCTCAACTAAGTCGCCAGTTATCTTCCTTGCAAATTCAGCGTAGTACTGTAATTGGTCTAAGACACCGTCTGTTTCCTGCCTGGCTTCAATGGTGGTTTTTCCATTTTCTTCCTGAAGGAGGCGCTCAAGTTCTGATCGTGATTTCTCAATGAGTTCTTTTGTTTTGTAAATCACTTTAGACCTTTCCACTGAACCCTTTGAGTACCACATTTCAAAGCTTTCATCCGCTGCATCTATTGCAGCTTTGACATCTTCTTTCGTGGCAGCCGGAAACTTGCCAAACAGCCTCCCCATGGAGGGATTGTATTTTTCCAATTCACTCTCGTTGCTTGAGTTGACCCATTCGCCGTTTATGAGCAGTTTCATGATATTTCCATGTTGGCATGTCATAAATGTGTTTTCAAAATATGAATGGAAGGGTCACGTTTTATGAGGGGAAATTCTTAACACTCGTGTTTTTACTCTTTCGGAATCGAGTTCCTTAATTGTTGTACTGGCAATCCATTTTGCAGATTTCGATTCTAATTTCTCCAGCTTCCTTGCAAGTTTCATCGCTGATGAATGGTTCTCACTGGAGGATTTACCTATGACTCTGAGAGCCCAGCATACGGCTTTCTTCACGAAGTTTCTCTCATCTAATGCACTGGTTCTAATGCATTCTAGGTAATACTCAACAGCATCTCTTTTCTGGAATTCAGAGACATCTAATTGTGCAATAATTGAAAATGATGATCTCTTGACGAATTGCTCTTCTCTTGAATGCCATGCTTCTATTGCTTGTGAGAAGATTGGTGAATTTGACAGCAGGTTCCCGGCAAAATGGTCACAGATGTCCCATGAACCTATTTTGCTAACCATCTTCTCCGCTACAGGCATGGTTAATTCATTAGATGGGAAAACCATAGTAGAGAGGATCATCGCCTCGTGTATTCCGGAAAACCACAGTTCCAGTGCCAGACCCTCTGATTGACCAATCCTCCCTGATATTTTCCTAATATTAGGAACTGGTACACCAAGTGCCATATCACTGTTTATTGAAAAGTGCTTCATATTATTCAGGTATTCCTTTTTTGAAGCTTCTCTGAGAGCATTTAAGATTTCAGAGATTGATTCCAGTTGCTTATTCAGTTGTGGCAAAATTACACTGTGGTACCCATATTTACCCAGTTGAAAACTCTTTTCCTTAGTGTGCCGCGAAGGAGTAACGAGTTAAGAACAACACTTGTTGAGCTCATGCCCATGGCAAGTGCCGATAGAATGGGAAGCACAGAATAGATCTGCAGGCCGAATAGCGGAACCAGAGCCCCGCCTGCAATCGGGATCAGGGCCGAATTGTACCCAATTGCCCAGAAGATGTTCTGCTTGACTTTCCTTATGGTTTGCCTGGAAAGGTCTATTGCGGATAGAACCAACATTATGTCATTCTTCGCAAGAATGACATCCCCGGCTTCTTTTGCAACATCTGATGCTTCCGGCACTGCTATGGCGGCGTCAGCAGTCTCCATTGCCACTGTGTCATTTATTCCATCTCCGACAAATACCACAAAATCTCCCTCTTCCTGGTATTTCCTCACAATCTCCGCTTTCTGGTCAGGTAGGCATTCGGAGTGGTAAGAGTCCAGGGAAAGCATCTCATAGATCCTGTGTGCTTCAGATTCCTTGTCTCCGGTAACTATTGTTGTTTTTATTCCACGTTCTTTAAGTTCCCGTATGAGCAATTCTGATTCCTCCCTAACAACATACCTGAAACTTATATCACCTATATTCTGGCCTTCAAGAAGTACTTCAACTGCTGATTTCAGGCTGCCGGTTGATTTCACAATCTCTGCAGACTTGCCGGCTACTGTTCCTCGAATCCCCATTCCCGGAGTCTCCTTTACATCTGAAGCATTTGAAAGGGAGATCCCTGCATCTATAGCATACTTCACTATGGAGAGTGCTATAGGATGGTTGGAGTTTTTTTCAAGAGATCCGGCAATAGAGATCAACTGATCCCGGCCGATGGAACTGCGGACTTCAGATACTTCCGGAAGTGTTCTGGTAAGTGTCCCTGTCTTGTCGAAAATGACCCGGGTAACACGGGAAATCCTGTCAAGAGCACCGGTATTTTTCACAATGAGGCCATTTTCATATGAATATGTGGACGAAATGAGCATTGTGATGGGTGCTGCAAGGCCAATTGCGCATGGGCATGCTATAACCACCACTGAAACAAATGCTAGAACTGGTATATCCCACTGTCCAGTTTGTCCCACGCTTATGAAATAAGCCCATAAAGCGGCAGAAATACTTGCGGAAACCAGTACTATTGGAACAAAGTACAACGAGAAGACATCCGCAATTCTCTGAATTCTGGCACGCCCGGATGTGGCTGTCTGGAGCATATCATATATCTTCCTTATGGTGGAATTGCCTCCAGATTTCAGCACAAGTACTTTTATTGTGCCATTGAGGTTTTTCGTGCCTGATATTACCCTGCTGCCCTCTTTAGCAAATACAGGTTCCTGCTCTCCTGTTATTGTGGATGTATCTACATCTGCAGAGCCTTCCAAAACCACTCCATCTGCGGCCAGAATTTCGCCGGGCTTGACTAAAACTGTGTCGCCCTCACTTATGGAATCTGACGGGACCTCCAGAATCTCAGAACCAACAACTTTGTGTGCGGTGCCAGGGATAAGTTCAAGCAGCTTGGATGCAGCATCGCCCGCAGATTTCTTGGTTATTGTCTCAATGAAATTTCCCGTGAGTATGAGGGTAATAATGAAGGCGGATGCATCGTAGTATGTGGATGATTGTGAAATCAATCCTGGTTCCAGTGTCACCACTAGCGAATAGAAAAACGCGGTCAGAGTTCCAAGTGAGATGAGAATGTCCATGTTTCCCATCCTGTTTCGAATGGATTCGTAAGCTCCCCTGTAAAATCCAATGCCAGAATAAAATTGCACAGGAAGGGTAAGCCCAAGAAGAATCCAGGATTTAAGTGCTATACCGGGAATGTAAGTGAGTGCAAGTACAGGAACCGAAAATAACCATGCAATGGTTAACTTCCATCTTATGGCCCTTACCTGTTCCTCAGGGGACTTAAACTTATTAAGGCAGTCTGTGGAACAGAAAAAATAGTCCCTGCCGTCTTTTGTAAGTTTCAGATTTGAAGTGTCCGGAACAAACATGCCGCAGACAGGGTCTGTTGGCATATTTTCACCTTGTGAACTTCAGCGGGTTTGCGTCAAACTTCTCCTTGCAGTGAAGGCAGCAGAATGAGTAATCCTTCCCCTTATAGTTCGACTTAAAGCCTGTATCGTCTGATACTGTCATGCCGCAAACCGGATCTACCATTTTTGCCATAAATTGAAATCGTGTAAGTATACATAAGTATTCACTTATCAAAATGGCTAAATCCATTAATTCAATTTACCAATATGAAGAGAAATCTCTCCGAACTTGAGCAAAGACTTGTAACAATATTGAGGGAGAATTCAAGAAAATCCATTTCAGAAATAGCGGAGGAACTTGATGTTTCTAGATCCACTGCGAGGAAGGCCCTGGATTCACTCCTGGAGTCAGGGAGAATTAAATCCTTTACAGTGAACCTGAACGATGATGAGGAGGACATTGCCGTCATTCAAGTCGAAGATATCACTCCAATCCAAAAGAGATTCATTCTGGAAGATTTCGAACTCATTGACGGGAGCCATTTGCTTGTGGTACATTATGAAAACCTTCTGAAACTTGATGACGCCATAATCAAAGATGTAAAGATTGCAAAGAGAAGGACTATTGGGGAGAACCCTGGAAGGATGGCACACCTTCACTGTGACCTATGCGGAAACGACATACCGAGGGACCCCATCGTGGTAAAGTCCAGAGGGAAAGCGTATTTTGCATGTTGTCCTGGCTGCGAAAGTACGCTTAAGAAGAGAATTGCAGTAGCAGAACTTCGGGATTAATGGGAACGAGCCATGACAGTAAGAATACAGAGGACCTATAGCAAGGAAAAGCAGGAAGGTTTGAGGATTCTTGTGGACCGCCTTTGGCCACGAGGAGTTACCAAGGAGTCTGCAAATCTTCACTCGTGGTTCAGAGATATAGCGCCCTCCAATAACCTTAGGAAACAATTCTCGCATGAAGCGGGCAAGTTTCAACTTTTAAGAGAAAGTTACCTGAAGGAACTCAGCAAAAATCCAGAATTCCAAAGATTGCTGGAATTATGCAAAAATAATGATGTTGTATTGCTCTTCCCAGCTACTGGCACTGAACATAACAATGCTGTGGTGCTGAAAGAAGCAATCGAAAAGGAAATGTCATAATAATGGTCACTGATTCTGCGCCGTAAGCCTCAGCAATTCCAGCTCTTTGAGAGTTCGTGCCCTGAGAGACCCTGGTGATTCATAGGGCTTTTGAAGCTTGCCCTTTTCCAGCATCCTGATGAGGATATTTTCCATCTTTCCCCCACACTTGCAGATTGTGTTAGTCTTTGTTGAAGGTACTGAAAGTATACCCATGCACTTGTTGCACCTTAGAAGATTCTTCTTCCCTGAATGCTTTCCCCTCTTAGTAAGGGGTGTGCCATTGAGTTCAACTATATCCATGGCAAAATCATATGGATGGGCAGAAGCTATTGAAGTCCCGATACCGAAAGCTTCAGCACCAGCTGCCTTTAGCTCTGCCAGGTTCTCAAGCTTGAGGCCCCCTGAGACCATGATTTTGACATTGCTGTATCCCCTAAGATCAAGTTCCCATCTTACCTCCCTGACAATATTGGCGAAGTTGCCCCTCCTAGAGGATGGGGTGTCTAACCTAATGAAATTCAGGTCTGGAAACATTGTAGCCGCCTTGATGGCTGCGAACTTCTCATCCATGTAAGTGTCAATTAGAACAGTCTTCACACCCTTCGGGCCAGCAGCTTTTACAGTCATTTCCCACGCCTTGTCATCGCCAAAAATAAGGGACAGCGCGTGAGGCATGGTTCCCACTGGCTTCTGGTCGATGAGCTTCCCTCCGAGAATTCCAGATACTCCATCCGCACCGCCAATATAGGCCGCCCTGTCAATCATAGGCGAAATTGCGGGATGCATCCTTCTGATGCCAAATGAGAAGAAAGGTGTCTCGCCCAGGACATCCCTTATTCTTGATGAATAAGTGGAAATGCCCGTAGACTGGCAGATGAAGCCAAGGATGGATGTCTCGAATTCCCCGAAATCGTCATAATTTCCTTCAATCCTGATGACCGGCACAGGATTTCCCGCCATATCCCTGGGACTAATGATAGTGCCTTCAGGTATGGCATATACATCCACCTTCTTTCCCGTGAGAATCCCCAGAACTTCATTCAGGCCAGTGAAATTGACCCATGGGTCCAGTGGCCCTGAAAGAGTTACCTCTGCAACTATATTTGCATCATGCTTGACTCTAGAGGCTGCATTGAGGCTCCTTTCAAAGTATACGTCTGATGCCTGCCCCGCCATTATCTCTTCATAAGTTGCTGAACTCAGCCCCAATTGCCGATCCTTTTCCGCCGATGTCTTAGATGCCATGCTTTAATTCCTCCAGGGCTTCGGCGGATGTTAGAATTCTGGCACCGTAGTTTCTCTTCATGGATGATATTGCTTCCAAGTGTCTGTCTGGAGATATTGCCCCACAAAGATCTGAAATTACGTTCAGTTCATAGTACCTGTAAAATGCTCCAGCCACTGTATGCTGCACGCAAATGTCCGTGCTGATTCCCAAAACATATAGCGTACCAATGCCCAGTGCGCGCAAATAACCGTCCAGGTCGGTGTCGTGGAAGGCATCAAAGTGCCTTTTTGTTATCCTGTAACCTAGAATATTTTTGAGTGAATCCACCTGCTGGCAACCCCAAGTCCCCATAATGCAGTGTTCTCCCCATACCCTGAACTCAGGGTCATTGGGGATGTGAGTATCAAGGGTGAACACGATTTCCGCCTTCCCTTCCAGCTTCTTTAGGAATGTTGCAATCTTTCCAGAAACTGCGACCGAGTTTTCAGAGCCAAATATCCCAGATACAAAGTCATTTACTATGTCAATTACAAGAACAGCGCTTTTCATCCCAACACCTAATCCTTCCACCAGATAGTTTCCTCTCCGCGATCCTCAATTGTTATGCCCATTTCCCTAAGGTTTTTCCTAATTTCATCTGCACCAGCAAAATCCTTCTTTTCTCTCATTGTGCGCCTCATTTTAAGGAGAAGGCCGACTAGTGCCTCACTGGTGGAATCCCCTTTCTTTTCAGGGATTATCCCTGTGAAGCTATCAAGCCATTCTATTGTATCAATTGCAATTGCGATTTCGTGATCCCCCAGGTTATCAAGATGCGTATTCCATTTGCCAATGTATTCCAGGAAATCCCTGAAAAGTAGCCGAAAATCAAAATTGCTATCCATTCTTTCAGAAAGTTTTGCTATTGCAGGGTTTTCATTTAATTTCCTGCTTGAAATGTTCTTAAGCTTAAGTTTCCTGTATATTGT
>JAKAUW010000044.1 GCA_021817455.1 Thermoplasmata archaeon | reverse complement strand
GCGTTTATATCACTGGATGGATCAAGTCACTGCGAATCAGCTGGTATAGGAATGACTTCGGTCGGCCCGACGAGCATAAAAGCAATTGAAGCTGAAAGGTACCTTGAGGGTAAGCAGCTTACAAAGGATGTCATTAGCAAGGCCGCTGAAATCATGGTTTCTGAATCAGATCCCATGGAAGACTCGTATTCCAGCTCAGAATTCAAGAAGGAGATTCTTGGCCTGGTTGGGAAAGAAGCGATTGCAAAGGCATTCGACCGTGCTTCTGGAGTGTGATAAAAATGGTAAATAGAATTAAGATAAAAGTAAACGTGAATGGAAAGGACGTTGAGAAAGAGATCGAACCAAGGTTATTGCTCGTTGACTTTATCAGAGGCGAACTTGGTTTAACAGGTACGCACGTTGGATGCGACTCGTCGAACTGCGGCGCCTGTACCGTGCTTCTTGGTAATAAGGCAGTAAAATCATGCACTCTTCTCGCTGCTCAGGCAAATGGCAATTCCATTACAACAATCGAGGGCCTTTCGAAAGGTGATAAATTACATCCGCTCCAGAAGGCATTTCTGGATAAAGATGGCCTTCAGTGCGGTTATTGCACTGCGGGTATGATAATGGTAGCCCACTGGTATCTCAAGAAGAACCCTGACGCAAATAGGGATGAGATCAGAGAGGCGATATCTGGAAACATCTGCAGATGCACTGGATATGACAGTATAGTTGATTCTATAGAGGAAGCTTCAAAACATATGAATGAACAGGAAGAGGAAATTGTAACCAGACAGGTGAAACAATGAGTACAGTGGAGGAAATAGTAAGGGGCAAGGGCAGGTTCGTTGATGACATTGTCCTTCCTAAAATGCAGCACCTTGCCATTATAAGGAGTAACTATTCCAGGGGCAGGATACTGAAAATAGAAGGGGAATGTTACACATTCAAAGATTTCCCGTCGTATATAACATCCGTGGGAGAAGGTGCAACGGAAGGTGAGCTCAATCTCAGGGAGCCGGTTCTGGCGGACAAATATGTCAATTATCTTGGCCAGCCCATAGCGGCAGTTCTTGGAAAGGATAGATATGAGGCTGAGGATCTTGCTGATTCCATTAGTGTTGATATAGAGCCCCTTAAACCTGTAATGGACCCGGAGATTTCAATCGAATCAGAGCCGATCCACTCATCAATGAAGAATAATACACTTTCAGAGGTAACTATCGGCAGAGATTTCAACGGTGAGAAATATGATATCAGGATAACTGATCATTTTGATAATAAAAGGGTGGCTACAAACCCGATTGAAACCAGGGGAATAGTTGCCTCATATTCAGACGGGAAGTTGACAGTCTGGATTCCTACCCAATCAGTACACAGTATCAGGGAGGGTCTCTCTGATGTGTTAAACATGCCCAAGGAAAAAATAAGGGTCATCCAGACGGACACAGGTGGTGCATTTGGGCTGAAAGGATCTGTCTACTCTGAGCATGCCATCGCTGCCTTTCTTGCAATAAAAACGGGAAAACCGGTTAAGTGGCTTGAGACCAGAAGGGATCACCTGACTTCAAGCCATCCTGGGAGGGGAACCTCAGCAGATGTGGAGCTTTTTGCAGATAAAACGGGAAAAATACATGGCCTCAAGGGAAAAGTGGTCGTTGATGCGGGTGCATATTCAGGCGGCAGTGGCGAATTTGCAGCACGTTTCGTAGGCATGCAGATGTGCGGTGCATATGATATTCCGAATGCATATATAGAGGCAAAATCAGTTTTGACTAATAAGCCTGTACAGGGTCCTTACAGAGGGGCGGGCAGGCCTGAAGCGCATTTCTTTATCGAGAGAATGGTTGATAAACTCGCTGATGAACTGCACATGGATCCAGTCGATGTGAGGCTGTTAAACACAAGCAACAGGGAACACACCTCGCCTCTCGGAGTATATGTTCCGCCTGCTAAATCGTTCCTCATGGAAGCAGTTGAGAAACTAAATTACAGGAATCTCAAGAAAGATAAGCCCGGATTCTCAATATTCGTTCTGGTACCTGCTTTCCAGCCGGGGGAAACTGCAAGAATTATTGTTGACAAGGATAAAGTTCGCGTCTGGCTTGGCGGCAATTCACATGGGCAGAGACACGAATTATTCGTTCGCAGGATTGTAAGGGAAAACCTTGGAATAGATGAGTCCCTTGTTTCACTGGAAATGGGCGATACCGACATGCTTGAAGATGGCATCGGTTCCTGGGGGAGCAGATCAGCTATGGTTGGCGGTATGGCAGTCTATGACGTCTGCCAGAAGATAAAGGAGGGTGTTGTGAAGAAATATGGGAAATATTCAAAAGAACTCCTTATGGATGATGGTGCAGATGTCTATACACACTGGAGGGAGAAGGGATCAATGGACTCACTTGGTTGCAATCTCGTAACATGTAAGGTAAGCGAACGGGGGCAGGTGACTATCAAGGAGTGCAGTGCTTATTATGATGTTGGAAGACCGCTCTCCGAATCCACGGTAAGGGGGCAGATTGAAGGCGGTATGGCCCAGGGAATAGGACAGACTCTCTA
>JAKAUW010000004.1 GCA_021817455.1 Thermoplasmata archaeon | reverse complement strand
AGATCTTGATTCTCGGAAAATGAGTTTTGGCGGCTTCACGAGGTTCATTTACGGATAAGTAAAGGCAAAATCCACATTCTTAAAGACGGACACTTAAGAAGAAGACGTTTTATACCCGCTTCTTCGTTGCCTGCTTTGCAAGCAGGAGGCCTCGGGTTCAAATCCCGACCGGTCTACTCTGAATTTTTGCTGCTCGACAATCAAAATGAACGCTGGATTTTCACTCCAAACTTTCAGGCAGGAGGCCATGAACCCGGAAAGGGGATGCAATGACCCAGCTCACCTTCGACAGCTTTCCCGGGAAGGGCGGAATGAAACATCGCTTCTTGTGTCGATTCTGAAGGATTTCAGCGTTGCATTGACAGGACCTTGTCTACCTGGATAGGAAACTTGCCACAATACTGGTAGAGGAGGCATCGCAATGAAAATGGAAGTATCCTGATATGCTTGAAAACTTCATTGAAGGTGTTAGCAGTGACTGAAACATGTTCCAGAAGACCAGGGGATGACGGCTCATGATGCCCCCTGGTGACAGCCACGCTTGATAACTTTGCACCTAGACCGCTCACCAGGAGGACGGAGAAGTTCATGCAGCTGTGCGACTTCTACCGCAATGCCACCGGGAAGTACTCCCATTCATCGTACACGATGTTTGAGGTCATCCATGACCATTCGCTGTCCTTCGGTCTGAGGCATTTCAAGCTCTTTTCCGAGAACCGGGTAATCACAGTATTCTGGAAGTGGGAGAGAATAACCGGTAATGTTGGCAATAATTCCGGAGATGTTAGATGGGGCATGTTAGTTGGATATCGCGTTGCTATTTCTCGGATTGATGGAACCGTATGAAATCGCAGCTAAGATAGCTGGAGCCAGGAAAACCCACAAACCGGCATCGAAGCCAATTATGAGCCAGATGACCAGGGTGAAAAAATATCCAATTGTAAGAAAAGGGCGTCTGACTCTGTAAAATGGCAGATAGGCAGATGGGATAAATATTGCCAGAAACGAACCTAAGACGTATGAATATTCTTGAATGCCAGCTGACGAAATTCCAACGCCAGCAACCTCTACAAGACGATAAAGCAATATAGAAAGTGAAAGCACTGAAAGAACCATACATATTATTGAATAGTACCACATCTTTCTTGAATAGCTGTGCATTTTCACTCCTGTTCACCCAGAAATGTACTGTATGACGTTAGCTTATGCTGTGACACTACCTCTAGTCCCACTAAATACGACTCCGTTGGACCATATGTACGGTACTGCATTAAATGTTTTTGCGACAATCTGGTTGAATATGTATGTCGTTATTGCAACATTCGGTTACGCCCACCAGTAATCGTAAGCTCCAAACGGAAAGACGCCATAGAATTCAGAGTTACTTGAAGCCGTTATTTGCGTTGAAGATCCGCCGGTAGAAAATGAGTGACTAATCATCTGCCAGTTGGAAAAAGGGTTATTTGTATTAACACCAATTACCAAGGAAGCACAAATCCAAGTTCAACAATTGAAAGTGAATTTATTACAAAGTTCTCCGACCCATCTATAATCTTAGTGGCTTCGTCGTGGTGTGGAGAATTCTCTATAGTATCATTTACTAAACCCGCTCCCAACTTTTTCGTATTTCATTATCCGCATCCAGCGATGCAAGATCCTCCCTGGCCCTGAAAGTGATTCGCTTTCCACTTCTTCATGCATCACCTTTGCTGATCCTGAGGCGCTGATTAATGATCTTTGACATATTCTTGGTACTGCCGTACCTTTCCATGGATTCCTTGACAATCTCCGCATAGACTTCATCATCAAGGTTGATCGTGGTTTTTACCATGTGTAAGTATTCTAATGCCATATAAACACTGTATGGTAAACTGGCATAAACTAAAACTCAATACAATCTCCTCAGTATGCCCCGATTTATTCGTTTGCCCTGTTATTTTGCGTTAATATATTCCCTTATTACCCTATCTTTGCTCCTTTGTACTACTACAACTCAATTGAAAGTTTCTCGGACAACTCCTTCTGATCCCTTGTCAACTCCACCTGGGAATGTAAACCGTTTGTGTATTGGACTTCTTTGATGCCTGACAGTATCTCCACGGTTTCATCATAGGTTTTCCCGCATCTGTGTGCCATTATTGCAATGATGGCATATGTCAAGACGGAGGGGCAAGGGTGACTGGTGATTTATTGTCTATTGGCATGGAAGCGTTTACGTCACGTCACTGGAATCAGACAAAATCTTTTTGTTCTCGCGAGGTTGAACAGATAGTTGGCAATATCAAGAAAATCCGGCAGAAAAGTACACCGCGTCGAGGCTGGCAGAATGGATATCGTAACAGAACCTGGGTTAGCGAATAATGCACATGCCGATTCAAATTTCATCCATGGCAACAGGAGAACAAAAATCTACTGCTACAAACTTTGCTCATCTCGAATGCCATCTGAGGACAGAATAATCCTGTTCCATAATCCAGCTGATGCTGAGAAATCTGGCTACAGGCTTTGCATTCACTGTAAGGAGACCATGGAAAGGAACCTCGACACAGTAAAACTTGCGGACA
>JAKAUW010000060.1 GCA_021817455.1 Thermoplasmata archaeon | reverse complement strand
TTCCGAACTCTTTTCCGAGGGCTTCCCTCGCTATAATAGTTTTCATGACTTCCCTGGAGCCCTCTGCGAGCTGGAACGACCTTATGCCTCTGAGTGCAAGCTCCTGCGGGTTGTACTTGGTGTAACCATAGGCACCATGCCACTGGAGTGCGTCGTTTATTGCATCAAATGCCCATACTGTGGAAAGGAGCTTCGCTATTGCAACTTCCTTGGAAACTTCAAATCTTGAGAATTTTCCGTGCTTCTGCTCCATGTCATACATCCAGAGTGCCTTGTATCCGAGTGTTCTAGCCGCTTCCATTCTGGCTACGTGGTCGGCAAGCTGGAACTGGAGCCCCTGGAACTTTCCGATAGGCTGGCCGAAGGCTTTCCTTTCCTTCATGTAGTCCATTCCATTCTCCAGTGCTGTTGTGGCGGAAGCAGCAGATATTACTGCGATCAGTGCCCTTGCGAATTCGAATCCCAGGTGGACAATCTTGAAACCCCCATTCACTTTGCCCAGGAGATACTTCTCAGGAACCGCGAAATCCTTGATCCTGATTGAACCCCAGGTAGAGCCTTCTCTTCCCATTTCCTCAAGGGGAGTCAGTTCAAGGTACTCATCACTGTGTGGAACATAGAAAAGGGAAACGCCTGAAGTTCCCCGGGTCCTGTCGGTTTTCGCAACGGTGACGTATCCTCCGCCCATCTCCTTGATATCCTGGACAAGGCTGATATATGCCTTTTCCCCATTTATGATATAATTGGTGCCTTTCTTTTCAGCCACAGTGGTCATGGACCCAATGTCAGAACCAAAGTTGGGTTCTGTCGAGGCGATGCCTGTAAGGATCCTGCCTGCTGCAACCTGAGGGAGTATCTGCTCCTTGAGCTCTTCTGTTCCAAATCTTCCCAGGAGGTAAGACCAGGCGTTGTCAACAAGGAACATGACAGGTATGGACGCCGTTGGATCAACACGTGCAATCTCTTCCACAGCAATACCTGTGGTGACGGCATCTGCCCCCATTCCACCATATTTCTCAGGCACGGTCATTCCGAGAAGGTTCAGTTTACGGAGGCCATCCATTATTTCCTTTGGAATGCGCTTTTTCTGGATCATTTCAGGCAATTTTGGGGCAATTTCTTTCTTGGCAAATCCCCTGACAGAATCTCTCAGTATTTCCTGCTCTTCTGAAAATGTAAAATCCAACATATTTGCACCATTTCAGTATTCCGTACACGTATAATTCAATTCTTCATTGGCTGTCTTTCAAAATTCATGAAGAATCAAGATAGAAATTAATATCCTGGCTGGCAGCGCCAGGCCAAGTCTCCAGGACAATTTGTTACAGGGAATTTGCACCAATGGCATTAAAATTAATCTTTGCCATGGATGGATCTTTTGCAAGGAGAGTGACCCTGCTGTCCCTTCTTTCAGCGGTAAGTTCGTAGCCTAAGTTTTCACCAAGCCTCCTGCTGAATTCTAGAATAAAATCATGGGATGGCATATTGTCAATTCCCAGCCTGTTTATTGACTGGCCCACATGCACATAGCCCTTTGACTCTATGAAGTGTGGATCAGCAATGCTGTCCATCCTGGTATATTCTTCAATATAGGGCATGTTGACATCTTTCACAAGCGTGTGTCTTATTACTTTCCTTGTATCAAGTGAAGGAAGCAGTTCCAGAGTTCGGTTGAAATTCTCCCAGGCATTCCCTATGGACGGGTTCAGAAGATCGAAGAAAATCTGCTTCGTTGGGCCAGCTGTGGTAACATAAAGCTGTGTGGGCAGCGGGTCAAGTTTTTCCAGTACCATCGGCAGCGTACCGTTAGTAACCAGAAAAGTCGATATTCCCCTCTTTTTTGCAAGTTCGATGAATTCTCCAAGCCTGGTGTAGAGCGTTGGTTCCCCTGTAAGGGAGATGGCAATATGTTTAGGGTCCTCCGCTTCCTTCCACTTTTCTTCTGTTACTTTTGGATTTCCCTTGAAGCCAGAAATGAGTTTCTTATGCGCCTTGATAGACTCTTCAAGAATAAATTCCGGATCGTCCTCATCGGAAATATGCATGCTGTCAAATCCCTGAAATCTCCAGCAGAATGAGCAGTTCTCAGTGCAGGAACTCAGTGCTGGCGTCATCTGGACGCACTGATGGGACTTTATTCCATAGAAATCTCCCTTGTAGCACCCGCGGCCGCCCGTCAGTTCATTCTTAGTCCAGTGGCAGACCTTGACAGCAGAGTGTTTTCCCACAAGTCCGTAGTGCTGCTTCTTGTAGATTTCTACATATTGGGTTTCCACGTGGCAACAGAATTTGAGCTTATATAATCTTTACCTTATCTTAAGAGTCACAAAGATACAGAGGATCAGCATTAATTGGAGGTTTCTATACAGAAACTGATGGCTGAATTCAACATTGAACCATTATCAGCTCATATGGAAACAAAGTTCAGGGACTTCCTTGGAGAATATGACTTTGCTCCCGCTGACGAGAGAATATTCAGGTGGTACCGCGGCTTTAAGGGAACCACAATGTTTTTCTCAGCTGTTGATGGGAAAATCGTAGGGACTGGAATGTCAGTGTCGTTTGGCAGGAGTGGATGGATTGGGGCAATATGTGTCCACAGTAAATTCCGCGGAATTGGCCTCGGAAAGGCACTTACACAGTGTACTGTGGATCGCCTGAAAAGCCAGGGTGCAGTATCCATTCTATTGCGGGCAAGCGAGGATGGTGCAAGATTATACAGGAAAATGGGATTTCTGGATACAGCTATCTATGAGAATTTCTTAGTGGAGAGTGGTGATATCAAACCCTCTTTAAGAACAGATTTCCTGGAAATAAACCATCTGTCAGAACGGCATTTTTCCATGGATGCCAAATTCTCCGGTGAAGAAAGAGGTTCAGCACTCTCTCTTCTTCCCGAGTCAAAAGGTTATGAATTAATACATGGGGAAGAACTCGAGGCTTTCGTTTATTCGTCAGTAGGGGAAGGTATAGTGGGGATGTCCCGCCATGAGGGCTACCTGCCCGATATAGTTTCCAAGATAATGTCAGGAAGGGCCGGCAAAATACGAACCCTAAAAGGTACAGCACTTAACAGGTACATGCATGAACTTGGTTTTGAAACAAATGATGGGGCAAGAAGAATGGCACTCGGGCCAGATCCATTAATAAATAAAAATGGGGTTATTGGAACATTAAGTTCCAGCATCGGTTAGGAAGTTTAATCCTCTCCGCCGCCCATTCCGCCTGGTGGCGTTCCACCGGCGGGTCCCTTTGATCCCTTTGTGGCGATTACATCGTCAATTCTAAGGATCATGACCGCTGCTTCTGTTGCTGCCTCGATGGCTTGCTTCCCTACCCTGACAGGCTCAATGACGCCAATTTTGTCCATTTCCTCGACTTTTCCGCTGTATACATTGATTCCTGCGGTCTTCTTTCCCTTGGCGTGCTCGTTCCTTATCTTTATGAGTATATCGATGGCATCAAGTCCAGCGTTCTCTGAAAGGGCTCTTGGAATCTCTTCCAGTGCATTGGCGAATTTCTCTATTGCAAGCTGCTGCCTTCCCCCAACCTTTGAGGCGTATTCCCTGAGTTTAAGGGAGATTTCTGATGCTGTCGATCCTCCACCAGTGACATACCCCCCGTCCTCAACGGCTGCGGCTACTACATGGGTCGAATCAGTAATTGACCTGTCAATCTCGTCGACAACATGTTCGGTTCCTCCCCTGACAAGTATGCTGACTGCCTTGGGATTCTTGCAACCCCTTACAAAAGTGAGGTAGTCATCGCCGATCTTAACCTGTTCGACCTCATCTGCAGAACCAAGATCCTGCGGGCTGAGTTCATCCACGGATGAAGCAATGGCGGCTCCAGTTGCTTTGGAAAGCTTCTCTACATCGCTCTTCTTGACTCTCCTGACGGCGTATATGCCTTCCTTTGAGAGATAGTGCTGGGCGAGGTCGTCGATACCTTTCTGGGTGATGAGAACGTTTGCCCCGCTCTCCTTTACTTTCCTGACCATGTCCTTGAGGACAGTTTCTTCCTGGGTAAGGAATTTCTGTATCATTGACGGGTCATCTATCCTGATGTTTGTGTCAAACTCAGGCTTCTTGATTTCTAGTGCGGCATTGAGCAGTGCAATCTTTGCTCCCTTAACGAAGTCCGGCATGCCTGGGTGGACCTTTTCCTTGTCAACTATAATACCGTATATGAGCTGTGTGTCATCGATGTCTCCACCCTGTTTCTTCACGATCTGGATGTTGTCGAAGTCGACAGAATATCCATTTTCGGTTTTCTCAGCAACTGCCCTGATTGCCTCGTATGAAATTTCAGCAAGCTTCTCCTTGCTTGAGGAAGCGCTCTTGCTGCTCAGGGATGTGGCCGCCATCTTCATCAGCAGTTCCTTGTCAGTGAACTTTACCGGCTTCTTGACCTCGTCAAGAATCTTCTTGGCCTGGTCTGCGGCCATTCTGTAACCTGCAGAAATTACCGTTGGATGCACATTCTGGTTGATAAGGCTCTCCGCTTCCTGGAGAAGTGCGCCTGCAACAATGACTGCGGTAGTAGTCCCGTCACCCACAAAGGAGTCCTGTGTCTTTGAAACTTCCACCATCATTTTGGCAGCAGGGTGTTCCACGTCCATTTCCTTGAGAATTGTTACTCCATCGTTTGTTATGACAATGTCGCCTAGGGAGTCAACAAGCATCTTGTCCATTCCTCTGGGTCCAAGGCTTGACCTGACTGCACTTGCAATGCCCTTTGCTGCGTCAATATTGTTTTTCATAGCATCTTTGCCGGTTTCTCTCTTCGTACCTTCCTTTAATATGAATATTGGTTGGCCACCTAACATAAGTCCTCAGCAAGTAAAAATAAACTTCTATATAACCATTTCTAAACTTCATTAGTTCAAAAACGCGTTGTTTTACAAGCTTTTTACATAATAATCTCATGCCGCATTTGCAGTGCAAAATTCCTATATTTCAGCATAACATGTATGGGCATGATCGAAGCAGACACAGTTGAAATCTCAGGCTCTAAGTATGAATACATTAAGGTGCCCATGGCAAAGGCTCCGCTACTTCTCCTGAAGGGCAGGAAAGGTTTCGTGATGTGCGGTTATCTGAACCTGGATGCGGCTAATAAACTTGGGGACTGCGCGGTAAGGGTATCAGGGGTGAGCGATTTGAAGACGCTACTAGACAGCAAAGCTGCTGGTGTTTCAGAAGAAGCCAAAAAATTGGGCATATCTGAGGGTCAGAATGTCTCAGATTTCATACATCTTCTGGCATAGTACTATATGTTCGGTGGAAAAGCTGCCGTAGGCATTTTGAGGAGCAGGAACCTATCCCTGTTAATAAAGAGAAGGGAGTACCCTGGTGATCCATGGTCCGGAAATATAGCATTTCCTGGGGGTCACATTAAGAATGGGGAATCCATTCAACAGGGCCTTCTAAGGGAGATCAGTGAAGAAGTGAACCTGGAACTCGTGGAAAACCAGATTGTGGAAGCCCTCCAGCTTGTGACCCCTTTCAGGGCTCCTGATCTTATTGTCTATCCGTTTGTCCTGGATGTGGAAGACTTATCCAGCGCAAAACCTGGGCCCGAAGTGGCGGAAATAAAAGTTGTGAACCTAATGGAATACAGGAGAGCCACACAACCGCAAAACGGTTTTCCAGCATTAGATTATGGCGGCTGGATTGTCTGGGGGCTTACTTACAGGATTATAACCGGATATCTTGGCATAAAGCCTTAGGCCGGGTGCTGCAAAAATTCCTGTTGCGCTGCCTTACCCATTTCGAGGCCTGACTCCAGTGCGATGAGATTTATTTCGAGTGACTTTTTCGAGAATATCCTGCCGATCTGGTTCCTGACAGATTCCAGTGAAAGGTCGAGCCAGCCTGTTCCAACTACAAATCCGAGCAGTGCAATATTGGCAGCTTTGAAACTACCGGATTTTCTTGCAGCTGAAACTGCGTCTATGGTCCTCAGGTGAAAATTCTCAGAAATTGATTCAGCCAAAAGAAGCAGGTCAGGGTACTCCTCATGCCTGATGCTCAAAGAGACGGGCACAAGCTTCTCTGTACTCATGACGACCCTGGACCCTGTTGGTGCCCTGGACAATGCGCGCTTTGTTTCAAGAGGTTCCATGCCAATGGTGAGGTCCACGTCACCATCAGGTATGATTGGGGCATGGTAATCCCCTATTCTGACATCAACCGTCACCGAACCTCCTCTCTGCGCAAGGCCATGTATCTCTGACATGACCACGTTTTCCCCCTGCTCGATGGCGGCCTGGGAGATTATGAGGCCCAGTGTTATTACTCCCTGTCCGCCTACTCCCGCAAGCAATATATTAGTTTTCAATGCTGGTCACCTCGATTGCTTTGAAAGGACACACATAAGGTTGTGCACACACACCGCATCCATCACAGAGCACAGGATCGATGGTTACTTTTCCGTTGGATACTGAAAGGGCAGGGCATGCGAAATTCTCAACGCAGTTGTAACATGAGGAGCATTTTTCAGTAACAACATGGTATTTGACTTCAAGCCCCTCTTTCCTCATTCTGTTGTCCCGGAGGATTGCACATTCGCGTTTTG
Source organism: Thermoplasmata archaeon (assembly GCA_021817455.1). Lineage (GTDB taxonomy): Archaea > Thermoplasmatota > Thermoplasmata > Thermoplasmatales > Thermoplasmataceae > JAJZOM01. The sequence continues at coordinate 6,588 of JAKAUW010000060.1, read as the reverse complement.
CTATAACCACTGACACACCCTCATTCTTCAGGCCGTCCATTACTGCCCCAAGTGTCTCCTTCAGGTTGTATGGGTCCACCGTCTTGACGCTGTCAATGCCAAGGGACCTGACTATATTTTCGATGGACTGGTTTTTCTTCCTTCCTGCAGTTAGTGAAACAGGAGTCCCGGGGTTTGGTTGCCTTCCGGTCATGGCTGTAACATCATTGTCCATGATCACAACAAGCATACGAGAATTGTTGTTCACCGCATTTACAAGTGCCGGAATTCCTGAATGGAAGAAGGTAGAGTCGCCAATGAACGAGATTATCCTCTGGTCGGTTACCCTGGTAAAGCCTGTTCCAACACCAACAGAAGAACCCATTTCAAGCATAATGTCTGCCTCGCTGAAAGGCTCGTAATTGCCAAGGGAGTAACACCCGATGTCTGAGGAGTATATGGGGTCGTTCAGTTTAAGCATCTTCACTGCCCTCTTCACCGCAAAATATGTGGCCCTGTGGGGGCATCCAGCGCAAAGTACCGGCGGTCTTGGAGGCAGCTCATTTCCCTGTATGAATGGTTTTCTGTCTGCAACATTGAATCCCAGCATTTCGGCAAGTGATTCTTCAAGCGTATTGGGCGAAGTCTCGTGGCTCATGGGTATGGTACCATCCATTTTACCATGGATAGTCACCTCAGGAAAACCGGCATCGGCAATTGCCCGGACGTCCGATTCTATAATTGGGTCTACTTCCTCCACCACAATGATTTTCCCGTGCCTTGACAGGAATTCCCTTGTCGTTTTTTCAGGCATGGGGTTTGTGATGCCAAGCTTAAGGACCTCAACATTAATCTGGTGTTTGTCAAGCACGTCCCTGGTGACATTGTAAGCTTCTCCCGACGTTATAATACCAATTCTGGATTCATGATCCCCTTCACTTCTGTTCAGTATTCCCTGAAAATCATGCGCACCGATGCGTCCCATTTTGGCAACCAGTTCATCCTTAAAGCCATAAGCGTTTGAAGGAAGTGATACAAAGCTTCTGCCTCCTTTTTTGAATCTTCCTTTGAGGTTTGGTGTCGTAACTGCTGAAAGGGTTACAATGCCCCTCATATGGCTTATCCTCGTGGTTGTCCTGAATATTACCGGAAGGCTTTCCATTTCAGATATTTCGAAAGCCACCTTGAGAAATTCCTTTGCCTCCTGGGGGTTTGAAGGCTCGATTAGAGGTACATGCGCAAAATGGGCGTAATGGCGGTTGTCCTGCTCATTCTGAGAGGAGAACATCGAAGGATCATCCGCAGTCATTATGACCATGGGGCCACGGGTTCCGGTATAGGAAATGCTCATGAGCACATCTGAGGCAACATTTAGCCCCACATGCTTCATGAAAACAAAGGATTTCAACCCTGCCAGAGAGGCAGCAAATGCCGATTCCATGGCTACTTTTTCATTCACGGAAAATTCGAATTTCATCCCGGCCCCAGCCCCTATTTCATAGAGAATGTCTCCGACCTCGCTGGACGGGGTTCCAGGATATGTTGTAGCAACAGCAACTCCTGCTTCAATTGCTCCACGCGCTATAGCTTCGTTTCCAAGAAGGAACATGTTCTCACCAGGTTTGCCGGTAAGCAGGCTCTCATAAGCCGACATAGATAATCTCATGTATTCAAACAGATTTGACTATATGAAGTGATACCCAGAAATATTTAGTGTGTCATTGTTTGTCAGGGCTTATTTTCAAGGTTCTGTGAATAAGTGTCATGCCCTGTCTTAAAAATACTCTTGCTGACAGTTAGTATCATGGTATATTGTTCTGCTCTCACACTGGAAACGAGATTTTTGCATCTGCTGCAACAGCTCCAGCCGCAGACACAATCACAGGATTGAGGTCCATTGAAACAATATCAAGTTTGCCTCCAGATATCATGCCACTCACCTTAAGGAGAAGGTCAGCAACTTTTTCACAATCTATCTTTGTACTCCTGAATCCTTTGCAGAAAACCCCTGACCTGATTTCCTGTATCATGTCAAGCGCATCTGGCCTGCCGATTGGCAGCCTCCTGAAAGTGACATCGTGGAACAGTTCAGTGTATATTCCGCCGGTTCCCAGCATTATAACAGGTCCGAACACCGGGTCCCGAGTCACTCCGACAATGAACTCTACACCCTTAGGTGCCATCTCTTCCAGAAGGAATTCCGAGTTCGGGAACTTCTTTTTCATTGCGCCGTACTCTTCAAGGAGATCATAAATCCCCATGATTCCGGCTTTCACCCCGCCGACATCGCTCTTGTGGATTATTGAAGCGTCAGAGACTTTCAGCACAAGCGGAAACCTGAGCTCTATTTTATCAGGCAGTGTTTCGAAGACAATTCCCCTCGGTGCCGTTATTCCGTATTCCATGAGTATGGCCTTGGCTTCAAATTCCGTGATATTCCTTATTCCCGGTTTGAACTCTGTCTCAGTGGTCATTCAACAACCTTCCCAGGTACATATTTCTCAGGTAAAGTGCCTTCATCGCCGATACGGTCCTCTGTACAGATGGGTAAGCAGGTATCCTTGCCTTTTCAAATTCGACCATCAGGTTTCCGGTAAGCCTGTTTCCAATCACTCCCACCACAACTGTCTTTTTCCTGGAGGCTTCAGCAATTGGATCAATCACCGAAGTGTCTATCTTTGGGGTCTGTGGCAGAGCATAAGCTATAATTCCATCCACATTCTCTGACCCAACCAGAATATTAAGGATTGAAGCATAAGACAGAGTGCTCCCATCCGCAGTTAGGTCAATGGGGTTGTTAAGAGAGGCAATGGGCAGTGCGTGCTGTTTCAACTGGCCGATTTCTTGCTGGCTGAATCGAGCCATTGCAAGTGCAGGTCTCGAATCCTCAGTTGTAAGCAGGTCAGTGGTGAGCACTCCAACACCGCCTGCGGTGGTCAGAATTGCAATCCTCTTCCCCCGGAGCGGCCTGGCATAAGCAAGTGCGCGACCGAAGTCAAGGAGCTCTACCTCACTGTAGGCACGCACTACTCCGACCTGCCTAAGAATTCCGTCAAGAACCCTGTTGTCTGTGGCAAGTGCTCCTGTATGGAATGAAGCTGCTGCTGATGCTTCAGGTGTCCTTCCGGTTTTAAGGATCGTTACTGGCTTCTTCATGTTTACGTGCTTTACTGTCCTGAAAAACTTCTCTCCGTTAGAGATGCTCTCCAAATATGCAACAATGGATTTGGTCTCATCATGTTCCAGGAACATTTCCATCAGGTCATCTTCATCAATATCTGCACGGTTCCCTATGTTAACGAAACCTGATATTCCAGTACCGTTTTCTGCCAGGGAATCCATGACAAGCAGCCCAAGGGCACCACTCTGGGAGATGAAACCTATCTGGCCCTCTCCCGGGAACCAAATTCTTTCCCCGGGTGTCAGTGCAGTATTCACTTTGGAATGAGGGAAAAGGACTCCAACCGTGTTCGGCCCGATGAGCCTTGTTTTTGTCCCTTTCAGCTTTTCTTTAAGGCTGTCTTCAAGTTTCTTGCCTTCTCCCCCAAGTTCTGAAAAGCCTCCTGCGACGACTATGACAAATTCAACACCTTTCTGGATGCATTCCTGCAGGACGGAAAGTGCAAGCCTTGCGGGAAGTGCAATTACTGCGAGATCCACTTTTCCCGGCGCCGAGGAAATATCCGCATAGCATTTCAGCCCGAAGATCTCCTCATATGACGGGTTTATGGGGTAAATTTTGCCCTGAAACCCTTGGTTCACAAGGTTTTCCAGCACTGCATTTCCAATCTTCGAGCGGTCAGGGGATGCGCCTATAACTGCAACCGCATTGGGGCTGAGGAGATTATTAAACAAGTTCAACCATAATTTCAGTTGTTAATGGTGTATTAAGCCCATACCTAATATTTTCAGGCTTTGACCCGTAATGGCACGAAGCGAGCATAAGTTGGGATACCCCATATAGCTGTGGGATTATTCAGCTTCTTCTGATTGGTATGCCCGTGTGCCATTTCTGTCAAAGGAGACCCGGACGACAAAATTAGAGGAATCCATCAGGGCTTTCTGGAGCTGCTGGACGCTGCCATGCCTGCTTATTACCAGAAGAAACCCGTCTGAGCCTCCACCCATTAGTTTTGCTGCCTGGGCACCGTTTTCAAGTGCGAATGAGATAAGGGAATCGATCCTTTCGTTGGAAACCTTCTTTCCAAGCTGTTTCTTTATGTGCCAGCCTGCATTCACCGCAGAGGAGAAACCTTCAAAGTTCCCTGAAATCACGGAATCCCTCATTTCAGTTGCAAGATTCTTCATGACTTTCAGGTTAGAAACTATATCACTGTCCCCGTCACGAGACTTCTCCACCTGCTCCTGTAAAACAGAAGTGCTTTCCCTGGTGTTTCCAGTGTACACCAGAAGGGTTCGTTTCTCAAGTTCTGCCATGAAATTCTGGTATTGTGAAAGATCGATTGACTGTTCCTTCCCCGCGGCAAATTCCATATACTTGAAATTTCCAAGGCTCACAGCGAATGGATCCTGTTTTCCCAGGGTAATGCCGAAATAGTCGTGCTCAAGGCTGAAAGCTTCCCTTGCAAGGCTCCATGGATCCACAGTTTTCCCCTGGATAAGGTAAATGAGCTTCAGAAGTGCAGTAGTGAGGGCACTGGATGATCCGAGGCCTGATCCAGGAGGAACACCGCTGTTGATGGCAATCCTGCCTTTGGATATTCCCCGGCTCTCAAGGAGTCTTGACATCTTGCCCAGCACTTCGTTGTCGCCGGTTCCCTTTCCAATGAGGATGCTCTTGAGGAAATCACGTGAAGATATTTCCAGATCATAATCATCCGGTGTGTAAACGACTGTAACTCCCCTGTCTATTGCAGTGTTGACCACTGCTCCCCCATATTTGTCGCAGAAAGGCGAAATGTCAGTGCCTCCACCGCCAAAACTTACCCTGAAAGGGCTGTAGGCAGTGAATCTTTTTCCGGCCATGCAATACGCACATGATCTGCTATCTCATAAATATGAAGCATGAGGGTCTCCCTGAAATAAGGGATATATATTGTTGTGGCATGTTGTAGCAATGGAGAAAAACAACAGCTACTGGCATACAATTTCTGCAGGTCCTGAACCACCTGAACACCTTTACGTAATAGTCGAGACTCCAAAGGGCAGCAAGAACAAGTTCGAGATTTCAAAGAAGTTTCCAGGGGTTGTCCTTGACAGGGTGCTGCACTCATCTGTAATGTATCCCATTGAGTATGGTGCAGTTCCACAGACCCTTTATGCAGATGGCGACCCCCTGGATGCGATGGTCCTGACTAGTGAACCCACATACCCGGGAATAATCATTGAAGCTAGGCCGGTTGGAGTTATGAAGATGATTGACCAGGGGGACCAGGACAACAAGATCCTGATGGTTGCTGAGGGCGACCCCAGATACAAACACGTTAAGAGCTACAGCGATCTGCCTGAGCACACCTTGAAGGAAATAGCCAACTTCTTCCAGACTTACAAGATCCTTGAGAATAAGAAGACTGAAGTCCTGGGCTGGGAAGGCAAGGATTTTGCAATAAAGGAAATCAAGGAATCCATGGAAACATACCGGAAAAAATTCCCTCAGTAAATATGGAAATCAGCACAACCATTCCAGTTGGAAAAGGAAAGGTCACCATAGACCGATCACTCAGGGAATACGGGGGAAAGGGGTACTACATAATCATCAGGATGGAGACTGTGGCAGGACCCTGCAATGATGTTGACTGCGAAAGGATCCCTGTTGGTATTGTTGAGGTTGCCCAGGTGCCTGACCAGTCATACAGGATATACGCAGGTGACGGGTATTTCCTGGCAATAGACCCCCCTGTCCAGATGTACATAGACAGGGACAGGCTTTCCGTAACCCTTAAGAAAAGTCCTCTTGGAAAACTTGTTGCCAAAGGTCTCTATTTCGCCTGAATGGATATGAGTAAATTACTCCAGAATCAACTTTCCCAACGTTTTTAAGGGCTCCTGTGGTACCCCCATACGCCGTTTGAAAAGTTGAAGGACAGGTTCCAATTAGGGAACAGGGAACTATGGGGAGTGAGTTTAGCTTCAGGCATACGTTCCATCGGTTTTGGGGCCACTTGGCCCTATATGGCCATATTTCTCAATAATACCCTTGGCGTTCCTGTCTATTTTGTCGGTGTGATCTTCACTCTCGGGTCAATAGTTTCCATTGTCTTCAGTATTGGTGGAGGGGCACTTGCTGACATGATTGGGAGGAAGAAGGTGCTCATCCTGGGAAGCGGCCTTTCCGGAGCACTATTCCTGGCGGTTGCAATCCTGCTGCATTACTCAGCCCCCACACTTGCTATTGTTGCAGTCTTCATCTTCACTTCAGCCGGGGGTTCGTTAATATTCCCCTCAGCCAATGCCCTTGTGGCGGACGTAACATCGCCTGCAGATAGGACAAATGGTTACGTGGTTTACAGGATAATGTCTAACCTCGGTTGGGCCATAGGCCCTCTCAGCGGGGCGTTCATTTATGACAGCGGAATATTCTGGATTTTCATCCTCATCACTGTATGCAGCGTCATCCAGGGCCTCATGGTCCTGTTCATGGTGAAGGAT
>JAKAUW010000052.1 GCA_021817455.1 Thermoplasmata archaeon | reverse complement strand
TTATTGGATAATCAACCCGATTCGGCACCTGCACTTTTAGAATGCATATATTGCAGGTACAACCACTGATAATAAATGGTTGGTCTTCTTTGCAGGATCATTCAGCTTTAGTGAGGATTTCAAAGCAAATACACCCTTTAGCCAGGCCCTTCACTATGCTGCGTTAAGTGCAAACTTCTGGGTTACTGCAGGGACTATCTTGATTGGAGAACCTGTTGTAAAGGGAATTGTGTCATATCAATGGGTTGCCATTAAAAGGCTCATAAAATTAGGCCGAGGCCAGAATCAAGCATCAATTAATGCCATATTGGCTTCATCTTATGGAATAATTCTATTTGCCCCCTGTTTCTATATAATTAACCCTGTTGCTTATCTCCCCATACTGGGTGTCTCAATATTCACCGCAATGTACTTGATTCTAATTCTGGGGTCGATTCAGAACGTTAAAACTGATTCAGAGGATGAACTCAAAGCCCTAAAATTTTAGCCTATAGAGATAAGTTAGCCACTAGTATCAGGGGTAGAAGCCCATAAACATTTCATAAGTAGATTATGAATTTGAATTGCGAGTAAATAGGAACGTTATCAATCGTTTAACGTCTCTATCTGGAACATGACTCTGAAGCCTTCGAGAGTAGCTTGAATTTTGTCTGCAAACCAGATTGAGTCATCTGTGGTTGCGTTGTCTCCCCATTCGTATATAAGATCCTGTTCTCCTATAACAGGCTTGAATCCAAGAGACCTCAACCTATTGATTACTTCACTGGGTTTGGCTCCCTCACTGGAGAATGTTACTTTAAGATAGGTTTTCATTGGCTTCGATGCTTAATTGGAGGCATCTATAAAGTTTTTTCTTATAATACTCAACTTCATAGATGCGTATTGGAGCCTAATTTTAGCTGATTTTACGAAAGGCGTAATACATCAATAATATTGACGGGTATGGAGATTAACCAGATTTTGATTATCAACCTATCCTATAGTCAAAATTCTGGTATTAAAAAAAGAAGTAAAAATTACTGTTTGGGGCCCTCGCGGTTCTTTCCGATCTTGGATGGCCACCAGTTGAACCTGTGCAGATACAGCATTACAGAAGGCACAAAGAAAGGCCAGCTGATAAACGTATCAATGAGCACTCCGAATGCAAGCCCAATGCCTATTTCCTGTATTATTCCTATGCCACTGAAGGCAAGGGAACCAAATGTTGCAAAAAGCAAAGTGCCAAGGGTGATTATAACACCGCCATTTTCAGTGATGCTGGTCTTTATGCCCTCTTCATCACTCCTCCCCTTGTAAACCTCCTCCCTGACCCTGGATACCATGAAAATGTCATAATCAAGTCCAACAGCAAGCAAGGTAATCACAGTGAACATTGGCAGGAAAATGAGCACTGGCAATCCTGCGTAGAAGTGCAATGCAAGATATGCTAACGCTAATGAGATAATGACAGAAGCAAAAACCATTATTATAAGCCTGATTGGAGTCAACAGCGAACTGATCTGTATTAACAGCACTATGAATATGGCAAATGAAAGGATCGGTACCATCTTGATGAAGCTGCTCAATGTGAAGCTGTAGGAATCGTTTAGCGATTCTGTAAGTCCACCAATATATACGTTATAGGATACTCCGTTTGACTGATTCCCTATAAGTTTTGGAAGATTGCTTACAAAAGTGGAAGCTGCATTTTCATATGCGAGGGACTTAAGCTGGAAGTCAATTATGACATACCTGCTGTCATTTCCTATATAGCTGTTTACCTGGGACCTGAATTGTGATGTGTAGTTGGCGGAAACATCTGACAGAGTAATATTTGTGTACTCCCCATATGGGAAAGTTGGCCCGTATACCTGCGAAATCTGGGAACTACCAATCAGTGTCTTTTCCACATTGGTTATTGCGTTTACCTCAGAAATATTGTAGCTGTTGTTCCCGTACATCACTGGACTTGAGAATTTCATTATTATGAATCCCCTGTCGAAGAAATCGCCATGGAAACTGTTGTTCACAACTTCTAGGGCCTGAATGCCACTGCTAGAAGGAACCAGTTTGAAAACATCCATATTTGTGGGAGTTATGGCATAGAGATAAGTTCCGAACAATGCACTCACAAGGAAGATAACCAGTATCTTTCCCTTGTTCTTAACGACAAGGTGGGCAACTTTCTGCATGCTTCTTTCCGCCGGCAGGTGTTCATCCTTGTCCACACGGTATGGCCAGAAAATCTTCCCCTTTGCCCTGCTCATTACCGCGATGAGGAACGTGTTTGCAATTAAAACGGCAACAATGACCCCGATGGCGTTTGTTATTCCTGAGTCGCTGAATATTGGGACATTTGAAAGCCATAGCACCACATATGAAAGCCCCACAGTAATTCCTGAGGTGAATACAGCGTGTCCTGCCCATCTCGTGGTTATAGCCGCAGCATCATCATTCTTCTTCCGTAGTTCCCTCCTGTATCTGGACATGATGTAGACCACATAGTCGCTTGACAACCCTAGGAGGAGGATCAACAGCAGAGTTGGCGTGATGAACGATATGGAACCGTGAATCACATACTTGTATAGCAAGGCGTTGAGCGAGATGGAAATTGCAGCGGACATTCCAAATACAGCTAGCGGCAGGAAAGCAGCAACCGGTGATCTGAAAAACACCCCGACTATGATCACTGATAGTACTATACCGATAACTAGTGCCCTAACCATTCCAGAAAGGGATTCTGATGCCAGTTGGTTGCTAAGTGCTGACGAACCTGCCAGATAATAGCTTGAATTGGAAATGTTGTGAAGATGATCCCCATAAATTTTACCAACCTGGTTTACCTGCGAAGACGTAAGATTGACCTGAGTGGTGAGTATCGTGATTACTGTTGCATTATTATAGCCTACAAATTGATGAAACACATAAACTGCAGGTATTGCTGCAAATGTTGAAAAGTCCTGCTCAGATAAAGCTTTGGCGACTGTAACATTTGGATTGTTTGTTCCATTTATGTCTTTGACAAATTGGAGAATCTGACCCCTATTTATGCTGACAAGGGGGCTCCCGGCAAAGAAGTTTAAAGTGCTATTGGCCGCAAATCCATCGGAAAGGTTTGCTACCTCCCAGCTTAGAGGAGCAAAACCAAGCTTGTATGACTGGTTTACAAAATTTAAAACAGAAACATTCAGCTGGTTTGTGATGAACCCTTTTAATGTGGCATTTGACGATAAGCCTGTAGAAACCTGTGAAACAACGAAATTATCTGTGAATCTGTCAAACGTTAAGTAGAAATCATGGCCAATGGCCTGTGCGAAAGTGAAATTCTGGTGCAGAGTGTAAGCAATCCCGTATAATTGCGCGTATGCCGGGGTATGTATAATAAGGGTAAAATTGTTCAATGTGCCGAATGTTTCATTGATGCTATTCGAAACATTAGTTTCAGTAGGATTAGTCTTATTCAAGTACGAAGCAAAAGTATTGAAATAAATGAGCGTGAAATTTGTTAGAATAGGCCCAAGACTAACCGATGCTGCGTTTATAGCTCCAATGGTCTTGGCATAAGCTGTGGTGTTTGAAAGATCATAGAATTTAAGATATAGGGCTGGAAATTGGAACAATGTGGAATTTACTGCAACTAGAGTCTGGTTAAGTTGAACTGCCTGATTATTTATGGAACTGACAAGAGGATAAGTTCCGTTTAGTATGGCAGAAATATATAATCCTGCACCTGTCAAAGTGCTGTTTTCTATATTTACAATGGAAGTAAAATTAGAACTTATTCCCTGGGACTTCAGGTATGAAGAAACGCTATTCTGGCTGTCAGCAATGGCTGAGTATCCTTTGGACTGGTTTACATAGGTGCCGGTTGTGACAATAACCATGCTCTGATTCGAACCGGAAGTACCATTACCACCAAAATATGCTGTTTGAAGATTTGATGCAACGTTAGCCATGGAATTGGCAGGAGTTATGCTCCCTCCCAGGTCATATGAAGTTTCTGAGAAGAGCAGGCTTGCAAAGGGTGTCAAAAGGACAAGCAGGACAATCCAGAAGATTATGACCTTGCCACTGTGCTTGGCTGAGGCTCTACCGAGTTTTTCAAATGCACCCTCAAACATCCCCCGGTTATCACGAGGATATTTATTTAATGATCCCTAATCATTTTGAGAAATTGAAAAATCTTTACCCTATATTGAACTACAAGAATGGAAGATGGTGAAACTTCAATCCCCTTTCGTTGATTGTGATCTTTATTCGGATTTTTATGCACTGGTCAGGCAGATTCCCAAAGGGATGGTAACAACATACGGCAACCTTGCAAAGGCATTAGGTGATGTTGTGGCAGCCAGAGCCTGCGGTTATATGCTTTCAATCAACCCTGATCCAGTTGGCACCCCCTGCTACAAAGTAGTGAAATCTGATGGGGAAGTTGGCAAATTTACACACCCACTTGGATCTGAAGAAAAAACTAGACGGCTTCAGAGTGATGGAATTGTCATTGAGGACGGAAGAATTGTCAGCTTTGAGTCCCTTTGTTTTAAGGATTTCTCTTCAGAACAGCCTCTCCAGAAAATGAAGGAAGAGCAGGGGAAGATGGCTTCCCTGGTTTCTCTGGAAGATGATTTTTCAACCGATGAAATAGCAGCCGTAGATGTTTCTTATGATGATGAATTCGGATACGGCGCCATGGTTATAGACAGGAAAGGGGACATCGAGATAAGGCATAGGAAGATGGAGTGCAGATTTCCCTATATACCGGGGTATCTCACGTACAGGGAATTCAAGTTCATCAGGGAATTAGCCGGTGATTACAAGGGATTGCTACTCGTAGACGGAAATGGTTACCTGCATCCGCGCCGGATAGGCTTGGCTTCATTTACAGGAGTCATGCTTGGCATTCCAACAATAGGTATTGCAAAGTCCCTGTTGCTGGGACGGAATGAAAGGAACTGGATTTACGATGACCTGGAAAAATCCGCTTACATGCTCAGGAAAAACTGTGTTATCAGTGCAGGACACAGGATAAGCCTTGACTCAGCTGTCTCCTACATAAGTGAAAAGTACCATGGCAAATACCCTGAAATTCTAAAAAAAGCCCACGCTGAAACTGTAAAATTGAGAACTGTGTTAGGCTGACTTGTCCATGAATTGTTTGATGTCTTATATGAATGCGAAATACAATTTCACAATGCATATTGACATCGAACTAACAAATGGAAAGGCAGCGGTTCATGACTTTACTATTGTGCCTACTTTTGGTGTCAAAACTCTAGAATGCATATTCAGGTCGCTGGACAGGGCAAACTGGATGTACATATCTGTGGTGCCATTTGTGGAGACATTGAATGGCATGTTAATGAAGGCAAATGGGGACGCGAGTCTGAATGATTCATTGTTTCCATTTGCAGTAACTGTGACATTCTGGATGTAAAGGCGTATCATAGTATAGTTTTGGGGACCGAGAGACAGGCCTTTCAGCAGTGAGGCATTTTTCATAGTCATATTCAGGATGTTAACTGTCATGTTCCCGAGGGAGTAATTAGCCCACCCCGTCTGGACACCATGCAGTGAGATCATTGAGAAAGAGAGGTATACTGCGCTCACATTGTCCTTCGGAGCGTCATAGACAAACATGTTCAAAGTTCCATTGTCCTGAATCCCCGGTGTACCTGAAAAATAACTTGAACTCCCGTTTGGGCTGAAAGTCATGGAAGTGAAATTAATGTCCGCTGCTAGATCGAATTCAATATTCACATTCGTGGTCCTGTTATCTACAACACTAAAACTATGTGAAAAATAGGCTCTGTCTGATGTAAGGCTAAGGGTATGATTCGTACCGTTCGAGTTTATGACAACCGCGGATATTACTAACTCAATTGATGTGTAATTACTGGGGGAAAGCTTCATTTCCTTGAGGAGAGAAGCATTGAAACTTGTGGGCTCCAGTATATTTATGGTGATTTTTCCAAGTGAATAGTTGACGCTTCCGCCAAGTTCCCCGTAAAGACAGATAGATGAAAAGGTGATATAAACCGCACTAAGGTTATCCAGTGGAGAGTCATAGACAAACAGGTTCAGTGTGCCGCTGTTGTTATCCTGCAAGAACTGGTTACCGATGTTATCCCTGACGGCAAGTTCGTAATAGCCAGTAGCTACCACAGCTAAAGCTATAAGGATTACAACTCCTGCCTTGTAGGAATTCAACATCCATATTAGCTATATTCTCTAATATTAAACTTTTTGCGTAAATATAACTGTTGCATACTAATGCAATAATTCTTCTTGAAAATAGGATGGACGTTGTTTGTGCAAGACAACAACCCAATAGTTCATGGAAAGAGGGATAATAAAAGGATATGGCCCTGTACAATGAATCGCTTGTCAGACGCATGAAGGATATCCTTGACCTCGGGGATACCGGGACATACAGGCATGATCTGAAGTATCAGAACCGGGGGAAGAACGGAAGACCCTTTATTCTTCCGGATAAGATCATTGAGATCCTGTCTAGAATAAGGGGGGTATTCAATGCATCATTCAGATCCCTGGAATCATACATGAGAATATTCCAGGAAATTCTAGGTATTCCGGGAATATCTTACGCCTCAATCTTCAGAAGAATAAGGAGGAACAAAGTGCCTGAGATCATGAATCCATCCTCTTCTGTTGCAGTGGATTCAACAGGCTTCAAGAGCACTATGAGAGGTAACTGCATCTCCAACAAATGGGCAAAGGAGAGGAAGGGCTGGATCAAGCTTCATGTCTCTGCAGACACTGAAAGGATCATGTCATACCGCATTTTCATCACCAGGGAAAACAGCCATGATGCCACTCAGTTCGGTAAACTTATCACTGGATCGGAACACAGGGTATTCGCGGACAAGGCATATGATTCCAGGAGCATCTTCAATTTATTGAGGAATAATGGAAGCGCATCCATGAATATGGGAAGAGATGGACAGTGGAGATATATTTCTCAGGCCTTAAGCGGGTAATGGGTGAGATCATAAGGGCAAGAAGGACTGATTACATGATCCAGGGAGTCGGCCTGAAGGTGCTCTATTACAACATCAAGAGGGAAAATACAAGGACATATGGGTAGTTATGCAACACAGTTTGTTAATATACAAACTTAAGGTTATTAAACAGTCAAGGATTCAAAAAGAAAGCTTATAATGATCCATAATACTCTTGTTTTTTACGAATAACCGGACAATTGGAGTTGAATTCAAATGAGTGGAAACAAAGTTGAACTTGAAGAGGGTTACATTGTTGTAAATGGAATCAAAATTTTCTACAAGAGATTTGGCAAAGGAAACAGCCACAAGCTCCTTGCACTTCATGGCGGACCTGGAGGAACTCATGATTATATACTCCCCATTGCAGACCTTGCATCAATGGATTTCGACGTAGTATTCTATGACCAGTTCGGATGCGGAAAGTCAGATTACCCCAAAAATGAATCGGATTATTCCCTTGACTACGCAGTTGAAGAGGTTGAGGGTGTCAGGAAAGCCTTCTTTGGAGAGGGCAAGATAAACCTTTTTGGCAATTCATGGGGAGGAATGCTTGCACTGGCTTACGCAATAAAGCATCAGGATCGGCTAAAAACACTGACCTCCAGCAGCGGCCTGTCAAGCGTGCCGGAAACTGTCAGGGAGATGCACAGGCTCATTTCCCTCATGCCTGATAAACATAAGAAAGCCATAGAAGAGCACGAGGCTAAGGGAAACTATGACCACCCGGATTACCTCGCAGCATCAAATTATTTCATGAGGCAACATTTGCTGAGAATGGATGAAGTTCCACCTGAAGTTAACAGGATGCTGTTGATGACCAGTGAAAGGGGAACATATCTCAAGATGAACGGGCCAAGTGAGTTCACCATAATTGGGCTGATCAAGGATATCGACTTTACGGACCAGCTTCATAAAATCAAGGTTCCGACCCTTATTACGTGCGGGAAATATGATGAGGTTACTCCAGAAATAGCTGAAACCATCCACAAAGAAATCCGGGACTCCAAACTCGAAATTTTCCAGGAAAGTTCACATCTTCAATTCTGGGAGGAGCGGGACCAATACATGCAAGTGCTTTCGAGCTTCATAAAAGCCCATGGCAAGTGAAACCCTCTCCGCCTGACCCAATATGTTAGCCATAATAAATTTGTAATCCCGGAACTTAAAAACATCCACTGCACAGGGTTGTGCATTCCCTTTAGGAAGGCCAAACCCTCATTTCTTCATAAAAACGCTTTCCCTGAAGAAAAAAGGTGTGGTGGTGAATTTAATGGCATTAAGGCATGAAGCAGAATTTCTATATGAACTGTTAAACGATCCTTTTAACCATCAGGACTCCAAAGAACAGGTTAAAAGACTTGCCAAGAAATATGGATTGAGGCTTTACGAAGCGGAAAATGTCTGGAGCTTCTACAAGCAAAATCAAGGAAGTGCCAAACTATGCAGGGGGCTCCCCTGCACTCTGAAGCAGAATGGGTCGGAAAAGGAAGTTCTCAGGAAGTTGGATGATGAGGGCCTGGAAGAAATACCCTGCCTTGGGCACTGTGACAATGGGCCAGTCGCCTGGTCCAAAGGCAAGTATTATCACATTGGAAATGGAAGTGCAGAAGAGTTGGTTCCTCATATTGCCAGACCTGGAATCAAGGAAGTTCACGATCTAAAAGATTTCCTCAGCATGAGGGGTTTTGAGATACTAATAAATGTTATAAAAAAAGACAGAAAAGATGAAAGCCTTCAACTTGTTAAGGATTTCAACCTTAGGGGCTTTGGAGGATCAGGCTTTCCCGCCTATGTCAAGTGGAATGCAGTCTTTATATCTAGAGAAACTGAGAAATATCTTCTTGTAAATGCCCATGAAGGGGAACCAGGGACATTCAAGGACAGGATCCTTATAGAATCAAATCCTTATGACCTCATAGAGGCATCACTGCTGGCGGCGGTCATTGTTGGTGCCTCAAACGTGATCATTGCCCTAAAGCATGAATATCTGGAAGCCGAGAGTATATTGAAGGGTGCTTTTGACAGTTCAGTGGAATACCTCAGTGGGGCGCTTGGGCTCCTCGAGATCCCGAAAATGATGATCCAGAGAGTCCCAGGCTATTATATTACTGGAGAGGAAAGTGCGCTTATGGAAGCCATTGAGGGCAGAAGAAGCGAACCAAGGCTCAGGCCGCCTTACCCCGCTGAAGTGGGCCTATATGGTAAGCCTACCCTTATAGATAACGTGGAAACGTTGCTTTATTTTCTGGGAAGATTGAGGGAATTTACAGAGACTGGAATAAAGGGTCCCGGAGAAAAGCTATACTGTCTCAGTGGCGATGTGGAAAGGCCCGGAGCCTATTCATTGCCATATGGCATCTCATCGGGTATTCTTATTGCGCAGAAAGGCGGGTCCAAGGTATCCGAACTCAAGGCAGTACTTCCAGGTGGCCTTTCAGGAGGCATATTGCCTGCAGGCAATGGAGATCTGAAGCTGGATTTTGATTCAGTAAAGGACGCAGGAGCAGGAATGGGGACTGGCGCCCTTATTGCAATATCCAAAGACAGGTGCATGGTCGACGTTATGAGGACCGTGGAATCCTTCTTTGAAATGGAATCCTGTGGAAAGTGCATGCCTTGCCGCTACGGCACCAAGGAACTCTCAAAATTATTCAGGGACTTGAGTGAGGGAACTGCCACCATTGGCGCCATAGAGTCAGCAAAAAAGACGGCTGATGTCATGACAAGGGGATCAATATGTGGTCTTGGCCAGGCAAGTGCCAAAATGTTCCTTGATTCCATCAAATACTTCAGCGGTGAGATGGAGAAGCATATTTCAGGCGATTGCCCCTCCAAAGTCTGTTTTCAGGGTGGTGTATAGGCATGTCATACAAGATCAGCATTGATGGATCGGCATTTGATGCGCAGACCGGGCAAAGCATCCTGGATGTGGCAAAAGCAAATGGCATTGAAATACCAAATCTCTGCTCCTATTCTGGACATGATAATGGTGTTTGCAGGCTCTGCATGGTGGAAACCGGAAACCCGCCAAGGTTGGTTCCTTCTTGCTCTACCAGAGCCATAGAGAACATGGAGGTCAGGACGAAGTCGCTCTTGCTGGAAGATTACAGGAACGGGCTCCTAAGCATGATCATGAAGGAGCATCCTGAACATGTCGGGTCAGATGGTAAAAAATGCATACTTGAAAACTACGCGGAAGAATACCGGATTGAAGTAAACAGGCCAACTGAAAGTTTTGAGGTTTCCATCGATTCAAGTCACCCTGGCATTTCATTCGATACTTCAAAGTGCATCCTTTGCAGGAAATGCATCATAGCGTGCAACTACGATCAGGTTAATGAAGTCATTTCAGTTTCGGGCCGAGGACAGAGGACAAGGATAGCTTTTGACATGGATACACCCATGGGTGAATCGAGCTGCGCAAGTTGCGGCGCATGTGTGGATGCCTGCCCTACTGGTGCTTTGATAGAAAAGGGCTGGGAGCCCGCTGAACGCACTGCAGTAACTATTTGTCCATATTGTGCTGTGGGGTGCTCCGTAGAATATGGAATCAGCGGTGGCAGAATCGTGTGGGCCAGAGGCTATGGCAAGAGTGATGTCAATAACGGAAAACTGTGCGTGAAAGGAAAGTTCGGATTTGAGTTTGAAATGAGCGGGGACAGGCTCACCACCCCGCTTGTGAGAAGAAACCTCAGGGAAAGGACTCCCCTGAATGGAAGAAACGTTGAAGAGGTCTTCCGCCGGGCTACATGGGATGAAGCACTGGACATCATGGCCATGGAAATAGAGAAAGCAAGGGATTACCATGGAAGGCAATCTGTTGGAGGCATTGCATGCGACAGGGCCACGAACGAAGATGTGTTTGCTTTCCAGAAATTCATGAGAGCAGCTGTTGGAACAGACAACGTGGACCAGTCAGCCACTCTCTGCCATGCCCCTTCCGCTGCTATGCTGTCATATGCAACGGGTGCAGGAGCATCCACCAACTCCATGAAGGATGTGAAGCTTGCGAAAACCATATTGATGGTGGGTTCAAACGTAGATCGGGCTCATCCAGTCCTTTCTTCTGAAATAAAAAAGGCGGCCACAAAGGGCGCGAACCTGATTGTTGTTGATCCAAGACGTGTTGAAATATCAAGGCTTGCAGACATGCACCTTCAGCTGAAGCCTGGAACTGACGCAGTATTGTTCTCTGCAATGGCAAAGTACATTCTGGACAATGAACTGGCTGACCTCACCTTCATTACTGAAAGAACCGAAGGCTTTGACCTCTACCGGGAAAGCCTTGCGCCTTTCACGTTAAAATATGCATCCAGAGTAAGCGGCATTCACGAGGATGTGATTAGGGAAGTTGCTACTACCTATGCGACAGAAAAACCTTCCATAATATTCTGGACTCTTGGAATCACAGAGCATGAGAATGGCTCTGATAATGTATCTTCACTGATCAATCTTGCACTAATAACCGGAAACGTAGGAAAACCTGGGTCCGGGTTAAGCCCCATAAGGGGCCAGAACAACGTGCAGGGTGGAGCAGACATGGGTTCGGTTGCGGGTTCACTTCCCGGTTACCAGTCCCTTTTTGACCAGAAGGCCAGGGAAAAATTCCAGAGTGCCTGGGCTTCAGAGTTGCCGGAATTCCAGGGATGGAAGAGCACTGAAATGATTGATGCGGCAAGAAGAGGTATGCTTAAGTTTCTTTACATTTCGGGGGAAAATTCTGTGAGATCACACCCCGATACTTCAGGCACCATTGCTGCCTTGGAAAAGCTTGACTTCCTCTCTGTGCAGGACATATTCATGACTGAGACTGCCGAATATGCAGACATAGTTCTCCCGGTTGCATCCGCATTCGAGAAGAGCGGGACTTTCACAAACACAGAGCGGCGAGTCCAGCTGGTAAACAAGATACTTGATCCTCCTGGGGAAGCAAAGCCGGACTGGCAAATTTACTCTGAACTTGCAGAAAGGCTGAATTACGACATGAAATTCAGTTCCAGTTCAGGAATTATGGATGAAATTTCTTCCCTTATCCCATCTTATGCCGGCATAAGCCATGGCCGCCTCAGAGAGAGGGGGCTCCAGTGGCCGGTCAAGGATCAACATCATATGGGTACTGAACTGCTCCACTCAGACACGTTCATTAGAGGCAGGGGAAAGTTCAGGATCATTTCATGGAGAGAGAAGGATCCATCAGAACTGCATATCTACCCATATTCTCTTATAATAGGAAGGCAGAGGGAACATTACCACACATCCACCATGACATCGAGATCAAAGGTAATTGAATTTTTGGAAGGTGGCGGAAACATTGAGATGAATCCTTCTGATCTGCAGAAAGAGCACTTCAGTGATGGTGAGGAAATTGTTCTTGAGTCCAAGACCGGCAAAATTCGGGGGAAAGTGAGATCAAATGATGATGTCCCCCCGGGTGTTCTTTTCACCACTTTCCATTACCATGACCTCCCCACCAATGTACTAACTCCAGCCACATTCGATCCGCCTACGAAGACTCCTGCTTACAAGGATACCAGAGTGAGAGTTTTCAGCCTTAAAGAAAGTTGAAACCGAAAACGGAGGCTTGGAACTGAGACTGCGGGAAAGGCAACAAACCTCCTACAATTCTTTCTGCCATTTCATGTTTGTTTAATATACTAATATGTCTCATGAATGCAATGGTAAACCTTGTTCCAGTCACTGAAGAAGAATTTTTAGCATTCGTGGATGCATCTGTGAAGAACTATGCCGAAGAGAAGGTAAAGTCTGGAAACTGGCCCGAAGAGGGATCGCTTGAAAGGTCCAGGAGAGAATTCAAAAGCCTGCTCCCGGATGGCAAGGATTCTAAGGACAATTATATTTATAAAATAGTGGATAGCAAAAGAAAAGAGCGGGTTGGCACAATATGGGTAGCCATACGTGTCGAGAACGACCTACCAGGCGCATTCATCTATGACATTACTGTGGGCGAAAAATTCAGGGGAAAAGGATACGGGAAAAGAGCCATGCAAGAGCTTGAAAAAGTTGTAAAAAATCTCGGTTACGACAGAATATCCTTGCACGTCTTCGGTCATAACAAAGTCGCCTTTTCGTTATACCAGAGCTTGGATTACCAAGTCACAAACATATTGATGTCAAAGACCTTAAAGTGATCTGCCTGTCCACAGTCGTTACAGGCAGCAGCATTTTTGAACATGCCAGACCATTTTCTGGTTCAGACAATATTATCATTTATTAGACCAAAATTAAGGTTCAAGGTTATTAAGCTTCAAAAAATGTTTATTCGATCGAATCGTGTTTGGCATACCTGACGCTGCATTGATTTCCCTTGGATATCTGGGGATATTCGCGCTTAGTTTTGGGACTAACCTTATAGTCTTTATTCCTGTGCCTTACCTTCTTCTTATTCTATTTGCAGCACTAAGCGGCCAGTTTGATGCTGCCCTCCTTGTTCTATCCAGCGCAACAGGCGCTGCAATTGGCAAAATGGTAGTTTTCCAGTCTTTCTACACGGGTTCCAGAGTTATAAAAGAGAGCGCGAGAAAGAACCTGACTACATTCCACACATTTATTGCCAGATATGCATGGGTTGTGGTGTTCCTTGCTGCCGCCACCCCTATTCCTGATGACATAGTTTACGTCCCCCTGGGGCTCGGGCGATACAACAGGCTGAAATTCTTCATTGCCTTATTGGCTGGGAAGTCCGCCATAACATTGATGGTTGTTTATGGTGCATTTTTCCTGACTAACACAGTATTCGGCGATTTTTTGCTTGGGAGGGACCAGGCAAGTATTGTCGAACTGGTAATTGCCGGAGTGGTGTTTGCTGCCATTGCAATCGTAATCACCATTTTGATTTCACGCATAGACTGGGTTAAGTGGGGTGAAAAGCACTTTTCCAAAAAGCTTGATTCAAAAGAATGAGTTAATCATCCAAGTTTAGGAACTATTTCCAAGCAGGAATTCAAGATTTTTCTCAAGCAAGCCTTCAGAATCTTCCGGGTAATCATCCGCTATTCCGGGTATTACCTCAAGCCTGCAATCAGCGCCGTTATTTTTGAGCATTTCGAACAGTTT
>JAKAUW010000079.1 GCA_021817455.1 Thermoplasmata archaeon | reverse complement strand
CTTCTTATTCACCATGTCAATAACCTTGAAGTTCTTCTCGCCTGGAATCATGGAAATGTTTTCAATGTAGTAATTCAGGACGCCTTTCCTCTTTCCTGCAAAATTATCCTCTTTCCAGAGTTTCCTGGTGGAGACGAGAAAATCAACAACATTGTCATATTCCACCCTGGCAAGGCCCTTGAAGGGATATGATGACGTTACTACTTTGTAATACTGGTCCAGATCGATTTTCTGGAAGAACTTTGACTGGAGGATCAGCTGGTTCGCAAGCGTAGCCAGTGAATTCTTTCTTATGAGGATGTCCTCAAGATGCCCGGTAAGAATATGCGAAACAATTGCAGTCGCTTCCTCAAGCTCAATAATATCGCTGCAGACAATTTTCCCAAGTGATATTTTTTCTATCCAGTGGCCGGATCTTCCCACCCTCTGGATTAACTTGTTTATCTGTCTCGGAGAGTTGAGCTGAAGAACGAGGTCTGCTGTTCCTATATCTATCCCAAGCTCAAGGGACGAGGTGCAAATCAGGGCTTTTATCTTTCCAGCCTTGAAATCGGCTTCTGCAGTCTCTCTCGCTTCTCGGGACAGTGAACCATGGTGAACCTGCACGGAAGGGTCATCAACATAGAGCCTCAGCCTGAAGGAAATGTCTTCTGCTGCACTTCTGGTATTTACGAAGACAAGTGTTCCATGATGTTTCTGGATCATGTCCCAAATATAGAGGATGGCTCCGGCATAACCCTCATCACACCCCATGGCTTCTGCAACTTCTTCCGGAGCCCTTGGGGGTATCCCTACAGCAATCTCCATTTTCTTTCTTAGGCTGGACCTGACAATAGTTACATCTTTGGACGGAGACAGGAAATGTGATAGTTCTTTCGCGTTACCAATGGTTGCTGAAAGGCCTATCCTCTGAAAATCCCCAGCAAGTTCCTTGAGCCTCTCAAGGGCAATGGCAAACTGTGATCCCCGCTCATTCTGCGCTGCCTCGTGAAGCTCGTCAACTACAACGTACTTTACGTTTTTTATAATTTCTCGGAGCCTCTTTCCATTTAGCATGATCTGCAGGCTTTCCGGAGTTGTAATTAATATGTCCCCAGGGTGGTTAACTATTTCCCTTCTTGCAGATTCAGATATGTCGCTGTGTCTGACCTGTACCCGGATTCCAAGTTCTTTACCATATCTGATTAACCTTTCCAGCATATCCCTGTTCAAAGCCCTAAGGGGCGTGATGAATATAGTGGAGACAGGTTCCGGACGGTGAGTTAGTATTTTGTGGAAAATAGGGAAAATCGCTGCCTCTGTTTTTCCTGTCCCGGTTGGGGACAAAAGAAGCACATCCTTTCCTTCAAGGATCCGCGGTATAACCTTTGCCTGTGGTTCAGTGGGTTCAAGAATGCCCCTCTCCTTCAGGAGACTGCCTATGCTAGGGTGCAATAAATCGAATACAGTTGGGTCCCGTGGAACTTTTTCCAAGTATGCCTTAATGCGTTTAATGATAAAAATTCAACCTATGGTCAGGCTCGGTTGTAGAATCTTAAAAAAGGAGGTTGATAAATATTTACAAATCGTCATCGTTGTCATCACTTTCTTCATCATCGTCGTAGTCGCGCCTTTTAATGAAGCTGATCACTATGGGACACCTCCACGTGGGTTAAGAATCATCTAGTATTTATAGTTTTCAGAGATGATATTTTCACTTAAGCCACAGATTCATTTGAGGAAATTCTGATGCCGTTGCTTTGAATGAATACTCTTAATCTGGGACAAGAATTCAAAAATAAAAAAAATGGGAAGTAATTGGATTACTTCCTCCTTCTCATTGCAAGGCCCACTCCTATTAGGGCAACAACCACTATGGCTCCGCCGATTACATAGACAGACTCATTACCAGGCAGTCCCGGAAGTCCCGTCTGTGTACCGGCTGTAGAAATCTCTATGGTGTGGTTCGAGAAGTGTGGCACGTGCACCACTATTAGGGTACCCCCACTTACGCTGACCTTATAGATCGCAGCCTGCGTAGTGCTTGTTGCATTTATCACAGAGGAGATATTGCTTACGGTCACTGTGTTCTTTGAATCAAAGGTAACAACAATCTTTGAGTTGTTTGAGATGACACCATTGGGCACGAAAATTCCAAAATTCGTTCCCTCGTGTGAAGAGGTTGAGCTGACCTTTATGGTGACACTGTTAGTGTTGACATTCTGTATGTTGATTGACATTGTGCTGTTGTAGCTGACCGAGATGTTGGTATTATTGCTGCCCGGTGTACCAAGAACCACCAGCGCTGCCAGCCTCCCGTGTTCCACCGCATATTCAATTGCTTTGGCAAGCGGGTGGCTGATCTGCTGAAGCCCTGGAGGGGCAACAAAGCTGATCTGTGCATTTCCATTTGTTGTTATGGAGATCATTCCAGTCGTGTTGTTTACTGAAACAGTTGCATGGTGCGCGAACAGCGAAGCTCTGAATGTGCTGTTGTGCAAGAGCACTATTGTGGATGATGCTTCTACCTCAAACTGGTCTCCAAGGCCGGCACTGGTGTAGTTGGAGTTTGTGATATTGACATTCCGTACGTCCTCAGGTGCTGGCCTGTAAACTGACACGTTGATTCCTTTTGCCACGGACAGGTTCAGGGTTCCGTTGCTCAGTAGGATATTTGTTGCCAGTGACGGGTTGTCATGTATCTGGTAAACTACGGTGTTGTTTCCATAAAAGAAGAGGTTTCCTGCAAGTATTGGACTTATGGTAGGGAATTCCGGATTGGGGTTGTTAAGGCCTATGGTACCGTTTCCAGAAGCTGCCATGCTGGTGAACACTGTGCTAT
>JAKAUW010000073.1 GCA_021817455.1 Thermoplasmata archaeon | reverse complement strand
TGATACCGATGTCCCGCCGCCATAGATGATGGCATTGAATCCGCGCTTGTGCAGTTCAGAGAGGATCTGCTGTGACCGGCCTTCCTTTGGATACACAACTGCATCCACAATTCTTGTGATCTTTCCGTGCTTTGCCATGAGAATTTCAGGCGAAGATTTTCCTAGTGAATGCCTGTATCTTTCTTCTGGAGAGAAATCCACCTCTTCAGGTTCAAGAAATGAAAGAAGTTCCTGTTTCAAATCAGCCGGTGCATCCGGGAAGTCTGCTTCCGCTATCCCATCCCAGTTCTCAGAGAAATTCCAGGAGAATCTTTTGAATATATAGCCAACCTCACTCCCGAATCCGCCAACCTCGCCCTGGCCATAAAGAACAGGAACTCTCATGTTCCAATATATGCCTCCGATTGTAATAAATTGATTATCCTCCCCGCCGGAGGCAATGGCGATGGTTCATTGCTCCTTCCAGTTGAATTTCAGCACGGTAAGGCCGAATATCACCGCTGCGACCGCAATGCTGACCACCAGGTCAAGAGTTGCAGAGCTGAAATTGGAATATATGGTCACTGAATTCAGGCCGTCGATGATATAGAAAAGCGGAAGCACATGGGCCACAGACTGCAGCCAGCCCGGCATAATCTCGATGGGGAAGAAAGTTCCTGAGAGGAACATCATCGGGAAAGTAATGATGTTGCCTACGACTGATGCACTTTCTTCTGAACGGGATATGGAGCCAGCAAGTATTCCAAGCGAAGTGAACATGAACACCCCAATGACAAGGAATGGGATCATATACAGAGAGAGGGATAGGGATGAATGGAACAGCAAAACTCCAACAGCTATGATCATGATTGCGGAAATAGCTGAAATTATGAGATACCAGATGAACTTGGAAAGAAACCACTCAGACCTGGTCAGAGGTGTCAGGGAGAGCTGCCTGAATATTTTGTCCTTCTTGTATGAACTCACAATATATGTCATGGAGAACATGGGGGAAGTCAGGATAACCAGCCCGATAAGGCCGGGTATGAGGAAATCGATGTAGTTGGCAGCGTGCGTAGTTACCGAAGAGCTGAGAAGTGCGATGGTCTGGTTTTGATGCGCAAAATGGCTGTTGAATAGCTGCACTGTTACTGAGATGGCCTGCTGGGCCACTGAACTTGTTGACACAGCAGGGTTGTTGTAGTATACGAGGTCCACATGATTCCCCTGCAGATATGAGGAAGTAAAGTTTGCAGGTATCAGAAGGGCCGCAGATATGGAATGCTGTGAAATGTATGTACGAATATTCACATTGTCTGGTATCATCGTGATGTCAACAAAGTGAGTTGAATTGAGGGTGTCAATAAAGGTATTGGACATGTTCCCGGAAGAATCAAGATTCTGGACATAGAGGGGGACTGCACTTGTGGAACTTCCGGAGAAAATAGATCCGAAAAGGAGCATCAGGATGAGCGGGAATATGAATACGAAAAATATGGCAGTTGTGCTTCGCATGTAATTCCTGGAATACACCTTCAGGTCTGCGATGATGTTTTTAAGCTTCATTGGGCCTCCTCCTGTTCGGTTATTAGATCAACAAATATGTCCTCAAGCGTATCCTCCTTGAGAGAAAGGCTGGTAAGTTCAATGTTATTCTGGTTGGCAAATTCCAGGACATTGAGAACATCCTGGTTGCTGTTGACACTCACATTTATATTTTCGCCGGATCTGGAGCATTCAAGCTTCAACTCATCAGCAAGGTGTTTGTAAAGCGTATCACTGTACCGGAGCACTAGTTTCCTTCCCTTGCCCATCTTCTTGATTATGTCTGAAGGGCTTCCTTCAATGATGATTTTGCCGTGGTCCATTATTGCCACGCGATCTGCAAGCATCTGGGCTTCCTCCAAATAGTGGGTTGTAAGGATCACGGTTCTGCCCTCTTCCTTCAGTTTCCTTATGAGGTCCCAGATCTTCCGTCTTGCCTTTGGGTCAAGCCCCGTAGTGGGTTCATCCAGGAAAACAAGCTCAGGTTCATTCACAAGGGCCAGGCATATGCCAACTTTCTGTTTCTGCCCCCCGGACAGATTCTGGAAATAGACGTTCTGAACCTCAGATAGATCAACAAGGTCAAGAAGTTCGGCAGATTTGTCAGGCACGCCGAAAAGGGTGCAATAATACTTTATAGCCTCCCTTGGGGTAATCCTCTCTATAAATCGGAAATCCTGAGGCATGATTCCGACCCTGCCTCGCAATTTGGATGCAGAGACCCAGGGCATCTCTCCAAAAACTGCTATGCTGCCGCTGTCCGGTTTCCTTATCCCCTCAAGCATCTCCACCGTAGTGGTTTTACCGGCTCCATTGGGCCCAAGAAAACTGTACACTTCGCCCACATGGACTTCAAAAGATATGCCATCAACAGCTTTGAGTGAACCGTAACTTTTATGCACGTCTCGGGCAGAAATTGCAGGCAGTTGTTCCATTGACCTGTAAATACTTATTTTGTTAAACCTTTTTGTTCTAGATGGTTTTAACACCTTTCAGTTGCGGGGTTTCCTTTGGTTTCCCGTAAATAACCATTTCAAGGTTCATCCTCTCCTCGAATTCATCCAGGAAGGAATCCATGCTTCGCTTGAGGCTGTCAATTCTCTGTGTGACAATTTCCTTGATGGTAGGTATATCCGAAGGAACAAAGACGGAAATCCTGCCACCTTTCTCAAGTGAAGGCATCTCCTTTGATATGAGGCCAAGGGAAACAAGCTTCTGCAAATTCCTGAAAACTGTGCTCCTGTCTCTTGATACAAGGTCGGATATCTCATCAAGCGTGGATGCTCCCTTGTCCAGAAGAGAGTAGAATATCCTGACTTCAAGCTCGTTGAGGTCCAGGAAGCATGAAAGAAGATCTGAGCATTTGGCTTTGCTTTTGATTAGTGATGAAAATGAAACCATGATACAGTAATGCAAAGGTAGTATATCGATATTGTGGTAAATTGACAATATCGAAAAATATTAAATATAGTCTGAAATACAGAGTTGTCTCCTTAAGCAGGAACACAAAAATTAGAGGTTAATTGTATGGAAGACAGAAACATAGATCAAATAAGGGAAAAAGTATTACACAGCATGATGAGCGAACACGACACTTCAAAAGGCGCAAGCAAAAAGCCTATGGAACTCACCGATCAGAATTTCACTGAGCAGGTCCAGAAGGCTGACCTTATGGTAGTAGATTTCTGGGCAGCATGGTGCGGGCCGTGCCAGTATGTATCCCCAATAATTGAGGAGCTTGCTTCAGATTATGCAGGGAAAGTCTCATTCGGAAAGCTCAATGTGGACGAGAACCCCATGGTTTCCCAGAAGTTCATGATAAGGAGCATCCCCACAATAATGTTCTTCAAGAAAGGCAGAATGGTTGACTCCCAGATCGGCGCTGTGCCCAAGCCATTCCTGGAACAGAAGATTCAGAAGCACATGGCCCTTTAGGGGATCTGGTGTTGGAATTGCCCCAGGATAACTACGACTGCATAGTCATAGGCGCAGCTTCGGCAGGGCTGACTGCTGCACTTTACCTTGCAAGGCAGGCCGCTAGCACCCTAGTAATTTCAAAGGATATTGGCGGACAGGCTCTGCTGACAGATGACATTGAGAACTATCCCGGATTTGCGCAGATCAGCGGCTTTGAATTGATGAACAAGTTCCAGCAGCAGGCTGCTGCCTATGGAGCTGAATTCGTTTATGATGAAGTCACAGAGGTCAGCAAACTTCAAAACGGGAATTTTTCAGTCAAGACTAGAAACCAGGAGTATGTTTCCACTGCGCTCATACTTGCCTTTGGGAAAACACCCAGGAACCTGGATGTCCCGGGAGAAGAGGCCTTCAAGGGAAGGGGTGTCTCTTACTGTGCCGTATGCGACGGGCCACTTTACAAGAAGCAGCCCATTGCAGTTGTGGGAATAGGCGAACATGTCCTCCAGGCTGCAGTTTACCTTTCAGGCATTGCATCGAAGCTATATGTTGTTTACAAGGGCTCCAGGATAAGCCAGGATGACGAGCTTTACCAGCAGCTCAGGGATAAGGAAAATGTGGAATTCCTCATCAACTACAGCGTGGAAAAGATCGAAGGGGAAATGACAGTAAATACAGTATCAATTAAGAGCAATGCAAAAGAGAACCCGGATTCAAGAGAGCTCAAGGTCGAGGGGCTCTTTGTTGAAATGGGGTATGTTGCAAGAACAGACTTCGTGAAAGGGCTTGTTGAGCTTACAAAGAACAACGAGATTATCACAGATAAGCTTGGGCTTACAAGCCAGGAGGGCGTATTCGCAGCAGGCGATGTCACGGACATTCCATTCAAGCAGGCCGTGATTTCCGCAGGGCAGGGTTCTTCAGCTGCACTTTCCGCGTATAATTATATCCAGAAGAAGCTTGGCAAGACAGCTGTCAGGAGCGACTGGAAATCAGTAAAAGTTGAGGCCAAGCCGCCCCAATAATCTTATTTTTTCGCCTAGCATCGTGCTTAAACTTTTAATAATGTTCAATATTAATTAAACGACGGAGATGATAAGTTCTGGAACCAGACCATTCAGAGGAATCAAACAAGATTGAGGAACAATGGGATGGGCCATCTCCTGAAAAACCGGAAGAAGAGAATTTCAAGGGCCAGGATTCTGAGGCTGACAAGGCGGTGGGCGTAAACGAACTGAAAGTCGTACGCAAGATAGAAGAATCCATGAAGGCTTCCAGAGGGCCAAGAATACAGGTAATCAAGAGCAGGGACCTCAAGAACTCCAGAAGTTTTGCTGAGAAGGTATACCGTGTCCTCCGGCTCCATGGCTACAAAATCCAGGTCCTGAACAAGGACAATATTTACCAGAAAGTTGAGAAATCCAATTCAGATTCTATCACAGTCTACACAATAGATGAGCCGGCCATCAAGGATGCCCTTGGTGATGAAATCAACGGAACAGAAAGGCCCATAAGGGCACTGTTTGACAGATCCATGCTATCTTACATGAAAGCACCAGTCCTCATAGTTGTGGTAAGTGATGAATTCTATGGGGAAACCGGGCTTCAAAGTTATACCCAGAGCCTTTCTGAAAAGAATGGCTTGCCCTCTAAGACAGGGAACAGGAAGAAGAGGCCGGCAAGGGCAACAACCAACAGGGCAACTCCTGTGAGCCTCTACCTTGCAGCCATGGCATTCATGGGCAGCGGGCTGAATGCCTTACTGGGCAACTATCTGGTTTTCAATTCCCCATATGGCACCATTTTGCCACTGGGCCTTTTTATCCTTATTGTATCCATAGCTGCAATAGTAGTCCGTGCCATAAGCCTTGGCAATGAAACCAGCCAGTCAATTCCGCTTGTTGTTACATCCATTGCCCTCTTTATTCTCCTCACCCTCCTCGGCATGTTTTCATCATATCTCCCGCTATCAATTTACCGGATAATCAACGACACAATAGGCACAATGCTGACTTCACCGTCACCACTGTACATAACGCTTGCCTGGGGTTTCTTCGTACTCGGTTTACTCAGATACGTATTCTTTTTGGGAAGGGGATCAGGGACAGGCGCCTATGCCCTTACAGCCTTCGGCATAATCTGGCTTTCTTTCCTCATAGTGATGTCATATCACCCTGAAATTGTTGCATTTGGAGGGTTGAATCCTTATGCGACTATTCCCGGTGGTACCATGGCCTACAGCTCAGGAAATCCTTTTGATTTCCCAATATTCAGCTTCGACTATTATTTCGTGTCAAACACTGTTAGTCAATATCTGTATCTGCCCAATTACCTCATTCTCCTGGGCAATACATTCCTGGCACTGGGCCTGCTTCTCGCGGCCAAAAGCCAGAAGGTTTTATTGGGTGCCAGTAGGGCCAAGTAGGAAATTATCACTTTATTCTCACGTTTAGATGGCACTACCCAATGGATTGATAAAGCATAATATTGATTTCCAATGACCAATACACCATAAGAATGGGAATAGACTGCGAGAACCTAGGAACCCTGCTTGTGTACAGGAAGGATGGCACGCAGATTGAGATAAGCCATGAGGAAACTGTGAGATTCTGCCTAAAATCTCAGGAAGAAGGGGCAGGCATAGACGAGATAATCAAGAGGGAACTCTATCCCGACCTCAAGCTCCTCCGGCTCAAATTTTAGGGTCTGAAGCCATGAAAGTGCTTGTATGTTCTGCCAAAAATGAGGTCCTTGACATTATTGTGCAGTTGATGCTTTCCAACAATCATGAACTGGATGTGACAGAGGAGGAAAGGCCTGCTAAGATAGGCAGCATGCTGGAAGATTATGATTTCCTGGTGCTGAACCATACCACCACCATGAACCGCAGGATCATTTCAAGCCTGGAAAACAGAGAAAAGACCATTGAATTTTCAATGGCGAAAACACCAATGCTACAATTCAGGAATCAGGTTGTGTCACTTGGGATTATACCAGAAGCAGGTGAGCAGCCAAGAAAGACCGTCAACATCATCACTGATATCTGCCGGGAAGGTTATGACGAGGTCATCCAGGAACTTTTCAACGGCGCAAACTTCGTTACTCAGGAGTCTTCAAAATTTGATGCTCAGGTTTCTGAACTCTTTGTGAAACCATACATACTGTCCCTGCTCGCAAGGAAAATTTCTGACCTTGACCAGGTTCCAAGAACCAAAGAATATGAGAAGATACTTGATCTTTCAAGGTCGGTAACCAACTACAATGTTGAGTATATGAGGGACCTCATAAGGAACAACCCCCTGACCGGGGACGTCTTTTCAAAACTTGAAGAGAACCTGAAAAGAGTATGGAATGAACTTTCATTATACTGAAGCTGCAGCACAACCTTTTCTGTTTTCAGGTTAAGCCTGCAGGCCACTTATCTGATTATGGCTGCATAAATTTACCCACATAATCTGAAAAACATGTGCAAACTATGGGACCTAATTTCGGTTGCGGGGTCCTGTACCGAAGTATTTCCAGCAGATTTCTATCTTATAATGATGCTCTTTGTATATACTAATTCAATAATTAAAACCTTAACCGCTGCTTGGTTACAGCCAAGATTATATTATTGGACTGCATAAGTTTTTGAGTGGACCCACAGGAAGCCTTGCTTCAAAGGGATTCTGACACCCTGAAGCCAACAGATTACAATTACACCATTAGTTTCATAGGCGCTGCCCTGGAGGTCAACCCCCGATTTGTAGATTCCATCCGAAGCATCAATGCAATTGCAGAGGAGCTTGGCAGGGAATTCGAGATCGTCGTTTCACATAAGCGTGCGCCCGAAGCATTTCAACCAGTGCTCAGGGAACTGAGGAAGTCATGCCAGAGCCTTGTTCTCCTGGAATCTAACCTGGAATCCTTTGGCCAGGGAAAAAGCATCTCATTCAATTATTCCACTGGAAAATTCATTGTTCCTTTCAACACCGGCGTTGTCTACCCCATAGCATATTCTGATGTACTCCACGATTTCCTCAAATTCAAGCTTAAGCGGCTTTACTATTCTGAGCTAACACTGGTCAGCAGGGAAATAATTGCAGAGGTTGGCGGATGGAGAAATCTATCTAACGGCGAGGATATAGACCTTTTTTCACGTGTATCAATAAATTATGGCGTATTTGCCTGTCCCACAAATATTCTAAAGGGCGATGACCAGTTCAAGAGGGAGATGGCGAGCATCAGGCAATTTCCATTGAATCAGGAAAAATCATTTGGGGAATCTTACCGGCACATGAGGGACCTGATCATTTCCTGCAACCACTCAATGAACGACCTGAAGGCAATTAGGCAAATTATCAGGGATATTGCAGGGAGTTCGAGACCTTGGCTCTTTTTCCTGTCTTACTTCGGGTCTAAATTCTCCCACATAAAGCCAGTAAGCTACAACAGGAATAACTACATCATCCTCATGGAGGCAATCCTGGAATCAATTATCCTCAAGGAATACCTGAAAATGGCTGATGTCAGCGACAATATGGCCTGGAACATTGACCGTGCGCATATACGTTTTCTCTCCCAGAAAAGCAAGCTGTTCCGTGAGATGAAGGATTCTACAGTCTTGCTGCTGAAAGACCAGCTTTAGTCAATGGAATTTATCCAGTTGCTCCTTCAATAAAGCAGGAGATAAAAAGTTTATTTGGAAAGCAGTTTATTTAGTAAATTTGTAAACAACAAGTGTTTATTTTATCCCCATAATGTGGGTTTCTCCAGCAAAAATGTAAAATAATCGACCAAAATAGGTATAACCGCTCTATGGGAAAATGGCGATTACTGGACAAAAATCCTCGGATCTGGTTCACAACGATATTACTTGCTTGTCTTTTGTTTCATATGCCTTCTTCTATACATTCGGGTCAACCAGTCGGTGATGTCCCAGCTGCGGTTACGAACCACCATGCATACTCCAGTTCTGGTAGCAGTTCAACTTTTTACCTTACGGGCAATGTTACTGTGAAAGCAGGTAATAACTATACCATATCCAATGAAAATCTGCGATTGGAGAGCCTTTACGAAACCACGCTTAAAATCACTGTTTACGGAAACCTTTCAATTGCGAATTCAAGAATTTCACTTGACAATGCTTCCTATTCCAAGGTCCTGAACTTTTCCATTTACATGGAGCCAGGTTCCAGGTTCAACCTTCAAAATTCAACTCTGGTTTTTCCCGGTGCACTGGTTTTTACCCGAAGTTATGCAAGGTTGGCAAATTCGACGGTCAATACATCCATATCAGATTCTCAGAATCCGTACGACTGTTCGTTGAGAATCTCCTCCAATCATTCGCAAATATCAATATGGAATAGCACTGTCAATGGCCTTTACAGGCAATCTGGGTCATATGAATTCATGGATGGATACCAGTACCTGTATAACACACCTTACAGTTCAAGCAATTCAACAATACCGATGACGCCTGCCTCTCATCTCCGAACGGATGCCTACATAAACTCAGCGGTGATCAATGTAACATATAGTTCAAAATACAATGAAAGCAACAGTTACCTGAAAATTGGATATGCTGGAAACCTGCTGGAAGAATACCGGCTGCCCTACAACTTATCAGAAACGCAGGTTACTCAGAGCTTCAGGGTCAATTTCAGCGGGATTGAGCATAATCTGACCTGGATGGAAAGCAACACAAACTTCTACCTGATCTCTGTGATCAACAGCCAGACTCCAATAACCATATACAACATAAGCGAATTCTTCAATTCAAATGATACAGTTTCGCTTTATGGAAGCGGCCCATATTCATACAATTTTTCCAATTCCAATGTCACAGTTTTCAATTCGTCCTTGGGACTGAACGAAGCTGAAAACGTTCTTGGAAGCGGACAGTCAAACCCCGGAAAAATCTACATGGATCTGAACAATTCAACCCTCGTTCTCGGGGACAGTTCCCTTTTGGATCAAGCAAGTTACAATGATCCGTTCTTCCTAAACCACAATTCCCGCATTTTCTTCTTAAGGGAAATAAAAGTTGCTGCTTTCTCCCACAGCATTCCTGTTCAGGATCTGCGATACAGTGTGTCACCAACCGGCTCAGAAAATCTTGCAGGTAATGGCCTCATGAACTCAATCAATTCCACAGGAAGCGGCTGGATATATGCTAAAAATCATACTGTTGTTTATGAAATGGTTAATTTATCGGACGTTTTCAGCTACGCTGGCACGTTCAGCATTTCTTCGGCTGGTAGCACCGGATATTTCTCAGTATCACCCTTTCCATCGTTGGTCAGGGGGCCATTGAATTTCACGTTCAATTCACTTTCAGTTCCATATTCAATCTTCGGCATAAGCGGATTTAAGCTTTATGACAACGGATCCGGAGAGTTTGAACTGCAGTGGAATGGGAATTTAAGTGCCCTTGGCAATCTGAACTTGTCCTGGGAACTTTGCAATTCAACTTCCGTAATCTTGAAAGGTACCACGAATATCCGCAATCCCGGGAGTACAGGGAGCCAAATTATCCATCTCAATTCGTTAAATAGACTGGAACCGGGAAATTATGACATCAAAGCTCAGATGTCCGTTAGCCAGGAGCACGCTTTCAATAATTCTGGATTAATCTCTTCCTACTACTTTCTCGAAATTCCGGCTCCCATGGAACATGAAAT
Organism: Thermoplasmata archaeon; assembly: GCA_021817455.1. Lineage (GTDB taxonomy): Archaea > Thermoplasmatota > Thermoplasmata > Thermoplasmatales > Thermoplasmataceae > JAJZOM01. Next base: position 5,070 of record JAKAUW010000073.1, on the reverse strand, counting down.
TACCATCTTGAGGCAGGGGAGCATCGGCGGAAAGATATGGGGTGTTTCTATAGGTAACAGTTCCCTCTACAGCAATGGGTCTACAATATACGCTAACATAACAGGAAATGCCACCGCGAAAGTCATTGAGCCAGGTGGATATGGGTCTTCGCCGGAAACCATCAACTTGACGGCCTCTCAGGCTCAGTACAACATAACATTCTTCAGAATTCAGTATAATATTACATTTCAAAATGGCAATATGTCTAGGGGTAGCCAGTGGGAATTAATTATTGCCGGATCCAGTATGAGATCAGAAAATGCAACGATCACAGTGGCTCTCCAGCCTGGCTCGTACAACTACGAAGTTGTCGATCCGCAAGGATATGCACTGCAGAATTCCACCGGAATAATTCATGTAGACAATTCCTCATTCACAGTGAACCTAATCTCTAAGAAGATCATTCCTCTTCCAGCAGCCATAGAGAAGCGGCTTTCTCTGCCTGAATATTACCTTCCAATTGCATTTGCATCTGTCATTGCAATTTCAATTGCCGGATGGAATGGTTCCCACACCTGGTATGTATGCAAGGCATGCGGTTCAACCAGGAAAAGAAAGAGGAAACCATGCCCCTACTGTGGCGAAAAATGGTCGAAGTGATCAATCTTTTATTCAACAGGGCAATTTTCCACCATGATTATCGCAGATGTTACTTTCTATCCCATTGGGAAAGGAGTATCCGCCGGAGAAACCATAAAGGCTGCAGTGTCAAAGCTCAAAGAAAGCGGCCTAAAATGTTATCCAAACAGCATGGCCACGGTCCTTGAGGGCAGGACACTGGACGAAATCTTCAGCGTGATTTCAAAGGTAGAGGCATACATAGTATCACAGGGATTCCAGAGGATTGAGACAATAGTGAAAGTTGATCACCGGCTGGATCTTGAAAACACTGTAGAAAGAAAGCTTAAGGCTATAGGGGAAGCTTAAGGTAACAGTGAGAATGGCAAGACCCGCAGTTTTCGTGGACAGGGACGGAACATTGAACAGGGATTGTCCTTACTGCCACGACCCCAAGGATCTTTTCGTGTACGTTGATACTGTGAAAGTCCTCAGGGAATACCAATCCAGAGGTTATTATGTCTTCCTGGTATCTAACCAGTCTGGGCTTAACCGAGGATATTTCACAAGAAAAGAGATGGACGATTTTAACAGTGCTCTCTTCAGTGAGATGGATGCAATGGGCGTCCACGTTGACGATGCCTTCATCTGTCCCCATACGCCTGAGGAACATTGCAGGTGCCGCAAACCAGAACCCGGGCTGGTTGAACAGGCCATGGAAAAATATGATATTGATATACCGAATTCTGTATACATAGGCGACAGGGATGACCTTGACGGGGACCTAGCCAGGTCGTTCGGGATGAAATTCATTTTGGTGAACCACTGACCTCCTTCCAATGATACTTTAATAATTTTCAAGATACATGGGGTCTGAATGAAAGGGATCTTTGCCTATACTTTCCTAGACAGCAAGGGTAACACCATAGCTTCACAAAATGGCCAACTGTCCCTGATGCCAGCCTCCAACATGAAAATTGTCACGGGATATGCTGCTTACAGGACTCTTGGAAAGGACTTCAGATTCAAGACCACATTCGCAGCTGATGAAGGCAGACTTTCAGTTTCGGGGGACCCAACACCACTTTTGGACGGGCCAACTCTTAAGGACATAATTGGACAACTCTCGGGAAACCTTGGAAAATTTCCGGAAATCACTTTCGGGAAGTCACCAATAGATTCTGTTGCTTATGTCCCAACGTGGGAACTGGAGGATCGTAAATATACGTACCAGTCCAAAATTTCCCCTTTCTCTGTCAATGAAGGCAGTGTCCCAAAGGGAACCGGACCCCTGGATATAACAAGACTGGTGAATCCTCATGGCTCAGGGCACAAACCAGCAAGGAACCCGGCCAGACTATTTGATTCTGCGGTGAAGGCGGCTGTCAATTACTTTTCACAGGAGGGAACAGCAAAAGATCAGGATCAAGTACTGCATTCAGAAAACCTGGTTGACGTGATTTCCCATATGGAATCAGTGTCCTGCAATTTTTCGGCAGAAATACTTCAAAAATATATAGGGCACCAGTCGACAGGAAAGAAAGGGGGCTGGAAGAACGGTACACGGGCAATCTTGAATTTTCTTGATCAATTGGGTTTGGATACTGATGGCATAGCTATTTCCGATGGTTCAGGGCTGTCGAGGTTGAATCTGCTTAAGACGGATCTTCTTGCGTCTCTTATTCATACCATACGGGAGAATGGAGATGGTGAATTCCTCCGGTTGCTGCCAACTCCTGGAAAGGGTACTCTCCAGAAGAGGCTCGCAGGCCTTTCACATCTCGGCATATACGCGAAAACCGGTAGCATAGGATACTGTGCCTCTCTAACAGGTTTCATGGAAAAGCCGCAGGTTTCATTCAGCATTATAATCAACAATTCTACTGAACCCGGGGAGACCTTACCAAGGCAGATTGACGCTTTCCTTTCAGAAATGGCAAAAAAACTCTAACAGGATTTTTAAAGTGAGTCTTGAAGAAGTTCTGGATACCTTTCCTTTATGAAATGGAAAGAGTACGCGGGCAGGAAATCCCTTGCAATTGGGCCGGGCAAATTTTCAGTAAGGCCAATGAGTATGACACTGCTACCATTATGACTGAAGAAGATCAGATCATTCCAGACGTTTTCCAGAACACCGCTCTTCCCTCCTGATTCTATGGACTCAGGGAGATAGAGCGCAAATTTTGACCTGTCGAACTGAGCCCTCATTATGCTGATGAATAGATTTCGATCCTCTGCTCCTAGGATGCTTCCGCTTATGATTCCATGATAAAGCCTGTAAAGATCAGTAACCGAAGTATAGTTTTCTTTTCCGTGCATCCTTGCATCGGAGTCAAGGAACCGTCTCCCGAATGATGTGTCCGGATATCCTTCTTCCTTGAGGAATTGATTCATCTTATCAATGCCGATCCTGTCCAGAAAGTAATTTGCAACAGAATTGTCACTGATTTCAGTCATGAGTGCAAGCAAACCATCCATGCTTATCCGGCTACCTTTGAAATACCTGAGTATGGTGTCATCAGTAAGTTTGATATCTTCTGTTTGTACCATATTATGGAATTTTCCACGATTTTTAAGAACATAGAGGAAGATGAACGGCTTAACAATACTGGCAGCAGTTCTTGCGACTTGTGGATTCACCTGGTCAATAGCATCTTGATCGCAATAAGCACCTATTGATATACTGTCACTGAAATTTTTAATGACCTGGTTCACCTGATCCCTGCTCAGCACACAGCCAAATTCCTCCTGTAAATTTAAATTTAGGTTCCAATCCCTGCAATGTGCCATTCCAGTAAATTTAATATTCCATGCATATACATTCATGTAAATCATGACTGCCTTTGTTTTCCATCCATTTGAAAACCACAATGGTCGACTGGCCCTCGAGAACGTTGATCTTGTCGACCTCTCAGATAAAATGGGCTCGCCGTTGCTAGTTGTATCTGAAAATAAAATAAGAGAAAACTACAGGAAACTTGACCAGGCATTCAGGAAGAGATACGGCAAATTTTCCATCAGATATGCTGTGAAATCTTACCCCAATCTCGCAGTTATTTCAATTCTCCGGCAAGAAGGTGCAGGTGCAGACTGCTCTACACCGGAAGAAATCAAGATTGCTAACATGGCTGGCATTCCCCATAACAGGATTGCATTCACCCCAAACAACGCGCACAAGAGTGAGCTTCAGTACGGAATAGAGAAGGGCGTGGCAATCAACTTTGATGACATCCCGCAAATGAGGCTGGTAAAGGATCAACTTCCCGAAGTGGTTTCTTTCAGGGTGAATCCTGGAGTTGGCGGCGGAGAATTTCCTGGAATAGTAACAGCTGGGCCAAAAGCAAAGTTTGGAATTCCAGTTAGTCTTGTGGCCGCGGCATTCAGGGAAGCAATGAAATACGGAGCAAAGAAATTTGGAATGCAGATGATGGCTGGCTCCAACGTTCTGGACTGGAATCACTTTGATGCAGTAACAAAGGCATACTTCGATCTGGCTGGTAAAGTGTCAAAAGAACTTGGAATACAGTTCCAGTATCTTGACATAGGTGGCGGATTTGGTGTTCCTTACAGGGAGGGGCAGAAAGAACTGGATCTTGAAAAAGCAGCCACCTGTATTGTAGACAATCTTAGAAATGCCTGTTCAAAATATGATATGGAAGAACCAGTACTAATGGTTGAACCTGGAAGGTCAATGGTTTCCAACTCAGCAGTCCTTCTTGGAAAAGTAACTAACGTAAAATCCTATGACAAAACATTCGTGGGAACGGACATAGGAATGAATCTTTTACTTAGACCCGCATTATATGGGGCTTTCCACCATATTGTTATTGCCAATGATCTCAGTCGGGAACCCAGTGGGGAAGTTGATATAGTGGGGCAGATTTGCGAAAGCACGGACAAGATTGGAAAGGACATAATGTTTCCAAAAGCTGAAGTTGGAGATACCATCGCCGTATTCAACGCTGGAGCTTATGTGTCAAGTATGAGCAGCAATTACAACGGGCACCTGAGTCCTGCAGAAGTGCTTGTGGGAAAGACTGGAATTTCTATTATAAAGAATGCTGAAACATCTTCTGATCTAGTTAAGGGTATGATTATGCCTGAACACCTCAAGAATTAGGTGATTCGATTGAAGACAAAATTTGGTAAATCCAAATGTGCAGGAAAAACAAATGCGCATTTATTTCTTTATTCGCATAATTGAAAAACTATATTCAACTGTGCACTCAGTCTTGGCGCGAGAATCTTGGAATCCTATTTAAAAATGAAATGTAAAAATTGGGTTAAGGTTACTGCAGGCAAAATTAATGCTATTTAAATGTTATTCCATATTAGCAAAAATACTTTGATTGATCTATATTTAAAACTTAAATTGTAAGTTTATTATAATTTATGGTATTTTATAAAACGAAGTTTTAAATAGCATAATTTGTTTTGCGAGAGCATGAGTATCAAAGCTCCTAAACTCGCCG
>JAKAUW010000024.1 GCA_021817455.1 Thermoplasmata archaeon | reverse complement strand
GCGAATCCATCAGGTCTTCTACTCTGTTAGGAAAGTTCACGGCAACAACCTCGAAGAATTTTGCAACTCTATCATAGATCTTAAAATTGAATTTCCCACGGAGGATTGCATCATAGTCACAGACCATGATTTCCTCCCCCTCCATTTCCTCGAGATTAACACCAGGTGGGAGTCCGGAGAGTTCGCCATGCTGGATGGACAGGCAGCGTATTGACAATGTCATGGTCATATGCACTACGTAAATACACTTTTCATAATGGCTTCCTGAATAATCTGCAAAGTGAAATTCACAAATCACGTCCGATAAATTATTAAGATATTCTGGACATGCCAAGCCAGAGTGATAAAAAGCAGGGTTTTCAGCATCTCGTACAATAAGGAAGACAAAGGAGTCGCGGAAGTTATTGGTGTGATTCTGCTGTTTGCAGTCCTCATAACTCTTTTTACCAGTTTCATGGTTTGGTATATCCCTGCCCAGACCGCAGCCAATGAAACGCACTATGAGATCCAGAACAAGGGAGCCATCGGCTCACTGATATCGGACCTGCATTCTAACACAATAGCTGCGGGCTCAACAATAAGTGCATCAATACCCTTAGGGATATCCGGTGTCTCCATATTCTCCCAACCGGTAGACACCCAGTTCGCCATTTTACCGCAAGGCACGTCATTCAGTGCATCCCTCTCATTGAGCTTATTTATGAACCTCACAGGAAGCAAGGGAAATACAACACATTACCTGAATTTGTCCTATAATATTGCTGGAGAGATGGAATCCACTGCAAATACCCAGTATATAACTGCCATAGACTACCTGGTCGAGGATGGTTCCCTTATTCAGGTTTACAGCAACAGTCAACCTTCTGTCAACCTTGGTCCATTGCCTTTGGGTTTAACCGGCACTTCCGGCGGGCACTCGCTAAGCCTTTCTGCAGTTTCCATTACAGGTTCATCCGAAATATTCTCCTCTACGAGCTCGCAAGTGGTAAATCTCCTTGTGAACACGAGCACAGCCTACAACCTTCTCAATGGGAGTTCCATATCATTTGCGGGGTCATCCTACACCATTGACAACATGTCGCTGCGTTCCCTGAATTACACTTTCAACGGCACCATGGTTGATGCCTGGAACTATGCATTTTATTCTCAGTACAACAACAGCCGGATACCATATTCATCGGTAGTTTCACTTCCAACCTGGAATTTCGCGGGAGAGCCATTAATTGCAACCGCGAAAGGCTCTACCTTTTCAGTAACGTACAGCGGAAATATGCTTCTCGATTCGTACAGCAGCCAATACCTGGTATGTCAGGGAGAGTAAGCACCTGGGCGATATGACACGGGATATTTCCAAAACATATGGCTGCCGGTTTTCGATTACAGAGTATTCATCCCGAAAACCATATAATTAAAAACGAGCATACTCATATGATCGTTATGAACGGGGACAAATTTCAACTTACCATTGACAAGATTTTCAGTTCTTCCGTGAGAAATAACCCAAACCAGATAATTTCTTACATGGGCAAGGAGAATGTTACCTATGAGCAATTCATGAAGAGAGTTTATGAAATTGCAAGAGGACTCGTGAAAATCGGTGTCAAGAAGGGCGACAAGGTCGCAGTTCTAGAGTGGGATTCCTTAAGGTACCTTGAGGCATACTATGCCATCCCCCTTGCAGGGGGTGTACTCCACACGGTGAATATCCGATACCCGCCTGACCTCATTTTCTATACAATGCAGCATGCTGATGACCGGTTCGTAATTGTCCGCGATGAATTTGTCCCGCTTATTGAGGGGAGCATTGGGCTCTTCGATTTTGTCAAGGGGTGGATAGTTTCATCAGATCATCCTGACGGTGAGCCAAAGCTGGAAAATTCCCACAACTACCACAGTCTCGGTGAGGGTGCGGAAATGCTCCAGCTTCCAGTTCTAAGTGAAGACGATCAGGCAACAATATTCTACACGTCCGGGACGACTGGGCTGCCAAAGGGCGTGAGCTTCACACACAGGCAGCTTGTTCTCCACACATTGACTATGGGAGTCGCCTTGGGCGATGAGCCTATCAACCTTAAAAGCACAGATGTGGCCATGCCGCTAGTCCCAATGTTTCACGTCCATTCATGGGGAATGCCCTACCTCGCTATCCTGAAAGGAATGAAGTATGTGCTTCCTGGCAGGTACGACTTCAATGAAATACCCCTGATAATGGAAAAGGAAAAGGTTAATGTCAGCTTCATGGTCCCATCCATTCTGTACATGCTGATGCAGAGCGAGAACAGGGAGGCGCTCAAGCCCCTTAACCTCAGGGTAACAGTGGGTGGTGGAGCTTTGCCGAAGGGGCTCGCTGACAAGGCTAAGGCAATGAACATTATGGTGAACGCAGGTTATGGGATGTCTGAGACAGCCCCCATCCTCACGCTGGCCACTTACAACAAGTACGTGCATGACCTACCAGAGAAAGATAGGGGGGAGTTTGAGATAAAGACGGGAATTCCAATCCCGCTGGTGGACTTGAAAGTGATGGACTCTTCGAGGAAGGAAGTCCCATGGGATTCCAAGACCATAGGGGAGATCGTTGTGAGGGCCCCATGGTTAACCTCCAGCTACGTGAAAGACGAGAACAACACCAGGAAACTCTGGATTGACGGCTGGATGCATACGGGCGACCTTGCGGTTGTGGATAGCCATGGTTACATATCCATAGTTGACAGGGAGAAAGACGCCGTCAAATCTGGTGGAGAATTCATTCCAACAGTGATCCTGGAGGATCTTATCAGCACATTCCCGGGCATAGGGGAAGTAGCAGTAGTAGGCAAAGCCCATGAGAAATGGGGGGAGCGGCCTGTTGCATTTATTTCCGGGGCAGGCACGCTTGACTACAAGAAGTTGACTGAACATCTGGAAAATTTTGTAAACGCAGGCAGGATTGCAAAATTCTGGCTACCCGATGAGTACATACCAATAGACAGCTTCGAAAAGACCAGCACAGGAAAGATTGACAAAAAGGTTCTGAGGGAGAAATTAAAGCGGATGTGATTTCTCCTTATTCAATTCCCCAACCACTTCCCTGACCCCATCCTCGATGGAAATGGTTTTCTTGAGCAGAGGCTTTTTCGCATAGAGTACTTCGGCCTCAGGAAGTATGTATTCCTTGTGGATAACTTTCAAATGAACTCCAGTGGTATTTTCAACTATTTCGATGAGTTCATTGACGGAGGTGCCCCTGCCAGTACCGATTTCATGATGCCCCTCCTCTACCTTGCCTTCCAGGATAAGATCAATGCATCGTGACACATCGTTTACATGTATGAAGTCCCTGACATGGGACCCGTCTCCATATACAGTAACTGGCTCATTTTTGAGAGCCGCATTTGAAAAAAGATAAACGGCCCCTTTTCGGCTTGTCGGGCCGTAAATATTGTAGAATTTCAGTACATGTCTTCGCAGATGGTAGAGATTGTGGTATAGTTCTATCCACTCTACAACCTGCTTTTTGGCAAGTGAATAAGGGTTAGTGGCCTCGCTCTCTGATCCAGAGGTGGGATAAACTACAATGGATCCGTGTTTCCTCGCCAGCTCAAGTACCCTCATGGAGAGGTCAAGGTTATCCTGAAAGTATTCATACGGCTTATCCTTGGAAAGGCGAATCAAGGTTCTGGCTCCGAGGTGTATAATGTAATCATATTCCCTGTCTGGAATTGAATCCCCAGCGTCAATTCCATCGACTTCCGTATATTTCCCCTTGAGGTTTGAGTAAATTATGGACCCAATGAATCCTTTATGTCCGGTTACGAGTATCTTCATTGCATGGCAATTGTCCTGTTCTTTTTTTAGATGTCGATATTCATTTCGTTTAGGACGTAAGTATTGAACCAATAATGTTTAATATATTTGTAAAATAAAACGGTACATTGCTACTAAGGGACGTTTACTTTGCCATAGGTTTATTGACCCTTGCTACTGTGTTCTACTACCTCATCAATTCATACAGTTCCATGAAATACATCTCCCGCACAGACAAATCACTTGTTGATCTGGATAACGCGACAATTGTTATGCCGGTATACAATGAGAAGCCTGAGATATTTTCCGAGGCAATCGAATCTGTCGCCCTGCAGGGGTGCAGATTCGTCGTTGTGGGGGATTCCAGTTATGAGCCTTACAAATCCATAGTTGAATCCAGGGGTGGAATCTTTGTCCACCAGACATTGAGGCAGGGGAAGAAAAAAGCCCTTGTCAGGGCCATGGAGTATGTTAATACAGGTTACGTGGTGTTCATGGATAGTGACACAATTCTCCCGGATAACGCAGTTTCCAGCATGATGTCACACTTCGTGGGGAATGTTGGCGGGGTCGGGGCAAACCTCACAATAAAGAAAACCGGTGAACCTCTGTCATATGCATCGGAATTTGTGGAGAGGACCAGGGAGGTTATCTTCAGGGCAATGTCTGCCCATGGCAACGTCATGAACCTGGACGGGGCCTGTGTCATGTACAAGACCGGCATAATCAGGCCCTTCATTCTCTCGGATGAATTTTCCGGTATGTCTGTTCTTGGTAATGCAACTCCTCTCGGCGATGACTGGCAAATGACCGGTTATATCATCAAGAACGGCTACAAGGCGGTTAAAGATTATAACACGAAGGTACAGTGCTACCCACAGGAAAACATGAAGAAATTCTTCAGGCAGAACCTGAGGTGGTCAAGGTCCAACTGGATCAGGTTTGGAAGGGAACTGAGAGACGGGACCATAATCAAGGCAGGGCGTTTCTATACTCTGGAGATGGTGTATACATTTGCTCTGCCATTCATAGCGCTTGGAATAGGCGCCTTCAAACTATACACATTTCTCTTCTTCAACCAGGGTGCCTTCCAGGTTGAAAATATCCTGGAGTATGCAATGTTTGGAAACTTGAGCACAATCGGTCACCATATATTCCTGAGAGTCGCAGTTACTCTTGCAAATTTCGGCGGATCAGCAATATTCCTTGGAGCCGTTGTGCAGAGGATGAATGGTGAAAGGCTCAAAACCATAGGATATGGGGCAGTTGCACTTGGAATCCTGTTCATAACAAGCATATACGGGTTGCTGACTTTCTGGAAGGGAAACAGCTGGGGAACAAGGTAGACGCTCAAGAATCTTTCAGTAAAGTTATTCCCGTCAGTCCCCGACAAAAGTTAATACATCTTTTACACTATCTTCTTGGAAAATGAGTTCCCCCAATTATCCTGGCTATGAAGATAGGGACGACGACTTCAGCACTTCCGATGAAGAGCTCCAGAATTACCTGGAACAGCTCAGGGTGAAGATAATGATTTTCGGGGCTGGGGGCGCAGGCTCCAACACAATTAACCGCCTTATGAAAGAGGGGATAAACGGCGCCACAATGATTGCATGCAATACAGATGCACCGCACCTTCTGAAGACAAAGGCTAACCACAAAATCCTCATGGGAAAGACCCTGACCAGGGGCCTAGGTTCCGGCGCTGACCCTCGAATTGGGGAACAGGCTGCGAAGGAGTCAGACCAGGAGATAATGCGGTATATAACTGGAACTGACATTTCATTCATTACTGCTGGACTCGGCGGAGGAACCGGAACAGGCTCCGCACCCTATATTGCATCGAGATCTAAGGACAGTGGTGCACTCACAATCTCAGTAGTAACGCTTCCATTCAAGTCGGAAGGAAAAGTCAGGATGGAGAATGCTGTTCAGGGGCTTTCAAGATTATCCAATTATTCTGATACTGTTATCATAATACCAAACGACAAACTGCTGGAGCTTGTTCCCGATCTCCCACTGGAAAAGGCTTTCCGTTTTGCGGATGAAATCATTGTAAAGGCTATTACGGGGATTTCCGATCTAGTGACCAAACCCGGTCTCATCAACCTTGATTTCAATGACCTGAGAACAATCATGAAGGATTCCGGGCTCGCTATGATTGGGATAGGAATGTCCACCAGTGAACCAGGTGCAAGGGTGGAAGAGGCGGTCCAGAAGGCGCTCAATTCTCCTTTCCTTAAGCTGGATATGAGCAATTCCTCTGGTGTAATAATAAATGTGACGGGTGGAACCGATCTTCAATTAGAGGAATCAAGCAGCGCGGCCGAAATTATAAGGAAGCTGGTAGGAAAAGGTACCCAGATCATATGGGGAGCCACAGTAGATCCAAAGTACACAGGCAGCGTGGAAGTGCTTGTGGTGGCCACAGGGCTGTCTTATTCAGAAATTCAGAATATGGAACCTAAAAATGACAAGGAGAGCGGAATAGACACTATCTGATGATAAACAACACATTGTTGCAGATATACCTAAAAAACCTTTTTAATAGTATAAAAAATACTGCTACGCTTAAAATGCCTTCAAAATCTTTGAACGATGCCTTGAAGGAAAAATTTTGGAGAAACTTTGATGGAGCAATATAAAGAGGCAGACCTGAAGAACATAGCAACAAGCATCCGCAGGAAAATAATAGAGATGGTATATTCTGCCAAGAGTGGGCATCCAGGCGGGTCCCTGAGTATTGCAGATATACTCGCGGTGCTGTATTTCAAAGAACTCAATATTGATCCGCTGGATCCAACAAACCCTGACAGGGATAGACTGGTATTGAGCAAGGGTCACGCTTCCCCGGGCTTATACGCAGCACTTTCACTGAGGGGCTTTTTCCCCGAATCTCTTCTCACAGGATTCAGGAAATTAAATTCAAAACTTGAGGGACATGTGCACCGGGGCGTACCTGGAGTGGAGGCATCAACAGGTTCTCTCGGTCAGGGGCTTGGAATAGGGGTCGGTATGGCCCTTGCCGGCAAACTTGATTCAAAGAACTATCATGTTTTTGTCATCGTCGGTGATGGCGAGATAGAGGAAGGAAGCATTTGGGAGGCATTGATGGCAGGAGCCAAGTACAAGCTCAACAATCTTATTGTAATCCTCGATAAGAACGGAGTGCAGCTTGACGGATACACTAAGGATATAATGCCCATTGGAAATGTCAAAGATATGGTATCCAGCTTCGGCTGGGATGCCATTGAGATCAATGGCCACAATTTCGAGGAAATCATATCTGCAGTAGAGAAGGCAAAGAAGAGCCAGCATAAGCCTACATTCATCATTGCAAACACAATCAAGGGGAAGGGGGTAAGCTACATGGAAAATAACCCAAAGTACCACGGAGCACCTCCTGCCTCCCAGGAAGAATATGAGCAGGCACTCCGGGAGATCGGAGGCGAAGATTAAATGCTTAAAGTACCGGCGGAAAGCCTAAGAGATGCGTATGGCGAGGAACTTAAGATTCTTGGTGCCAAATATAAGGATCTTGTCGTTCTGGACGCTGACCTTTCCTCTTCAACCAAGACTTCCATCTTCGGCAAAGCCTTCCCTGACAGATTCTTCAACATGGGCATAGCTGAACAATCTATGGTAGCCACGGCTGCTGGCCTTTCTCTCAGCGGAAAGAAAGTATTCGCCTCGACATTTGCTGTATTTCTCATGAGGACTTACGAGCAAATGAGGCAGTCAGTCTGCTACAACAACCTAGATGTTAATTTTGTGGTAACACACTCAGGCATTACAGTTGGCGAAGACGGGGCCACGCACCAAATAGTCGAGGATGTAGGAATTATGTCCGGCCTCCCCAACATGAAAGTAACGGTCCCAGTCGACTCAATAGAAACCAGGAGTGTTATCGAATTCCTTGCAGAAAAGGGCAGGGGCCCAAATTTCGTGAGGCTTTCCAGGGAGAAATTCCCGGTTCTCAACAACAAGGATTACGAATTCAGGCAGGGGAAATCCGTCACATTCAAAGATGGAGATGATGTTACTATTATCGGCATGGGGGTAATGGTTTCATTTGCTCTGGAAGCTGCAGAGCAGCTAAAGAGCAGGGGTATTGACGCCCGTGTCATCAACATGAGTTCAATAAAGCCAATTGACAGGGAAGCCATTGTGAAAGCTGCCAAAGAGACGGGGCACATCGTAACAGTCGAGGAACACTCCATTTACAATGGCCTTGGCAGCAGAACCGCTGAAGTGGCATCAGATGAATACCCGGTTCCAGTCTGGAGGCTTGGAATGAAAGATACATTCGGGAAATCGGGCAAAGGTTGGGAACTCTTCGATTACTTCCATATGGGGGTAGAAGATATAGTGAAACTTACAGAAGGCTGTTTTAGGGAGGAACAAAGATATGAAAATTTTCCTTGATACTTCAAACGTGGACGAAATAAAAGAAGGCGTGGAACTGGGGCTGGTTGACGGAGTTACAACTAACCCGACCTTGGCTGCAAAAGAAGCCGGGAAGGGCAAAAGCTTCGCAGAGGTAATAAAAGAGATACTTGCCATTACCCCTGGCCCAGTGAGCGTAGAAGTTGTTGCGACCGATTACGAGAACATGATGAAGCAGGCTCTAAAAGTCAGCCAGCTTGGGGCAAATGCAGTTGTAAAGATCCCCATGACCCTGGATGGGCTCAAGGCCATCAAGAGCCTGAAGGAAAAGAGGATTCCAGTTAATTGCACTCTTATCTTCAACCCACTGCAGGCATTGCTTGCTGCAAAGAGCGGCGCGGAATACGTTTCCCCGTTTGTAGGTCGCCTCGACGACATCGGAGAGGACGGGATGCAGATTATTGACCAGATCAAAACCATGTTCGTGAATTACGGCATAACCACCAAGATCCTTGTTGCTTCAATTAGGAGTCCTGTACATGTCCTGAGGTCTGCGATCTTGGGTGCGGACGTTGTCACACTTCCGTTTGATGTCCTCAAAAAGCTTCCGCTGCATCCAAAAACTGATGAGGGTCTCAAGCGATTTCTAGATGACTGGAAGAAAGTATCCCCGTCAGGGGAATTTCCCCTCTAAACTTTTTCCCTTTATTCTAAATATTTAGGGTATAAGATGTGATCAGCAAGGAAATTCTAGCAAATGCTACGGCATTTGTGCAAAAGGAGCTTGGAGGGGATTACTCGGGCCATGATTTCTGGCATGCTAAAAGAGTCGCTGATATCGCTAGAAGGATTGCTTTAGCTGAATCCGCTGATCCGGACATCTGCGAACTCGTTGCAATACTTCACGATATTCCGGATGACAAGCGTGGATTAACAGAAGAGGAAGGCATGAGTAAACTCAGGGCCTGGTTGATGCAGACAGGCATGGAAACTAGCATTGTGGAGTTTATTCTAGGCATTATCAGCACAATGTCATTTAGAGGAGGAAACAATCCTCCCATGTCTACACTTGAAGGCAAAGTAGTTCAGGATGCGGACAGGCTCGATGCCATAGGGGCAATTGGAATTGCAAGGGTTTTTGCATATTCTGGGCATATCGGCCAGAAAATTTATGATCCTGAGATAAAGGCCAGGCATCAGATGTCAAAGCAGGAATACCGTGCCGGGCAAAGCACTGCTGTAAACCATTTTCATGAGAAACTCTTCAAGCTTGAACCGTTGATGAACACCGAAACTGCAAAGAAAATAGCGCGTAAAAGGCAGAAGTTTATGGAAGATTACCTTCAGCAGTTCATGAAAGAATGGAATTTGGAGGATTAACACTCCATTTTAGTACAGCCTTATTGTTTCAAGGTTTCTGAGTGCAACAGACTCTATGCCAAACTTTGATCTGATCAGCCTGGCGAACTCCGCTGCCTTCTCGCCATCGCCATGGTTAACCAGGATTTTCTGTGGTCTCGGCTGCATAGTTGCGATATACGCAAGGAGCTGCCTTTTATCGGAGTGACCCGAGAACCCTTCTGATGTTTCTACCGCCATTTTGATTTCGTATTTTGTTGCTTTGCCACCATCGGAAAGCGTGATTTCCGGAGTTCCTCTCTGTATTCTCCTTCCAAGGGTGCCATCCGCCTGGTAACCCACAAAGACCAGGGAATTCTCTGGAGATGGTGCCCACGTTTTGAAATACTCCATGACTGGGCCTCCGTTCATCATTCCTGAAGTGGCGAGAACAATTTTTTTCTCGTTTGAATCGCAGATTTCCTGCCTCTGCTGCCTAGATTCCACTTTCTTGAAAATCTTGCTCAGGAACGGGTTTTCCCTTTTTATCATAATGGATTCCCTGAGATTCTTGTTTAGATACTCTGGATAAGCTGCATGAATAGCGGTTGCCTCCATTATCATTCCGTCCAGGTACACAGAACATTCAGGTATTTTGCCTGTCCTTATTGCTTCCTCAACTACAAGCATGACTTCCTGGCTTCTTCCAACTGCGAAAACAGGGACAAGCACTGATCCTCCCCTATCAAAGGTTCTGTTCACAATGTCGGCAAAGTTGTTGGATGCCTCTGCACGAGGGTGATGGTAATCATCCCTTCCGGCGTAGGTTGATTCTGTCATGAACGTTTCCGCTCTAGGAAACTTGTTGTTGGCCTGGTTGAATAACCACGTCTTTTCAAATTTCACGTCGCCACTGAGTACAATGTTGTATAGCCCCTCGCCAATATGGAGGTGCACGGAGGAAGACCCGAGTATGTGGCCCGCATTATAGAACGTCAGCCTCATGTCCCTTGTGATATCTGTCGTCTCGTTGTACCTAAGAACTATGGATCGCTTCAGGGCTTCCCTGATATGTTTGGATTCATAAGGCCCTTTATGGCCCTCAACGTGGGCAACCTTGATGTAATCGTTCTGCAAAAGCGCTGAAAGGTCCCTTGTTGGGAGGGTCATGTATACGGGCCCTTCATATCCGTACTTGTAGAGTATGGGAAGCAGGCCGGAGTGATCAAGATGTGCATGAGTAAGTATTACTGCGTCTAGGGAAGTGAAAGGCTGAATTTCCGGGACATATAAGTAAGGCGCACTTGCCCAGGGCTGATTATCATCTTCATTGGTATTCAGCATTCCGCAGTCCACAAGGACCTTGGAGTTGTTGGTAGAAATCAGCGTGGCGCTTCTTCCAACTTCCCTGTGGCCACCGAGGGCCGTTACTCTTACCCAGGTCTCGCCCGGCATGGGTGGGACATTGAGTTTCTCGCCCAGATTATGGAGGAATACTTTCCTTTCCTGTTTCACCTCTCGTAGAAACTCCCGCATTTCCTTGACTGTTCTGGAATGCATTGGCGGAGCCCTGACAACTCTTGGAGACCATTTTGTCTGTTCTTTGATGGACACAATGTACTCAGAATCCCGGGATGTGATTATGGAAGGTTCCTCAGCCTCAATAACAACCTCTCCAGTGTCAGATTCAAAGTACATGTCCTTGAATCCTGCAGATTCAGGGATGATCTCCTTAATGATTTTCTCTGCTTCCTCTTCTGGGAGCATTATGGATGGATCTGGCCTGATTGCAATTCTTCTTCTCATTTCCTGTGCTATTTGCTTGGCTAGGTCCTCCCGTCTGGAAAAAAGTTCAAGATTCTTTGTGTAGACAACTATGGTTGGTCCTTCATAATCTACTTCTGTTATCTCGTGCTCTGGATATAGCTTATCGAAAATAGCTCTTGCTTCTGTAAGGTAATCTCTAAAAGACATTGTTGGGAACGCCCCGGTTAAATTTGATAATAGTAGGGATTAAATTTATACTACTAATTTGAATTTTTTTATTCTCTCTAGTACTTCTTCCTCAGGAACCTGTTTGTAGCCGTTCTTCTTGTCTATCACTGCTACATCAATCATCCCACCGGAAGCAGAGTCTCTCGACTTGGCAGCTGTTATGGCCCTTATGACCAATTCAATGCCCTCATCAACACTCATGTCCTTTCTGAAGCCGTTCTCAAGGACTCCATAGACAAAGGGCGAACCGGATCCTGTGCTGGCATAGATATCTTCCACTGAACCGCCAGCTGCATCCACTGAAAAGATATGGGGTGACTTGTCGAAACCTCCCACAAGTATCTGGACCATGTATGGGTAATATTTTGACTGGTTGAGTATGTTTGAGAGAAGTGTTGCGGCTGCTTCTATGGGCATGTTCACTCGCCTCTGGAGCCTGTAAAGCTCAAGTTCTGCTGCCATGTATCTAACTAGAACCTGGGCATCCCCCACCAGCCCGGCGATGGTCATAGCAGCGTGTGTGTCAATCTGATGGAGTTTCTTCCCATCTTTGTGCATGATGAAATGGTCCATGGTAACTCTCCTTTCTGTTGCCATGATCACAGCGTCTTTTACCGTAATTGCAACGGTTGTTGTACCGGTATGTAAAGTTTGATCCATAAATTCACTTCCTTTGATAACTGGCTAAAGCAGAATTTTCTTTTGCTATTAAAGCCCTTTGATCAATATTCTGTGATTTGTAATATGCTTTTCCTTGTTTGGTAAGAACCATTCTCTTGGAGAGAATGACAAAAGCTAGATCAGTTTATATTATATTGACCAGAAATCCGACAAGAAAGCCTCCCAAAAGCCCCAGGTAGACTTCACCACCTGTCCCTATGGTGGAAAACACTGATTTCAGCATTGGCAGAAGGACGTAAAGGATAGAGCCGATGGCCAGTGCATCGAACACAACATTGAGGTAATCACTGCTGTAAAAAAATCCAAAGATGCTTCCTAGAATTGTAGGGGCTGCCCCCACAAAGAACAGCAGAGAGAGAACGAATGCTTTTGGTCTCTCAGAACTCAGAAACGGGGATACAATTGGAAACCCTTCAGTGAAATTCTGAAGTACAAAGCCCACAAATATCACTGTGGCTAAACCAGACAAACCGGTTGCCCAGGTCGCGCCAAACACAAGCCCCTCAGTCAGGTTCTGGAAACCAATGGCTATTGCCACGATCAAGGATACATGCATCGGCTTATAGCTGGATCCTGTCTTTCGCCCATGATGCAATATGTAAAGGAAGAGGAACGAGCCACTCATCGAAATGGCGAATGCTGCAGAAAGGCCTAAATTGGCAATGTATGAACCAGACGGATAAATAGTAGCGGCCACATCTCCGAATATGTCTGCAAGAAGGAAGAACAGGATTCCAATAGCCAATGCGGTAAGGAGAGTCAGCCCTTTGCTGTTCAGTTTTCTTGCATACAGTACTGGAAATGAGATGAATATTGAAAATCCGATTATGATTGTGAGTATGAGGAGCTCTGAAAAGTGGGTGAGGAAAATGGTTATTTCACCTCTGTGCTATGGCTGCGCATGAACATGGTATCAGGTAATTTAGCCGATGTATTTGAAATTTTATTAGGCACGCCTAATAATCATTTAAGTACATTTAATCTTATTGTGCTGGCCCAAGCTATATTTTGGGAACATGGCGCAAATGGCTAATTATACTTTTATTGCTCTCATAATGAAATTATATACTTTTGCACCATACTGTTTCATGGTACTTTATGCTAGAGACATTATGAAGGAATACACTTTCATGCTTGGCGAGGAGGTATCGGCGAGCGAGGCGGCAAAGATCATGGGTAATGATCACGTCGGCTTCGTCATTGTCAAGGTTAATGACAAGCCTTACGGGATAGTAACAGAATGGGATTTTATAAACAAGGTCATAGCAAAAGACCTGGACCCGAAGAGTGTGAAGCTTAAGGATATCATGAATGCACCCCTTATGTCAGTGGATCCAAAAACCCCTACTGACCTGGTTACTGTCCTTATGGACAAGCATGGCGTTAGGAGAGTCCCGGTAGTTGAGAATGGGAGACTCATTGGTGTTATCACTTCAAGAGATGTCCTGAGGATTTTCAAGGACTACATGGACAACCTGTCAGATGTAATCGCCCGTTTCGGCAACTTCTGACCAATTCACTTTTTAAAGGATTCGTTGCTCTCAAAGATATCCCGGAATATGGTGAAAACATCCCTGGTATCTCCACGGCAGTAATCCAGGAATTCAGTCGAGCGTGAACGCCAGAGTTCTTCTATTACTTCACCTATGTTCATGCCCTCTCTGATTACAACATTTTTTTTCCTGTCAAGAGGAAGATGGCTGAAACCCTCATGGACTACCACTTCTGATAGTTTCCTGAATTTATAATCCCCATCTATCGCCTCGAGATAATCCGATATAACGGGCATCATGTCAAGGCAGTAGGCAACTGACAGGAAATATTTGAGGTTCCACAGCTGTCTTGAATATATCCTGTTTCTCATCTTGAGCCTTAGCAAAGGAATATCATATCCACACTGGTTGTATCCAATAATGATCGAAGGTTTGAAATCCAAGATGAAGCGATCCAGTTCATCCAGGAGCCTGTTCTCCTCTTCCAGTGAGTCATCATTGGCAATGAAAAGCTCTGTTTTGAGGTCCTCTTTATAATATGTGAGGGAAATGGCTATGATTCTTTCGTCGGTGAGGAAATCCTTCTGGTTCCGGATCAGTGTCTCAAGGTCTATGGAAAGGACTGTTTTAATGCCTTGCGAAGCAATAAATGGCTTTACGAGTTGATCGTACTGGGATTCTCTCAACAGCAGAACAAGTGTTATCGGATATATGATTATTTGTTGAAAATCCAAGTATTGTTTAAATCAAAAGCAGCAATAGACTGGTATGAAATATGCTCAGAGAGATTACGTTGGCAAGAATGTCAATCTGGACAAGCTGGAAGCGCTGATAGAGGAGTTTTTCAAAGAAGAGGGATTCAGGCTCCAGTCTTCCAAACATCCCAATGGCTACCTGATACAGGCAAAGAAAGGCGGAATTTTCAGGACATTGCTTGCAGGGGACCGCGCATATACAATACTTGTAGAGGGCACATCTTCAAATTTCAAGATCAAAGTTGGTGTTGGCGAATGGCTCAAAAACCTTGGATTAGCTGCTCTGGAATCGTTCTTCCTCACACCACTTCTAGCGTTTGTGGAAGTCCCGGAGGCATTGTGGTCTTACGAAATAGAACACCACCTATGGCATTACATTGAGACTCAGATAGAACTTGGGATTCAGTAAACCCTTACCATTTTTCTCCGGTTATTCTCTCATACATAGTTACATAAAGGTCAGAGGTCTTTTTCACCATGTCAACTGGCAACGCAGGAATTTCCGGCTCTGGTTTGCTGTATTCTCTTGCATCATATAGTTCCTTGTGGTAGCCCGTTGACCTGTAGTACTGTCTCACAAATTCCTTGCTCAATTCAACGATATTACCGGCGTCATAGTCTTTCTTGTCCCAGAATCTGTCCTCATCAGCGGTGCCGAATGTATCTATCACAATGGGTTCCCTTCCTGCTCCAAAAGCAAATTCCTTCTTTCCGTCCACATGAATCAGGCCACGTGTGAGAACCTGCTTGTTCAATCTCCTGTCGATTTTGAGAATGCTTTCCCTGATATTGTTCAGTTCAGAGCCTGAAAGCCCTCCTATCTCGATGGCTTCGCCCTTAGTGAGGACTCGGTCAAACTTCTCGTATTTTGTCGTAACTTCGAAAAACGGGTCATCAAGTTCTTCTCCGTATTTTGGGGCGTGGTCGAGTCCAATATCGTCCTGCGTGACCTTTCCGGATTTAATTCTATCAAAGAGGGACCCAGCAACGTAATATCTGACCACAAATTCCAGTGGAATCACATATTCCACCTCGTAAGGATTCCCTTTTCCTTCCGGAACGTAGAATTTTCTGACTCTCATCTCGTTGGGGGCCGGGCATTCAATGAAGTGGGTAGAAACTTTTGCAGATTCCTCGGCCATCTTAAACCAGTGTGCCGAGGTTCTGCAGAGTGATTCCCCTTTATGTGGAATAAGATTTGGTATTATTTTATCAAAAACAGAAATCTTGTCTGTGAACTTGAAAAG
>JAKAUW010000020.1 GCA_021817455.1 Thermoplasmata archaeon | reverse complement strand
CCTTCATTCCAACAGGGGAATGAGCCATAGTCGTAAATCAGAATATTCCTTTAACATTATTCTGTTTTTCATGAAAAATATGCAGGAATCTAAAGAAAACAAACATCTCATTCAAGTCAAAGACTTCTTTCCTACTTTTAACCAAATAATGAAAATTATATTACCTAAAGCCATTTCCACATATAAAGAAGGACGATGGGATGGAAATGAAAAGTATAGAGGAACTTTACAAGAGAGCCCTGGAAATGAAGAACAAGGGCATGTCAGATAAGGAAATATCCACAGAACTCCACCTGTCAGTTGGAACAGTTACCTGGTTGCTAAGCAAGGAATTTTTCAAGGAATCCAAGGTTCAGGATGTGAAGATCGGATGGAGGACCATTGGCGTAACAGGGAACAGGATCAGTTCCATTTCAGAAGTAATTTCAGACATCATCGAGGAAGAAGCCCGCAAAGGAGACTTTGAGGTGGATGCAATCCTCGGTATCACAATCAACGGAATACCGTACGCAACCATGGTCTCATACCTCATGGACAAGGAACTCATAGTGTACAGGCCACATCCAGCAAGGAAGGAAGGGTTCTTCAGCAGCAATTTTGCCGGTGTAAAGGGCAAGAATGTTGTGGTCCTGGATGACGTGGTCAGCACAGGCGAGACCATGAAGAGAGCTATCATGGACACGAGGAACGAAGGCGGAAGTCCCGTGCTGGCAGTGGTGCTGGCATCCAAGATGAGCAGTGACGAAATCTCAGACGTAAGAGTCAGGTCACTGGTCAGGACCAACCTTGTGGGCGGATCGTAGTTAACATGCACTGGGCGGACGCATTCGTCAAAGATCTGACTGAAAAGCAGACAGTATCCACTGGTATCTCACCCTCGGGCCATATCCATGTGGGGAACATGAGGGAGATCCTCACCGGCTATTTTTTCCATCGTGCACTGAAAGACAGAGGAGTTGAATCCAGGTTCATCTACCTCTGCGATGACATTGATCCCCTAAGGAAGGTATACCCCTTCCTGAAGAAGGAAGAGTATGAACAGCATGTGGGCAAACCTCTCAGTTCAATACCGGCCCCGGAAGGGGAAGGAACATATTCAGAATATTTTCTCAGGCCTTTTCTGGAAACGCTTGGCACTATAGAAGTGAAAGTGGAAGTAATAAGATCAACTGATCTCTACAGGGACGGTGTATTTGCCAAGGCAACAGACATAGTCATGAATAACGTTCCAAGGATAAGAGAAATCCTGGAGACAGTTTCAGGAAGGAAGCTGGAGCCAAACTGGGCTCCGTACAATCCCATCTGTTCTTCATGCGGCCGCATAAACAGCACGTCGGTGACAGGCTATACTTTCCCTTATGTCGATTATACCTGCAAATGCGGGCACTCCGGCAAATCAGACATACGCAAGAATGAGGGTAAGCTCCCCTGGAGGCTGGAATGGCCTGCAAAATGGTTTGCACTAGGTGTCACCATAGAGCCTTTCGGAAAGGACCATGGGGCAGCAGGCGGGTCTTACGACACAGGAAAGGCCATTGCAGAGGAAATTTTTGGCATAAAGGCACCCCTGCCTCTCACTTACGAGAGGATACTTCTCAAGGGGAAGGGAGTAATGCATTCCTCAACAGGCAATGTAATCCCCGCTTCAGAAATGGTCCAGTACGCACCCCCAGAAATTCTTAGATTCCTGATCGCAAGAACCCATCCGTCTAGGCACATCGATTTCGATCCGGGCCTCGGGTTGCTTAATCTTGTAGACGAGTACGAGAGGTACAGGAATGTATTCTATGGCCTCGAGGAAGCCGCCGGTGAAGACGACGCCAGGACATACGAACTTTCCAGGCTTGTCGAGGAAAAGCCGGACACTTTCGTAAGCTTCAGGCATCTCATAACACTGGTGCAGATATATACGACCGATGAACAGCTACTTGGTGCCATGAAGCGAAGCGGCTACGGCGAATCAAAACTGTCGCCGTACATGAAAAACCAGGTAAAGGTTGCAAAGGCATGGCTTGAGAAATACGCTCCTGACCAGGTAAAGTTCTCACTTCTTCCGCAGGACACTAAAGTAAGCCTCAGTGAACAGGACGTTGCCCTTGCTAGATCATTCCAGGAGAAGATTGGAGAAATAGAGTGGACCCCCGAGGCTATCCACAATGCTGTTCATGGGTTCATAAAAGAACAAAATCTTGAGCCAAAGGCAGGGTTCGCAACATTCTACAAGATACTCATAGGCAAGGAGAGGGGGCCAAGGCTCGGTTATTTCCTGTCCAACCTGGACAGAGTCAATGTCCAGAGAAGGTTAGAAATAGTATTGAGTGGAAACTGAAATGCACTCTTTAGCTGCAATTAACAATTTCCAAATCTGTTGACTTGGGGTGCTGCACCCTTGAACACCACTGTAAATTCTTCAGTCACAAATGGGAATTTAGTGTGAAATGCTTGCAGGGAAGAATAACTAAGTTGTTCCATCGCAGTTCTTGTTCACATCAGCTGCACAGGCTATAGTTTTGTATTTATGGTCTCCTCTCCATTCTGCTTTTGAAAAACCTTTCTGTATTCTTATCCATAAAGTACACGTAGCAGCCCTCCAAACCTCTAGATAATAACACTCTGTAGGTGTTTTTCACAAGTTCCAGGTATCTATCCTTTGATCTCCTTGCGGCTGGATCTCTGGAATTCTCCCGATGCCCATGCCAGGCCTGGTCGTCTAAATTATATACTAAGTCTGGTCCAAAAATTACTCCAATATAATCAAATTCGAAACCCTGGGCTGTATAAACACACCCGACCTGATTTATCCCGTTAGGATCGTGTGCCCACAATTTTTCAGACGGGATACCAGGGGCAAGTCTTATGCCCTGAACACTGGATTTGGCATTCCACGGTCGTTTAAAATTGCCTATGGCCACATCCAAGGGAAGCGTTCCGTCATCATTAGGTTGGGACCAATTCCAGCAGAAACCTGCAGTCAACCTAGCCTTCTTGCCATTTCTGGATTTCTCCAAAATTGCATGCTCCAAAGA
>JAKAUW010000005.1 GCA_021817455.1 Thermoplasmata archaeon | reverse complement strand
TGTAGTTGGAGTTTGTGATACTGACATTCCGTACGTCCTCAGGTGCTGGCCTGTAAACTGACACGTTGATTCCTTTTGCCACGGACAGGTTCAGGGTTCCGTTGCTCAGTAGAATATTTGTTGCCAGTGACGGGTTGTCATGTATCTGGTAAACTACAGTGTTGTTTCCATAAAAGAAGAGGTTTCCTGCAAGTATTGGACTTATGGTAGGGAATTCCGGATTGGGGTTGTTAAGGCCTATGGTACCGTTTCCAGAAGCTGCCATGCTGGTGAACACTGTGCCGTGCACAAGATTGGATGTGACGTTCGTGAAGGAACTACTCTTGTCATTGAAGTTGAATGACATGTACTTGCCAGAAACTGCGCCAGTGGTGTTGTTATAGAGGAATGGGTTCCCATTGTTTCCCCTTTCCGTCTCAAACATGTTCTTCAAAGCTGAAGTTGAGACAATACCAACAAATACAGGTGCAGAAATGGAGCTCTGTCCGCTGTATGTCAGTGTCATCTTTGAGTTAGAAAGGCCTGCTTTTACACTCGAGAACAAAAGAAATGACATTCCTCCAACGGTGAAGTTATAGATATTGTTCTGGTAGAACGTTGAAACCAGTGTTCCGCTGTGGTTGGACAGAAAAGCTGTCTGCCGGGAGTTAAGTACAACCTGGGAAACAGGTGCTGTCAGGTTTAGTGTTATCGAAGGCGTCACACCGCCTGCAAGTGGGCTCTGGGTCGCCATGAGAAGGGTCTTTTCACTTCCAGAAGTGAAAACTGTCAGATTGCTGTTTCCAAGGCGGACCAAATTGTCAGTGTTAAACTGGGTCAGACTTGTACTTCCAATAGCTTGCCCAGTGGCATTAATCGAATTGGCCACCAAAATATGGGCATTATCATTTACATAGCTCAAGTTATATGAGCCGTTTTGGGTTGTGTTTTCAAGAAGGTAATTTCCAAGTTTCGCATAGTTCGAAGTCGAAGTGGAAATTCCATCTGCAGTTACAATGGAAACAGCCGAAAGGACCATTACCACAGCAACTGTAAACATTGCTAATTGTTTTAGCATAATGTTCTGATTTTAATTAGTATATAGAGATTTATTGGTACAATGATTACACGAATACGAAAAAAACATGCTAATTCATTGAGCCGGCAATGAATAAAAATCAAATCTAGTTTTTATTCTCAGGAAATTTTTATTTGACAGTAGGAGCAATTACCCACAGCACAAAACAGTGGGCTGAAATTAAAATAGCTCTTAAATGATATTTAAGATGCCAGTGCAAAGACAAGATAAAATACTTTGCGAAGCATGAGGGGAAAACATCCCTTCACAGGTGAGTAACAGTCGCAAGGTTGGGAAATAACTATAATATCCAAGTAAATTAAGGGTGGAATATCATGGGTGAAAAACTGGCAGAGGTCGAGATTTCCAAAGACGGGGAAATGTATTACGCAAAAATAATCCTTCCCTCTGGGGAGGTTGTTACTCTAGAAAATGAGGATTTTGAAGAGGTACTTGAGCAAGTTGCCAATGACCTCCAGGAACGTTTCACAGCATGAGCGGGGATGGCCCAGCGGTACGGCGGCAGCCTGCTAAGCTGTTTCTCAATTGAGAGCGAGGGTTCGAATCCCTCTCCCCGCGTATTATTCGGTTCGTAAACTTCTTTCCCGTGTACACTTTTCACTTCTTTTGTATTATTCGGCACAAGAAGATCCGCCTCATTCTCTTCCAATCTAACCTGTTCTTCAATTTGGTCACTTACGGCGTTAATTTCTAATCCTTTAACCAATTCTATCCCCGCAATTTTTCTTCGAGCACAGCTTTCACCAGGGTTTGTAACAGTGTTCGAAAATTCCCGTTGGTTCCCCGCAACCATTTTTCTTTTAAAATCTCTTGAAAAAATGGCCGAAGTAGTTTGGCATTCCTCTCGGCCTCGATTTCATCGAACATTTTCACATACCATAAGGTACTCTTTAAGGGCCTTATTCCCCTTTGGATTAGTGTCTCACTGTTTATGCAGGTAATGGAAGCTTTGAGCCTCTGATAGTCTTTCTGACTCTGGCTGGGTCACTCTTGAGATTTGTCATGATTGACACCACAGTGCTTTCAAGTTCCTCTCCACTGTTGGGGCAGAAATTTGGAAGCCCATTATATTTCAGCATGATCCACACAAGCTCGTCAGGATTCAGTTCAGGAGAATATGCGGGAATGCGCCCTGTTATGGGCCGGTCGTTGTGGTTTCCCAGGAATTCCTTTACCTTCCTGCTCCTGCGGATCATGATTTTATCCCAGAATATGTAAAGGAATCCTTGTATTTCTGTAAGAAGCTGTTCCAGGAATGAGATGGGGTCATTCTCATTCATGCGATCATTTCTCGTCATGAAGTAGAGGTCACCTTCTGCCGTAACAGCAGAAGATCCATTCACTGACGATGTCTGCCTTACATTTGGTCTGCTCTGAACACCTGATTTAACCTGGAACAGTGCTGTAACATCATGCTCTCAGGCCTCCTTCATGTATTCAGGATATTCTTTTTTCCAGCCATTCCTTAACATAAGCATCAGTCTTTCCAAGGCTGTTGCAAGGGTAATCTATGCGGAGTATCCCAGAGTCCGGAGTACCCTCCACACATGGGTTGTGTTGTAGGATATTCCGAACTCCTTCAGGATCAGAACCGGTATTATTTTCAGGGTCTACAGGTCTGTTGAATAGTCGTATTTCCCAGGTCCGCTGTCCAGTATCTCTTTGACTTTCTTCTTCTGTTCACCGGTGAGTTTTTCGGGTCTGTCCTCCTGCTTCACATCTCTCCATGATTCATATCCTTTCCAGGCGAGATGTTTTGGCCACTTGGTGGCAATGGACCAGTCAACATCAAGAGCCATGGCGATCTCCGCTCTGGTCTTTCCATCCCTGAGGAGATCATAACCTCTCTTTCCATGCAATTCCCTGAAGGACGGTTTCTCTGATCTGTGGCCCTTCCTCTGCGGTGCCATGGTACTGTATGCATTGGATGTAAAATGGCTTATTTATCCAAAGAGCAGTAACTGTTAAAGCCCATTTTTCCCTTTGATTTAGCGGTTTCCATTTTAAGTTTCCTCCGCATATTAGAGAACCGGAAATCCCGGCATATTGGGTTCGAATACGGCTTCCACTCCCCGTTAAGCTCTTCAATCTCGAAATGAGGTTGCTTAAAAATGGTTTAGTTGTAAATGCAGAATCCTACAAAGTTGGGATTCTGAATGGGATATTGGAGCTTCATATAGGTTACCTATACTTAGCATTAGGAAAAATATGGGATTTGAGGGGGATTTTAAAATGCACCGCTGAGTGCCGAACTTGAAGGTTTATCATCAACCCCTCCAAGTGCCATTATTACTTCTCTCTCCCTGACTGTTCCTGTGAATTTCCCTTGTTTATCGACGATGGCGAGGATCGGGATACGGTTAATCTTGAAAGCCCTTAGTATTTCTGTCACATCACTGTCCCAGTGGATCTGCACAGGGGTTTCAAGCATCAGGTTCCTGACTTTCATTCTGGACAATTCATTTTCTGATAATAGAAACACATCCCTGAGGATAAATGTCCCTACAGGTATTGAATCACGGTTAACCACCACAGCGCCGGGAGAATCCATTGAGACGCATTTGTCAACTGCAGCCTTAACTGTATCTTCAGTGCTCACAGCAACGTCGGGAAGAGCTTCCCTTATCTTCAGGCTTGTCAGATCCCTGAATTTCTCAGCTACTGATATTTCCCCCTTAGTAAGCCTTTCGGCATATGGGGTGCGCATGACTACATCCCTTATATCCAGGACAATGTAACCAGCGACCACCCACAGCAGGAAGGCCACTATGTAGAGAAGCACTGTAGAGGATGCAGAATATATGAGCTCAATCACTGATGTTATTGCTGCAAAACCTGCAAGAAGAACCTCCTTGTAACCCACCATCATGCTTAAGAAGCCCTTAGATCCTCTGAGTATAAGCCGCTTACCTCTCCTCAAACCAATTCGTATTAGCGACAGGTTGGCCATTATATGTACCAGGAGACCACCAAGTGAAGCTATCGTCCCCAGAATTACGAATGCGCTGGAAACGGGAACAAAATCGAGAAAGACCAGGGGAAATATTATGATGGTAAGAGCAACCACTATGTTCGAAAATATTGGCTGGTCCTTTCTCTTCCTGGAAAAAATGGAAGGAAATGTTCTGTCATAACCCATCCTGAACATCGTCCTTGAAGCCGCAGACCCAAAAGAGAGGATTGCAAGGATTCCGTCATTGATGGCGGCAATCGATACAACAAACACAATATATCTGCTGAAGACTGAGAACTGGTTGGAAAGGATGGATATGATGGGCAGTGAAGAACCAGGTACTGCATTTCCAGTCTGGAAAAGGAAGTTTGACACTGCATAGATGAAAATGGAAGCAAGCAAACCGCCTGCAATAATGACAGATATTGCAGATCTGCCCACGACTTTTTCGGCATTCTTGACTTCACCGGAAATTGGTGCAATTGCACCGTAACCTGTTGGAATGCCCATTGCAAACAGTATTCCGAGTGCAAGTGCTCCCCCTGATATGTGATAAGTTGCTGGGTTTGGAATGTATGCAGAACCACCTACCAGATAAAATGAGATCGCAACCGTGGCAAGGATGAGGCAAATTTCAGCTATACCGGTGTAAATGGCATATTTTGCGGAGGGTTTGATTCCAACCACAAGAAATGCCGAAGCAGGCAATACTATTGCAAGTAATGTGAGATAAATTGGAAAGTCGAAGACCACGGAAACTACGTAGACTGCACCTATTACATAAGCGAGTCCAAACAGCATCGAATAGAACAGATAAACCCAACCTGTGCTGAAGCCAAGCCTGTCAGAAAGAACCTGAAATGCATATGTATAATAGCCCCCGGAAGACTTGAACCGCTTGGACAGCTGCATAACTACAAGCCCATTTATGAGAACAAGCAAGGTTCCCAGGACAATTACTATGGGTGCGAGCTTTCCGCCGTATGAAAGAGCAACTGCACCATATGTGAGAAGGCTAAGAAGAGGGGACATGCCTCCAAAGGACAGGAAGAATACATCCCTGAATGAAAGGCTTCTTTTCAACTCACCACTGTCCTCCTCCTTCTCATTGGTAAGACTCATGGATATCTGACCAAAAATATGCATTATTATAAGAAATTATGGCTATGAATCTTCGTTTATCTTTAGATTTGTGTTCTCGATGCAGGATTGGAAGGCTATTCATATGTCTTTAAAAGCATTGTTTGAACAGTGTCAACTCATGCTATTATTGCATCCCTCCGATATCCACTTGTGCGTACAAGACCAAATGCTTTTTCATCGAAGGGTGTAGTATCTTCCTCTAGCATACAGTCTTCTTTGGTTGGTTCTAGGATTCTAGAGAATGGGGGCAATGTTGCAGATGCCGCAATAGCCACAAGTGCAGTACTATGTGTCACTCAGAACAATCTTTGCGGTCTTGGAGGCGACCTCTTTGCCCTGATACGGATGAACGGACATCCCATAGTTGATCTCAATGGTAGTGGAAGGGCTTCAAGGAACGCAAATATTGACTACTTCAGGAGCAAGGGATTTGAAAACCTCCCTGCGAGAGGAGAAAACGCAGCATTAACTGTGCCAGGAATTGTAGATGCATGGCGTATCATCAACAAAAAATTTGGAACCATGGAGTTCAAGGAACTGCTTGCTCCTGCAATTAAAATCGCGAACGAGGGAGTTCCGGTTACCCATCATTACCATGGGTCCATTAAGGCAACCCTCCCATCTCTCGGTGCGTACGCCTGGGGTGAAAATTTTGCCCCTGGAGGGAGAATCCCTGAAGTTGGTTCCATATTCAAACAAAGAGATCTGGCCAATACGCTCACTCTAATTGCATCTGATGGGCCTGACTCATATTACCGGGGCAATTTAGCTGACAAGATTATTGAAGGAATCGAAGGCATGGGAGTTCTGCTGGATTCAGAGGATTTCAGGAAGCATACATCTACAATGGGTGAACCACTCCACACCACATACCGTGATTATGATATATACGAGACATCGCCCAATAGTCAGGGGGCAACAACCTTACTCTGGCTGAATTTATTCAAGTTGGTACATGATGGGAGCAACCATGGATCAGAAAGGTGGTTCAAAAATGCTTTAGAAACTGGACTTCTGGCATATTCACAGAGGAACTTTCATATTGCTGACCCAACGGAACATCCATTGCCGGACGGTTTCTGTTCAGTTGCCTATGCAGAGAAACTCCTGAATGAATCAGATTCCAAAGCAATTATGTCGGGGCAACGCATAGATCCTGGAGATACCACGTATTTCACCCTCGCAGATGGAGACGGGAATTCTCTTTCAGTGATCCAGAGCAATTACATGGGCTTTGGTTCTGGCATAATGCCTAAGGGAACGGGTTTCGTGCTTCAAAACAGGGGTGCATATTTTAGCCTAGATCCGCAACACCACAACGCCCTAAAACCGGGGAAAAGAACATTCCATACCCTTTGTGCTGCTATGGCCGAAAAAGACGGGGAATTCCAGTTTTCAGCTGGGACCATGGGAGGGGACATACAGCCGCAGATACACTTCCAGATGATTACAAGCCTTGTGGACGCAGGATTGGATCCACAACTTACTTTGGATAAGCCAAGATGGGCCTTTCCATTTACAATTTACGAAAAGCCCGGTGATCTAAAGGCGGAAGAAAGCCTTTACAGGATGATTTCTAAATACAGAAAATTGCCGTTTAAAGTTCAGGAAGTTGAAGACATGTCCTCTCATTTTGGCCACGCACAAATTGTGCGTAGAAACCAGTTTGGAGTAGTAGAGGGCGGGTCGGATCCAAGAGGAGACGGAGTCTCCGTCTGTATCATTTGAATATTTATTTTCACATTTAAATAATTCAAAAAACTTTACGATATATAACACCTTTTCATTATGATTGTAAGTTTCGATGCATTGTTCAATTTATTGTGCATTCAAGCAACAACGTTGATATAATGGGATTCCGTACATTGTAGTACTTTGGTAAATGTTTACAATATAATAATCGGACAGGATGACTGTCCCCATACCCTTATAACGAGCCGTGTGCCCGGTTTGATTATCTATGTTATGAACACCAGTGATGACGCAAATAATTACCAGAAGACTTTCAGCATATTCATTTCAAAGAACAAGGAAGACCTCAAAGTTGCTCTTGACCAGTTGAAAAATTATCCAAACATCAGGGATCTAGACCTTCTGGGCAAGAAGGAAAACATGATGTCCCTGATTTACAGCTTTCCAAAGACATCTGCCTTCAGGAATGTAGGGAAGTTTGGCTTCAGGATGCATCCTGTCGTAATTAAGAATGGCCAGGAGAGATGGTTCTTCGTCTCTGATGCCCATGATTTGCTCATGAAGGGGAAGAATCTGCTTAATGATCAGGTGACAAGGCTTCTGACAATAAAGAGGCTTACAACCAATGAGTTCATAAACGCCTATACCAGACTTTTCAACTCAATATGGAAGATGAAGATTGACAGTCAAACTGGTGGAAACGGCTCTGAGATTATTTCGGAAGCGCTAAAGGCAGGTTATTACGACTGGCCAAGGCAATCAAATCTGAGTGAGTTAAGCAAAAGCATCAACGTGCCACGCACTACCTTAACATACAAGATACGGAAATTGGAAAAGAAAGTCTTCTCGGAATTAGACGAATCCGAAGCCTAGTTAAAAATTCAACATTACAAATGCAAATAATAAATTCAATGAATTTAGCAGAACAATAAATTATGTTTAATTTTTAATTACTCATGATATTAAAGAAAGTTTGTCATATGTCAAAAAAGTGCCATATAGATCACTTTATCTACGGCACCTAATGAACAATAAACTATTGGTAGCCATAGTGGCTATTATAGCAGTTATTGTAGTGGTTGGAGGGTTGGGATATCATTATAATCTCTTCGGTACGCAACCAAAGTACAATACCATAACCTTTGCCAGCTCGGCTACACCGTCATCCATTGATCCGGCTGTAGCGTTTGACACGAACTCTGTGTTCTTCGACGACCAGATATACCAGACTCTGGTTGGGTATAACACAACAACGTTCAATGGTCAGACTGTGGGTTCTATCGCACCTGCTCCAGGTCTTGCGACACACTGGACAATTGCAAGCAATGGCTCCGTAACTTTCTACCTCAGGCAGAATGTTACATTCTCAAATGGCGACCCCATGAACGCAAGTGCTGTGGCATTCTCTCTGAACAGGGTTATAACTATGGACCAGGGACCTGCATTCCACGTTGCACAGTTCCTGAATTCTAGCGGAATTCACGTTCTAGGGCCATACACAGTTATGCTTGTACCATCTGCACCATATCCATGGTTCCTGAATCTGTTCCAGCTCTGGGTAACTGGTATAGTTGATCCAAGCTACATCAACGCACACGGCGGAGTTGTAAAGGACACAGTTAACACATACATGTCAACTCATGCATTGGGAACTGGCCCATATGAACTTCAGAGCTACGGCTCACAGCAGATCACAATGGTGGTCAACCCGCATTACTGGGGACCAAGACCGAATATAACCCAGATCGTCTACTCAGTGGTTAACCAGGCTTCAACACAGCAGACACTTCTCCAGAAAGGATCAGTCAACGTTGCATTGAACATCCCACTTGACCAGATGGGAAACCTGAAGAACTACACAAACGTGAAAGTAAAGTCAGGGCCAACCTCATCTGAGTACTATATAGGTCTGGATGAAAACGTAACTCCGTTCAACAACCTTTCAGTAAGGAAGGCAGTGGAATACGCAGTGAACGCATCAGTAATTACGGCACACTCTACGTTTGGATATGGTACGACCATATACAGCGGAATGGCACCAACAATAGAGGACTACAAGCCTTATTTCAACATGTACAAGCAGAATTTGACTCTTGCAAAGCAGTATCTGGCTCAAAACAAGACGTATGCCCATGGATTCAATACGGCATTCTACTATACCGCAAATGATCCGATAGGTTCAGATATTGCCACAATACTTCAGCAGCAACTTGCAGCAGTTGGAATAAACATAACGCTGAATCCGGTTGCTTCATCGACCTTTAATGATCAGGTAGGCCTTGGAACATACCCGATGTTCTATGAAGGCTGGGTAAATCTGCTCGCAACACCTGATGACGGACTAAGGCCGCTGTTCAATTCAGCAAACCTGGGAATATATGGCAACTACAACTACTTCAACAACTCAACAGTCTCTCACGATCTCGTGAATGCTGGGAAAGAATACAACACAACCCAGAGAGACGCCAACTACACTCAGGCACAGTTGATACTCGCCCAGCAGGCTGTAGAAGTGCCACTGTTCAATCTGCAGAACGTGATTCCAATGACTACAAACGTCCACGGGCTGCTCGTGTATCCGACATTTGATATCTTCGTTGCGCAAGCTACATTATCGTGATACGATGAACAGTTTTTATAAATTTTTAATTTTTAGAATTTTATCTTTAATTCCCACCATTTTTGGTGTTATAGTAATCACATTCATTTTGTCACATGTTGTTCCTGGAAACCCTGCGAGGATACTTGTGGGCCCGGAATTCAACCAGCAGGAATACTTAGTAATTGAAAGGGAACTTGGCCTGAACAAACCGTTGTGGGACCAGTTCCTGATTTACCTGTATTCACTTGCTCATTTCAATCTGGGATATTCATTCGTGGAAGGGAATTCTGTCAATACACTTATTGGGGAACACTTTCCTGCAAGTTTTGAGCTTGCAATAGCCTCACTGGTCATTTCCATCCCCATTGCTCTTGTAACAGGAATATATTCATCCCTCAGGGCAAATAAAGCAGGAGATCACGGTGTAAGGGTGTTCTCGTTACTTGCCATTTCAATGCCCGTCTTCTGGATTGAAATGATTATGATCATTGTGTTCTATGTCAACTTAGGTTGGGCACCTGCGCCAGATGGTCAACTCAGTGTCTATCTTGCGCAACCTAACACATATACTGGAATGACAATACTGGACAGCTTATTGAGCTTAAATATCCCGGATTTCATAAATTCCCTCTGGCATATTATTCTGCCTGCATTGGGCCTTTCGCTGGCAGGGATTGCTATAATTTCCCGTGTACTGAGGTCGAGCATGCTGGACGTACTGAATAAGGACTATATGCGCACAGTCTTCGCAATAGGCCTTCCAAAGAAGATTATAGTGAACAAGTATGCACTTAGGAATGCATTGCTTCCCGCCATAACAGTGGGTGCCATTCAGGCCGGTGCCCTCATGGGAGGAGTTGTTCTGACTGAGTCAGTATTCTCCTGGCAGGGTATGGGACTTCTAGCTTATCAGGCCATATTGCAGCTGGATTACCCGACAGTTATGGGTGTAGTCCTGATCTCCGCCCTGCTTTTCACTCTTGTGAATTTCGCGGCAGATCTGCTGTATGCATACGTGGATCCGAGGGTCCGCCTTTAGGTGATTTCAAATGATCGGGGAAAACATTAACATTCTGGGTAACAGGAGGCAGTGGAGGGAAAGTCCAACCTATGAGACGATTCGGCTTTTCTTAAGGAACCCAACAGGGCTGGTGGCACTTGCAATTATTACATTTTTCATTGCTCTTGCGGCTGTTGGACCAAATCTTGCCCCGTATAACCCGGATACCCAGTACTTGAACAACGCCCTGCTTCCGCCATCTGCAGCGCATCTCTTCGGCACAGACATAGTTGGAAGGGATATTTTCTCAAGGGTACTGTACGCCATCAGGCTTGACCTGGAACTTGCATTTCTGTCTGTATCGCTTAGCTATGTGATAGGCGTTGGCCTTGGAATTATGGCAGGATATCTCGGCAAGATAACGGACAACGTTGTCATGAGATCCATGGATATTCTGTTTTCATTCCCAAGCATCCTATTTGCAATAGCCCTTTCTGTGGCCATAGGCCCAAGTTTCTGGACTTTAATAATTGCAATTACAGTTGTTACCATCCCGACATTTGCAAGGGTGGCGCGGAGTACGGTTCTTTCCACCAAGAACGAGCTATACGTTACGGCTGCAATTTCAATCGGGGCAAAGAAGGGCCATATTATGCTGAAGCACATACTGCCGGTTTCTGTTACTCCCACTATAGTTCTATATGCACTTAACCTGGGGGCAGCCGTCATAGTGGCAGCTTCGCTGAGTTTCCTGGGTGTAGGTATTAGGCCACCGACTCCTGAACTTGGTGCCATAATTACAGACGGTTTCCAGTACATTGTTTCAGGGCAGTGGTGGATAACAGTGTTTCCTGGTCTCTTCATTGTACTCCTTGTAATAGGATTCAATATGATGGGAGACGCAGTAAGAGAAGCAACAGATGTTACATTGAGGAGGTAAAAGCATGGAAATAGATCCAAATTTCGAGGATTACGTACTTTACGTGGAAGATCTGTCGGTTGAATACACAATTTCAGGAAAAAGAGTCTATGCCCTTTCAAATGTAACTTTCGGAGTCAGGGAGAATGAATCCATAGGTATTGTGGGTGAAAGCGGATGCGGGAAGTCAACTCTTGCAATGGCTATTTCCCACATCCTGCCACAAAATAGCGTTGTAACATCTGGAAGGGTCATATTCAAGGGCCAGACCATTGTGGACAAAGACCGCGGGGCTTCTTACTCCCTGAGGTACAACGGAAAGGAGAGGAAGATAGAGGAAGAACTCAAGGTTGTGAGATGGAAAGGCATATCCATAGTGTTCCAGGGCGCATTAGATTCACTGAATCCGCTTTTCACAGTTGGGCAGCAGATTTCCGACATCTTTATTTTCAAGGAGGGAAAAACAAAGGAGGAGGCAAAGGAGAGAGTCCTGGAATTATTGAATGCGGTTGGCCTCGATAACTGGGTACTGGATGCCTTTCCGCACCAGCTGAGCGGAGGAATGAAACAAAGAGTCATCATTGCAATGGCAATTGCCCTTAAGCCATCACTCGTCATTGCAGACGAACCCACTACATCGCTGGACGTAATCACCCAATACCGTATCATAGAGGAACTTAAGAAGCTCAAGGATTCCTACAGGCTTTCCATTCTCAGCATTTCCCACGATGTTTCCATGGTGT
Source organism: Thermoplasmata archaeon (assembly GCA_021817455.1). Classification (GTDB taxonomy): domain Archaea; phylum Thermoplasmatota; class Thermoplasmata; order Thermoplasmatales; family Thermoplasmataceae; genus JAJZOM01. Next base: position 3,602 of record JAKAUW010000005.1, on the reverse strand, counting down.
CGCACCTTTCCGACAAGCTCATGGTAATGTATGCAGGGCGAGTGATTGAAAAGATACCAAGCAACACTTTCGACATAGCCCAGCATCCTTACACTTATATGCTCATCGAGTCCATTCCAAAACTGAGCGAAGACGTTTCTGAGGTACTTCCAATCAGGGGGGCTCCACCTATTCTCACTAAAAAGATAGAAGGGTGCCCGTTTTATGACAGATGTGATTTCCACGACGATATCTGCCTAGAAGAATCATCAATAGAAATGAGGTCAATTTCCGGCACTCACCAGGTGGCCTGCACAATACTTCCTTTCAGGACCGGCAAGCCAGCCAAGCAGGTGTCCGCGGATCCATTTTCCGAAGAACTGATAATAGTGAGGAACAAACCTCTGGTTGTGACAAAGGAAATCACAAAGGTGTTCCAGAAGAAGACCGGAATCAGGGAAATTGGAAAGAAAAAGGAGGAAGTAGTTGTAGCGGTGGACAAGGTCAATTTAATCGTCAACCAGGGCGAATCCGTTGCACTTGTAGGAGAAACGGGCAGCGGAAAAACAACACTCAGCAGAATGCTAGGCCTGATAGAGACCCCCACTGACGGTGTTCTGGAGATTGCAGGCAGGGAGGTTGATTTTGGCAACAGGAAGCAGATCGCTGAGCTCAGGAAGATGGTGCAGACTATTTTCCAGGATCCGTTCCAGAGCATAAATCCGCGGTTCTCTGTGAGAAACATCCTACTTGAGCCACTGGAAGTGAACAAACTGTCCGAGGACCGAAACGCAACTGAGGCCAGGATCAAAAGGGCAATGGAGGAAGCTGAGCTCACTCCTATTGAGGATTATATTTCCAAATTTCCCCACCAGCTTAGCGGAGGGCAGAGACAGAGGGTGTCAATCGCCAGGAGCCTGGTCCTCAACCCCAGGATACTGGTTGCAGACGAACCCATATCCATGCTTGATGTGTCTTTGAGGGCTGGAGTATTAAACCTGCTGAAAAACCTGAGAAAACACAATGGCGTTACGCTGTTCTACATTACACATGATATCGCATCTGCCAGGTATATCAGTGACAGGATTTACGTGCTTTACAAAGGGGAAATAGTTGAATCAGGCGCAACTTCTGATATTATCAGGTATGGATCTCATCCTTACACCATTGCACTTGTCATTTCAAGCATGGGAATAGAAGGAAAGCTTTCAGACACATTGGGGGAGAAGATATTCGAGCAAACGGAAGACATAAACCTGCCAAAGTGCAAATTTGCCCCAAGATGCCCGTTTGCGCAGAAAGTCTGCTTCGAGGAGAGCCCACCGTATGTCGATGTTTCCGTGGGCCACTCAGTAAAGTGCCACTTTGGAGCACAGATATACGGGCAGATCGGGGAAAACGGTATCCAGAAATCTCTCAACCTTTCTACCCTGAGGAATGAAGTACACCATTAATCCATTTTTTTTATTTATTCAAAAGTGGCGGGCTCCCAACTATTCTTTTACAATAAAATGTAAAAAAAATTCTGAGGAGATTTGTTAAGCGGGGCAATGTTTTACATTTGATAACATGACCACAAAGAAATCTATAATAGATGTAACACACGTTTCAACGAGGGCAGGCAATTCCTACAGGATAACGCTTCCTAAGAAGGTGGCAGAAATTATGGGGCTGACAGTTGAAGATAATATCCTGATGTTTACAAATGATGATGGCAAGATCGTGCTGGAAAAGCTCCCAACAGTCTAATTATAACTTTACCAGCCCTATTTTATTTAAGCCCTCATTGAGTCAATCTGCATTTTAGTCGCCCTGGTCGCTTGACATTTCCTCCATTCTGGAAATATCCAATACGTCTGCAACATCCTGCACTGAGATTTTGAGACAAGGGTATGTTGCTGTTGCGAGTTTCATTATGTCCCCATCGAACTCCTCCAATGTTGCCTCGAAAGCGCCTCTGAGTTCAACGGAATAACCGTCTGGAGACGAGCAATTATAGCCCACTGCTCTGTTTGTGCCACCATGTGTTATAACTATTGCTACTTTACTGCCTTTCCTGATCTTGGAGATTTTGCTGACTAACTTGTATTCGTCCATTGGTGATTGGACATTCATGGGTATTTAACAATTTTTTGCTATTTGAGCATCAGTGGGCAATATACAAAATTAGAGATTTAAAAAGAATAACAAATCTCCAACTATTTTAACCTGAAAATAATGGCAATCAAAACTAAGAGTTTTGTCTATGTTTTAACTGGTAAGATCCTTAACTACCGAAGAAAAGGTTCGCTTTATGAGCATGCTAATTATACTTCTCATAACAAGCTTACCAGAATAAAATTTGAAAAGAGGTTTGTAGAGACTTTTGTACCAGACTAAATGAAGTTGTTGAAACTTGCCTTATAGACAATAGTTTTGTATTTACAGACGTACAAAGGTAGAGTTAATTCATTTCCTTAACTCATGAAAAAACTCGTTAAAGTAGATCATGCAGAGTTTTCAGAAGCAGAAGGGAATTGTATTACACTCTTGACGTCTGCAACAGAAAATTTCAGATTGTAGTACCGATCTGTTCTCATTCTGATTGTTTCGCCATCGTAATCTTCCAAGTACCCCTCAAATGGCTCGCTAAGTTCCACAAATGATTCACCGCAGAAGGTGCAGTTTGTACCTATGGCTGTTATTTCATCGCCATAGTTGATGCTAAGTGGTGTTACACAAAGCATAGCACCCTTCTGCATGCCTTCTATTATCCTGGCGACGGGTGATTTCTGCAATTCGTTTCTAAGTTCTTTGCTCGAAATTGGCCAATATGTGTAACTGCTGATAATTTACACCTTCCTTTAGAATGGAAAACTATAATCAATAAAACTTGCAAGTTTACATTGTATGACAATGTAATTTCTTGCCTCGATGTATATAAAGACCCATATTATGAATTTCCCATTGTTGGGCAATACGGGTACATCTATGTATCAATGATATTTTGAAGTTTAAAATGGAGATAGAAGACCATCTTCAAGCATCCGCTCCGCAAGAATGCCCAACGCTCTAATTTCAGTGTTTGAAAAGGAATCATAATTCCAGCACATAAGTGTCAATATCCTGGTCAATAACATTATTTACAGATACATTGAATGGGAAAGATATGCCGAAAAAATTGGGTTCACCGGTTTATCATGGGAAACATTCCAGGTCACAATATCGCATTTTGATGAAGCTGAACTGACTGCGCTCGCCAGTGCTGTTTCGTCCGCCATATTGAAGGAATTAGCCTTTTATTCAGGGGAAATAAGTGGCTTTAAGATTTTTCTTGACTTCGTCCAGAATTTTCCATGTACACACGCTTTGGTGAATTGGAAATGCGTCAGGATGGTACATTCCACAGGTCTGGTTTTTTGCACAGGATGGGACATAAGGTTTCACACTATATCAGTGAACTCTACGGTGATTTGCTGAGCTCGGTAGCGGGGTTGAAACCTGAAGTGGAAGTTCTTGAAAACGAGTTTATTATGAAATTCACGTTTTCTTGAACTAGTAAGCTAGTTCAAGTTTTAAATTATTAAAAACTAGAGTCCGGAATCAATATCCTTCTCAATTCTCTTCAACTCTGAAGAGAGATT
>JAKAUW010000051.1 GCA_021817455.1 Thermoplasmata archaeon | reverse complement strand
AGCGATAGTGGAATTTTATCAGGCCTGTTGTGTTGAGATCTCTCTCAGCTGACTACCCTCGAGGAGGTTATCAATGATGAATTGGTTCCCCGAAGGAGCCATTCTGCCCTGAAATCCTGACATAACGGTTTCATTTCGTATATTCAAATGTTTTTGTACATGTTAAAGTAATTCCAGGAATTCATCAACCGTAATGCCAACTTGGTTGAGAATGGTGTACATGTTAAAGTAATTCCAGGAATTCATCAACCGTAATGCCAACTTGGTTGAGAATGAAGTGCAACGTACCTTTCTTTAATGTGCTGTGATTGGGCACAGTTACATGTTGGCCATCTCTTCTCATTTTCATGTGACTGCCGGATTGTTGTGTTAATTGAAACCCCTATTTAGAAAGGACCTTGACAACCTCTTTACCTGACAAAACTGGAAGTTTAGGCACTAATTTCTACTTCCGTAAATTCTGAAATTGGTATATCATCTGGTATCTCTTCACCCGATTCTCTGAGATCCTTGATGTAAAGAGCAATTGCATCCTTAATATTCTTAATGGCTTCCTCTCGGGTGTCCCCCTCGGATATGCATCCCGGAAGTGCGGGAACTGTAACTGTATATCCTCCCTCTTCCTGCGGTTCAAGGATTATAGTATACTTCACTAGGAAACAATCCTTAACAGACCTATAAGGTTTTTTCATGTTGGTTTCATTTCAATTTGTGATCCATGAAAATGTGGCCGCAATTCATGCCTAATGGTTACCGATAAGGTCCTGTTACATCCATCCTTCTACGCATGACCTCACTCTTAGCCGGTCAACCTCATCGAAGGGGATGTTCAGGTAGTGGTTCAGGGATATCATTTCAGTGTGGCCCTGACTCAGGAATATCTCTGCCTTCATTCCCTGGTATGAGGCCACAAGCCATGATTCCCATGTTTTCCTGAATGTCTTCACCAATAGGCCTGTAATGTCGATTGGAACATTGGACCCCCATCTCCTCTTGCCTGCCTTGATGTTTTATTCCCTTAATCTCTATAACCACGAGGTCTCCCTCTTTGATTCCTAAAAATTGCCCCGCTTCATAAGGAACTGTTATTCTCCCCAATTTCTGTATTTCAGCGGTGAAGTTATTTTCTCCACTCATTACATATCAGCAATCAATAGCCAATGAAAGTATTTAATTGTTTTTTAATTACTAATTTGTAAATTGTATATTATAAAAGAACTTATCTTTGGTTACTGATTGTCCATTAGCAATGAGTGATGTTCTCGGTAAGCACTACGTTACACCTGTACTTGTTAAGCTGTACAAAGGACAGGCGATGATGACTGAGCTTACCCCAATTGTTTCAAATTACTCTACTTTAAGACTCCTAATTAGGGATTTACAGGACGCTGGATACGTTACTACGAAGGAAGTTTTTCAGGACAAAAGGAAGATTATGGTTTCCCTCACTCCCAAAGGCCGTGCCGTCGCTGAACAACTGAAACGTGCTGAGGAAGTTGCAACTCAGGGATATTCTATCGATGAGGAAAAAGGAATCATAGCGGTATCAGATGAGGCAGCACAGAAATGGTACGAGAAGTTCAAGGAAGCAACCAGGGGCCTTTCACTTCTGTATCATGTGAACGTTTACGCAGATCATGTTACCATAGCAGAGAAGAAAGATGGAAAGACCAGGATAACCAACATATATGTTAGGGTAAACGGGCGTGGAGTCCTCAGGCTCTGGTGTGAACTCGACGAATCATTCGAATGCAGCCATGTAGAATATGCCTGGACCCTCCCAGAGGTCCAGGAGATGTTTGTGAATAATGTAAGGAACGGCAACGTAAAGGAGAAAGTTTAAATTAAAAAGTGTGAGATACAATCTGAGTTAGATGGTATTACAAAGAATGTATTCGGTGGAAGGCAATACAGACTGAAAAAAACTGTCATCATTTTAGCAATATCAACTACACTTGAACTTAGAAATTGATCTCTTTTTTCACGTTTTACTTAAATACGTGATACTACACCGCTTCAAATATGGGACGGGCCCGCTGGTATTTGTTTAATAGTTTTAAACGAATACCTTATTAGCAACCATAACATGGCAACTTATGGCAAAGACGGCTAAGTATGGAGACCTGCTTTTAGACGATACCGTAAGGAGATGGCATGAAAATCTCAATGCAAAGTCCATGATAACTGCTGAAGTCTATCTTAGGACACTGGGCCTGTATTGTGAATTGAACAATACCAATCCTCAGGAGATTGTTAAAAATGGAAAGTCAAAGGAGCTCAAGGATTCATTCACTGACTTTGTAAGAAAGCTGGAAAGAGAGAGCAAAGCCGGGTCATATATTGTCAGGTTCAAGAAGGTCCTTAAGTCCTGGCTCAAATTCAATGATATACAGATCTCGTTTAACGTGAACATCAAGGATGAACATCACAATCCCACAATAGAGAATGAGAGAGTACCAACAAAGGATGAACTATCAAGGATATTAGGAAAAGCAACAAAGAGGGCCCGTGTCTCTATTGGCTTAATGGCCTTCTCAGGGCTTAGACCGGAAAGTTTAGGGAATCATGACGGCTCAGACGGAATCAGGTTAAGGGATTTCAAGGACGCTGAATTGTCAGGGGATGCCTTAAAATTCAATGAATCACCCTCAATTCTTACCATAAGGCACAACCTGAGCAAAGCCAGGCATTCATACTTTGTTTTTGTTCCCGATGAAACCATAGGGTACATTAATGCGTATCTGAAAGAGAGGGCAGAATTTGGAGAAAAAATAAGCCTTGATTCCACGTTATTGTCTTTCGACTATTACAAGAGAGGGCAGAGGGGAAAGAATCAATTTCTAAGAACGGCACTGGTAACCAGGGAGATAAGGACGGCAATAAGGGGCATTGATCTTAATATGCGTCCGTACGTCCTGAGGGCTTACTTTGCCACTGGCCTTGATATTGCAGAATCTAAAGGGTTTATTTCGCATCCCTGGAGAATGTTCTTTATGGGCCATAAGGGAGACATTGAGTCTAGATATTCCACCAACAAAGGAAGATTGCCACCGGACATGATAAAGGGCATGAAGTCTGCTTATCTGAAATGCCTTCCATTGTTGGCTACAGATTCCAGGGAAATGTCTGCAAAGGACATGCAAAAGGAATTTCTCACGCAGATCCTTAAGGAAGACGGATTCACGGACCAGGAAATCAAAGACATGGGATTATTGGAAATGGATCCTGAAAAAAGAAGGGAGATGAGGAGAGAAAAGATATTCGGTTCAAAGAGCCCGGCTAAGGATGCTCAGGAAATGGCCAGACTGGATCGCATGACAATGGCTAAGATGAGAAATGGAGCTAGGCAAAAACCGATTCCCTCCTATGCAATAGAAGCCTATCTTAACCAAGGGTTTGAGTTTATTTCATTGATTCCGGGAGATAAGGCAATAGTGAAATTGCCTTCATAACCTATTTTAAAGGATGCTGAATATCTAAACAATACCTAAAGTTTCGGGACGTGTCGGTAAAAATCCCCTATTTTTCCTATTCCAGTCATTGCCGATAACATGGGATCCTTTCGATTTAAAAGCCATGAGTGAAGCTTGGAAATTGAATCATTAGAAGACCTACCAGGTCCCGGAACCCTCATAAATAAAGCAAAAAACAGGATAAACAAAAAAGATTAACAGGGCTCACGTGAACCCTAATCATATTTCTTCATGGCTTCAGATATGCACTTGTGGACCAATCCGGTGAGATTGATCTCAGGGTGTGCCTTGAGCCAGTCATAATCTTCCTGGGAAAGATTTACAGACGTCTTCATGCCAGGGATCCCGGTGCATGTTCCTCTTCTTTCCTGTGATAAGAACGAAGGGACTCATCACTCTCTATAGATGACTCTATGGCCTCCTTGATCCATTGGCCAGGGGATACATCCTCAAGATATGCAAAAAGGGCTATCTCTTCCTTCTGTTGCCTGGTTAATGAGCTCCAGACGTCTAAGTTTCCGGGCACTTCTATTTTCAGATCCACCATGTTTTCACTTCTATGAGTAAATATACATATTCTGAAAGAATATTAATATTCCTATTGAGTCATGTCTTTAACAGATCCTTTCAGTGGATCCGCTGAAACTTCCCGGAAAGCTCCTTTCCCCGGCCCCTGGTCCGGCTCTCCTGCGGTACAGGTCCCCGAGACGAAATTTTCCTTTGCGATTCTCTTTAAATAAATTAAGGGGGGTGTGTGTATATGGGATGTATAAATTAACAGGGGTGTGTGGGGTCATTCTTACTGAATTCACGGAAGACATTAACCTACTGGCCCGTTATCCTGTACCTGAAAATATGGCTGGACTTTATCCTTGTCAGTCTGCCCAGGACAAACAGATCATGGAGGCATGACCGGACCTGGCCCGGCGGAATATCCACATTCAGGACCAGGAGCATAACCCGTATCTGTGAGACTGTGAACGACTTTCCCTGGTGATCAGTGAAGATACCAAGGATAAGGACATGGTTCCGGCTCATTGTGAACCTGTGGGCATCCCCTGGTTGGCTCACCAATGCTTAACCTCTCCTGCATGGCATGGGCATTCACAGTAGATTCTTATTCTCACGGGCCTGCCCCTGAATTTCCTTGTTATTATGTCGCTTACATTGCACTTCCCATGTTCTCCAAGATAACAGAAATGCCAGATATGGGGCCTGTCATTCTCTGATGGATCTGACGTTCCTCATTCTCTCCCTAATCTCTGCCTTCCTTTCCTCGGACAGTGTGGCCCATCTTTCCCTGGCCGATCTCATCCTGTTGTACTCTGATTCAAAATATCCCTGGAATGGGAGCAATGATCGGAGCTCCGGGCCCATGGATTGCCAGTATTTATGACGGGTTGCCTTTGCCATTTCACATTGAGGGTCTTCTTCTATCTCGCTCCTAAGGTCAATAAGAGTGTCCAGGGGACACTTGGGAGCTGGGCAATCTTCAAATCTGGAACAGTGAGACATGGATTCAAGGGAAATGACTTCTTTGTTGTCTGTACTGTCGCTTGATTTTGTTCCGTTTATCCGTGCTGTCAGATTTGAAGGGGTCTCCCTTGAGTGATTAGTCCTTGACCCCTGAACCACACCCTCATGATAGAAGCTTTCAAGGGTAAGACCTGGCTTCATGTGAAGCTCACCGTTACCAGGGCATGCTTCATTACAATCAGGTCCTTTCCGTTGCTCATCTTCAATTCGATCTCAAACTGGCTTACCCTGTTGAGCTTTCCAGATTCAGATCTCCCATTGGCCATGGTAATGGTGCATGCTCTCCCTATGTCATTGGCCGTTATGAGGTCCTGGACTGAGTACCTTTTTTCTTTCCCCGGGTTTCCTCTTGACCCCGGGTCTGCGTTTACCTTTGGAGATCCCATCATTGAGATCCTCTCACTTTCTCCAGGATTGCCATGAGTCTCCTTCTCAAAAATTTCGGAATAAGGCCCTTAACTTTCCTGGCAGTTTCATTAATGCTTTTCATTTTTCCTGTTTCTCCTTTTCTTGTTGAGGGCCATAAAATAGCCCACTATCCTTGGTGTGTACATTGGGACGATCACGACAAGGAATGTAACCAACCCTGCGAGTTCTGCAATCCTGAAAAATTCAGGAAGGGTCATGGCCGGCCCTCCCTGAGCCTTATAACCTTCTCACGTGCCAACCTGAGGAGCTGATCGAATTTGCCCAGGTCTCCCTTCAGTGATTCCAGGGCATCCCTGAAGCCGGTCCAGTAATCAAGCTCACTCATTGATCAGGATCCTCCTGGAGCTCCCTGACTGCCCCACGTTTCAGGAGCATGGGCAACTGCTCCTTTTCGATGTAAATGATCTGGCCTTCTCTGAGCTTATAGTCTCCTAACTTTCCGGCTACGCTTATATCGCTTAGAACCTCAACTTTGCAGAAGTCGGGATCTCCCTTCCTGGAAAGGATCTCAGTCTCAACATGAAGCCTGATCTTTCCTTCCTTGATCCATCTATTGACCTGAGCAGAGTTAGGGTCCCATTCAAGGACCTGATCCTTTTCATAAATGGCTGATCCGTCTGAAAATTGTTTCAGGACAACGTAGGACTTGATTGTCCTGTTATTCTGTTCCTGTTTATTGGTCTGTATCGGATCTTGCCTAACCTCCCTAACCTTCCTAACATCTTCAGTGTAGTCCTCAATTTGCGAAGGGTTAGGATAATGGTTAGGGTTAGGAGGGTTAGGCAAGTTAGGATGGTTAGGCAAGTTAGGATGGTTAGGCAAGTTAGGATGGTTAGGGTCCAAATCATCACTTATCTTGTATCTCTCTTTTGCAACCTTTAAATCTCTAAGTGAGCAATCAAAAACTGCAAAGTTCCCATGAGATACTCTTGAATTCCTCTTCAGGCCCATCGCCTTGAGTTTCCGGCCTATTTTTCGACTGTATGAAGGCTTGTTGTTGTTAAATTTTGGCGATGCAACATCAAGGCCCTCATAACTGGCAACCTGTAAACTGAATCCCAGAAGCTGTATGGTAACCGGTTGGTCCTCTGTTCTCTTATCCGGCAACAGGGAATCAAGCCCTTCCTTGAGCTTAATTTCAAGAACTGTAATTATTGTTGCTTCTATTGAGTCCTGGGCTACTTCCTGTTCTTCTTCTTTCTGTTGCTTAAGGAATTCGATCAGATCTTCCTGGATTGATTTCCCTTCCTGAGCTGCATATTTTGAAATGAAGTTGCCCAAGGTAATGATCGGTTTTGCCTTATCCCAGTCTCTGCCTATGAGCTTAAGGTTGTTCTCTGTGCTTTCTGAGTCTGCTGTTTCCTGGACTTCCCTGTAATATTCAAAGAGCAACAGGTAAAGGTCTGACCGGATCTCGCTCCAGATTGGGTCCCTTTCCCTCACGCTTAGGTTGGCCTTTGTGTCGTCCATGGTCTTAACCAGGGTGATAACATAGGACCTGTCTCTCAGGGTCTCCAGGACCGGATTTATGGAGCAGAAAATCTTAGGGCTGTATGTGGAATACCTGACGGTTTTTCTGTTTCCGCTCTGGCCCTCAACCCTGGGAGCATTGCCGGTCCTCTGGAATCCTGAGTTAAGGATAGGCATGATCTCAAGGAATTTTTCAAAATCTCCCCTGAACGATCTTCTCAGTTTCATCCATTATTAAAGTGGACCTTTCATCCTGGACTGTTCTGAAAATGGACGAAGCCGTCATGCTCACGGCCATGACTGCATTAAAGCCAATGAAGCTGAAAATAGTCCCAACCTTTGATTTTCCAGCTCCCTTCATGCCTTCAAATTTAAGGTAAGGTATGGAGTCAAAGAGAATGAAAAAGTAAGTTAGAATTGCATAAATTGAACAGAAGGTTACCGCTCCCCTGTTCTCCCCGAAGTCAATATATCTCTGGAACTGGGCCCTTATTTTCTGGAATACTTTGTATGGATCCCTGTGGTATTTACCTGAAAGAAATTCTTTCCGGGACCTCATGGGCCATCTGGACCTCAGGATCGTGTCTATCTCGGGATCGTGTCTCGAATCTTGGCGAAGAACTCTTTTTCTATGAACTTTGAGCCCTCACATTGAAAAGTTTCCTGCTCTGAAGTTATCACCATGTTTAGGATTTCCCTGCGTGTCTTCGTGTTTCCATGTTTATCCGTCTCTTCCCACTGTGCCGGGAAAGGTACGGTAACTATCAGGATCCCATTCGGCAACACATCAAGAGCAGGTATAATTTCAACCGGATCAGCAAAAAATAAGGTTTTATTCCCGGATTTCAATGTCCCGGATTCCATTATTTCTTTCTTGATCTCTTTGATTTCCGCCCTGAAAATCTTGTTATCTTCACTTTTGAGGCATTCATCCAGGAACTTCAGGACTTCTTTCCTCTGGTCCTCTGTTTCAATCAGGCCAATGTAAGATCTTACCTCAAGGGCCTTCAAGTGCGAAGGAATCCCTATCAGGACATTTTCTTTAATTTCCTTCCAACAAGTGTATTTCCTTGGAGACTTGGCCATGCTATAATCCTGCCTCCTTAATTCCCTGGAAAGAGCTACTTATCAGGCTTTCCTGATTATTGCAAAAAGTACTTAATTTGGAATTGCCTTCTTGTTTTGGAGATGTTAAGTCGGAACTTGTACCGACACTACCTTCTTTTTTCATTTCTCTGGCCCTCCGATCTGAAGCAATTTTAGCCAGGTCTCACTTTTGGCAAAGTAATCTTCTTTGCTCATTGAATCCGGTTCACTCAGGATAAGGGATTTCAGGGGTTCCTCCAACTTGAGGGCTCTCTCCTTGATGGTCCGGATATCCACACCCTCACTCATTTATGACCTCCGGCACTATCCTGAGTGAACCGTCCGAAAGCATCGTTATCTCAACATACCTTGTATCCTCTAAGTTATTGAGACTCTAAGTTATTGAGAGCCCATGCCTTTGGCATACATGCATAAAAGCTAGTGGAGCCGGTCATGTCTTTTACCACCATGACTTTGCGTCTCCATGTTAAATTCTGAGCCATACAGGTTTATACTTTGGGTGAAATTAGCTAAATTCTTTTGAAAAGTATTTACCGCTTTATGATAAGAAGACTTTATTAAAGCCTATTTTTAGCAAAAACTTAAGTATTGATTGAATTTACTATCGTATTGGAAAATTTCGAACAAGGTTTCGAAAAAGGGCACCACCTGGGACCTGGTGAAATAAAGGCTCTAATACTTATTCAAATCCTTAGGGGTAATTCAAATGTATCCGACCTCAAGACAGAGATTAGGAAAGTAGTTTCACTAAAGAACAACAGAGATGTGATTTACCATCTCAATGATCCAAGGTATGGGCTTGAACAGGAGGGCCTGATTAAAATAAGGAATAACAGGATAGAGATATCCACACATGATGCCGTCTCACTTACTAGATTATGTTTTTTACTTTTTTCAAACCATGAGGTTGCCCTCAAGATGTTGCAATCCTTCGAATCCATGCGGGACCTTTCCTTTACATTTATCCAGAATAAAAATCAGTTCATCCGTGAAGTTAAGGACTATAGGTATATTTATGAAAATTACTCTGAAGATTTCCAAAGGTTAAGAAAAGAGGGAGAGGATCCATTAGAAATATTTAGTGCGTGGCAGTCCCCTGATGAATTTAAAGACAACATCGGGTTGATTCTACACGCCATAGAAAGTAACCTGATAATAGACGGATACGTGGAAAGAGGGGTCAAGGATCCGCCCTACGAGCTCCACGGAGAATTTTTCGCAACCGGGCTACGGGGAATGAAAAAAACAAGGGGCTATGAAATGGGATATTTTCCGATAAAAGATCCAGAGCTCGAAAAAAGAGCCGTCAGGGAATTTATAGAAGGGATCCTCATGAGGGTTGCCCGTGAAGAGATCCCACGCCTTTCTATGCTCACCCTATCATCAGAAAAGAAAAGGCTCATTGGCCTTTTACACAGAACAGAAATGGCGCTAAACAGTCTCCGGGATATGACTTCTTCAGAAATTGCCAGTCTCATTATCACTAAGAGCCAATCATAAATATGTGCTTCAAATTATATTATAAAATGTCTTTCCAGTCTTTAAATACTCTAAAGTAAAAATTAGGTAATTTGTTAACTGTCATCATTTTAGCAATATCAACTACACTTGAACTTAGAAATTGATCTCTTTTTTCACGTTTTACTTAAATACGTGATACTACACCGCTTCAAATATGGGACGGGCCCGCTGGGATTCGAACCCAGGTCTCCGGCTTCGAAGGCCATAAGGATATCCTAGCTACCCCACGGGCCCCACTTGATATGTTTACTGGGATATTAAAATGAACCTTAAGGCATTCAAAGGGTCTTCTGGAACCCTTCTTTCTTCGGGAAGAGCAATTCAGTGTCTTTTCTGGCTATCAGTACATCCATGAGGGCGTATACCGCCTTTGTCTTACCCTTGTCCACAACCTTGTATGGTGTAGAAAAATTGAAGCAAAGTCTGCACTCAGTAGAATAACCAGCATGGAAATAACACTTTGAATCTTCAAAAAACATGCACTGGGACTGAAGAGAACCTGAAGTCATACTGATGGCATCCTCTTCCCTATAATCTCACGGCACTTAATAAAGTAAGAGAATCCGTCATTTTCATCTTCCTTCTGTACACCTGCTGGCTTCATGCCCATCAGAACCATGGCTGCAAGGTGGATAGTTGACTCAGGCATACTTTCAGCGTCTGCATTTGTGAGTTCATCCCTGCAGTATTTCGTAAGTTGTTCTGTCAATTTTGGATATATTGCAGTGTCCCGTCCAATGGTAAACCCATCGCCAATTACATTCAGTGATTTCTGCTTCTCCCCCTTAATCATAAACTCAAATGCCTGGCCTAATCTGGCAATGGCTATCCCCGTTGAATCACCCAGATTCTCAGCCGTTCGAGTCAGTCTTTCAAACGCGGTATGTGCCCCCTCGAGATTTCCCTTCAGGCTGTAGTGGATTCCGGAAAGGAAATACCACATAGGGAGAAAATCATCTGCTTCAGTAAATTCAGCATCCATAATGGATTCAAGTTCCTTCTGGATGCTTTCATTCAGTGTTGGCTGGACCATAATATACAACCCTCTGGCAAGTTTCTCCTTCACGCTGTTACCAATGGATTTTGATATCTTCAGGAGTTCTTCAGCATACCTGACTCCGCTGGAATAGCTCATCATCTCGTATGAGGCCATTGTTGCAAACCTGAAAAATGGGTAGGAAAGGTTGCTGTCGCCCAGCATTCTTACAAGCCCTGCAGCCCCTGGGAAGTAAGACAGAAAGTCTTCTTTTCTCCCTATGTTGAAATATATTTCACACAGGTTGTAAGTAGAATATGCCCTTGAGACAAGTTCTCCTGAGATGTATGACTTTTCTATGATTTCTGTCAGCATTCTTGCAGACTGTTCAAAATCTCCCCAGTAGCTGTAAATTATTGCAATGTTGTTGAGCATGAGGAGTTCCCTGTCGTACAGCTTCAATTCCTGGCATATTTTCAGAGCATCCTCATATTCCTTGAGAGCGCCTTTGAGATCAAATTTCTTTATCTTAATGGTCCCAAGTGTTCCGTAACCATCTGCCAGGAGTTCTGAAATGTTATTTTCAGTAGCTATCCTAATGCACTCATTTGCAGCCCTAGCACCTTCGTCTGTCTGGTTAAGGGAGGAGTTGGCAGTTGCAATTGTAAGCCATGCAGAAGCTTTGTCAAAGGGCTGCAGATCGTTTTCTTTGAGAAGTTCTGTGCACATTTCTATGGCTTCCTGGTACCTGTCAGTCCTCTGGGCAAGCTTTGCTGCGCTTAGTTTAGTGAAAACTGGCTCAACCAAAAGCACGTCGGGATTGTTGTAAATTTCAATAGCCGCCTCAAGGTTGGGATTGTTGTAAATTTCAATAGCCGCCTCAAGGTTTCCAAGGTTTAGTGCTGACTGTGCGGATAGTATGGCAAGGTGTGCACGTGCCGTTTTGCTTGAGACAAACTTTGCTAGATTCTTAAAGAGGTCTTTTGGAAAGCCCACGTAACTCATCTGGTCAATAAACTTCCTCCAGTTTTGATCGACGAGATCCTCGATTCTCTGTGGATCTTTTCTTAATTCGAAGACCTTGAGTTTTGTTATGAACGGGAGATTAGTGAATCCGGGTTGTTTCAGAAAAGTTTCGCTAATGATATACCCTCCGTTGGAATAGACTGAATTCATGATAATGTCTGATATCCTGTTGTTTACTATGCTGTAATTCAGGTTCCTTTCAGCCACTAGACCGAAGTTCCTGAGCCTTGCGAGGGCATCCAGGACTTTGCTTACTTCAATCTGGGAAAGATTTGATATGAAAGACGGAGACATTTCTTCAGGAATGAGGGAAACAATCTCAATGACCTTCCTCTCATCATCGCTCAGTTCCCTGATTATCTTGTCAAACCTAATTTCTGAACTTGGGGGGATTGGGAAATACCTGTATGTAACTTCCTCCAGTTCCCCGCTCGAGTTTATTATACCCTGTTCCTCATAATATTTTAGTGTATACACAAGCGAGCGAACATTTCCGTTTGTGAGCCGAAACAGTTCCTGGATGAAGCTCGAAGGGAGATTGTATTTCAGGTTCTTCAGCAAAGCCTTGATATCTTCCAGGTTGGTTCTCTCGAAGTTGATAATCTGAATCTCCGGCTCAGAAGCTACAAGGTTGAGAAACCTCACAATGGAGTGCCCGTCTTCAACATTATCCTCCATAATGGAGCCGAATAAGGTGAATCCAAGTTTCTGCGCAAGCCTGGAAAGGAAAATAAAGAGCTCTCTTGAATGCTGTGGCATGTTTTCAAGGAAGTCTATGATAAAGATATACCTGGACGCAACATCCTCCTTAAGAGCGGAGAACTCTTCAACTATCTGCGGCAGAGTCCTTTCCCTGAATTCTTTATGCAGCTGGTTCAGAAGTTCGTTGTAAGCCTGATACATCAATGCTTCACTGGTTGCGTAGGATCTTGTCCTGTATACCCTGTACCCATGTGCTTTGGCATGGGTCTCTATTTCATTAAGCACCTGGGTCTTGCCTGTACCTTCCTTGCCTAGGAAAACAAAGGAGCGGCCTATCATCTGGTCGTTGGCCAGCTGGTCCAAGAAGTGTTGGTGTGCTCCCCTGTAATTGAAAACTTTCTGCATCTGCACCGAAGTATTGAATAGAGTACTTAATAGTTATTTCTTGTCTTCACTGCATGATGGGCTTATCAAATGTGAAGCCTACAGCCTTTCCCTCTTCCCGCTTACGCTGAGTCTTTCCCTGCCGAATTCCGTGGAATTGAGTAGCATGGCTTTGGGAAAAATCGGGCCTTGAGTGCAGAGCTGTAAGCCATCCATAGAGCACGAATCGCAGATACCTATGCCGCATTTCATGTGCCTTTCGAGTGAAAAATCAGCATCTATTTTCTTATCTGAGATGTAGTCCAGAACAGACTTCAGCATTAATTCAGGGCCGCAAACATAAATCATAGAGAATTCTTCCATATCCAGTTGCTTCAGGCCCTCCACAGCAAATCCCTTTATACCTTCACTGCCGTCATCGGTGACTGTGGTTAGTCTCTCCGGAGAGAATCTGTCTGCAAAAAGGAGCTCCTCCTTGGTCCTGGCGGATACGACACCATGGGAACTTGGTGTGATAAGGGGCAGCAATCCTGCCATTCCTGATCCTCCTCCAACGATTAGGCTTTTCCCCCCTGCCTTTCGGAAAGTATTTCCATATGGGCCCCTGAAGAAGATCTTACCTCCGGGCTTCAGCTCAGTCAGTGCTGTGCTGGTAAAGCCAAATCTCTTGACTGTTATTCCTTTGATCTTCCCGGTGTATGAAAGGGAGATTGGAATTTCCCCAATGCCGGGGACCCAGACCATGATGAACTGACCGGGCAGTACATTTGAGTCCCACGGGAATAACAATGAAACAGTTGTTGGGGTCTCCCTGTCCACTCGTTCAATGATTGAGTGCATCATTGTACCGCCACCCCAACCATATCTCTAATGCTGGCAAAGCCCTCTGAATCCATGAAAGAGGAGAACCCCCTGCAGATCTCCTTGAAAATTGATTTACCTTTTGTGTACAAGCCTGTGCCAATTTCCACTGCAGATGCCCCTGCCATAATGTATTCCAATGCATCTTCGTAAGTCTCTATGCCACCTACGCCTATGATGGACTTGCCAGTCTCCTTGTAGAGCTGGTAAGTATATCTGATTCCAACGTTCTTGATGCCCCTGCCCGAAAGGCCACCATATACATTTGAGAGTACCGGGCACCTCGCGTGGATATCAATTGCCATTCCCCGGACTGTGTTTATTACAACAAATGCATCCGCCAGAGCCGCAGATTCCGCGACTTTAAGGATATCAGTGACATTTGGGCTAAGTTTTGCCCATACTGGAATCTTCACTTTTCCCTTCAGGGCCCCGATTATTTCCTCAACGAGTTCCGGATCTGAGCCCACTTCTGATCCAACGCCAATGACGTGGGGGCATGAGAGGTTAAGTTCCAGTGCGCTTGCTCCATACTCTTCCATTTTCCGCCCAACATAAATGAATTCTTCCACAGTACTGCCAAATATGCTTCCAATAACCGGTTTGCCGGCTTCCCTGGCTATCCTCATCTCACTGGAAAAATTATCGATTCCGGGGTTTGCAAGCCCTACCGCATTCAAGAGTCCATCGGAAACTTCAGCAACAATTGGCGGCCTGTAACCTGTTCTTTCGCTGCGACCGATTGATTTAGTGACGAATTGGCGGCCTGTAACCTGTTCTTTCGCTGCGACCGATTGATTTAGTGACGACAGCGGCTGCTCCGGACTCCAGAATATTCTTCATGGTGTATCCATTCTCGTCAAGAATGCCTGAAGCAAGCATGAGGGGATTCTCCAGTCCAATCTCGGTGATTGTTGCTTTGAGGTTAGCCATAGATTCTCCCTATAATTTCCAGTATGTAGGCGTCATTCGTAGGAGCGCCCATACTTCACCATTATGGAGGCCTGTTTTACCGTCTTGTCATTGATGATATTGAGCAGATCGTTCTTGGTAAGACCGGGTTCAAGGTCTGGTTCATGAAGAACCGCGTATAGGTAGAAGATGTATCTGTGTACTTTCTTCCTTGGAGGGCATGGGCCGTTGTAGCCTATTTTTTTGAAACTGTTAACGCCCTGGGCCCACCCTTCCCCAGTTACCTTTTCCTTGGAAACATTCTCATGGAGCTGCTTAATATCTGGCTTAATATTGTAAAGAACCCAGTGGACAAATGTTCCTCGCGGGGCATCCGGGTCATCCATTATGAGAATGTATGACTTTGTTGAAGAGGGGGGATCCGACCAGAAAATTTCAGGGGAATAATCCTGGCCATCGCAGGTGTATTTCTGGCTGAGTCGTTCCCCATGCTTTGCAGAAGTGAGCTCAATATTGAAAGTCATTATGGTACATATGGCAAAGAAGTTAAAATATTATGTTAGACCCCAATATTTGGGGAGCTTTCTGCCCATATGTATGAAATAATGCATGTTCATCGGCCGGTGAAAAATATTAAATTATTATGCGTGCTTAAAAGTCTGTATATGAGGAAAATAGTTAACAGAGAAGACAAGGCTGTCTCTCCAATCATTGCCACTGTACTTCTTGTTGCAATCACAGTTACAATGATAGCAACTGCTTACACTCTACTTGAGAATTATATCCCAAGCCCAATTCCCAACACACCTTCAGCTGCACTGAAAGTAGTTTACAACACACAACCCAGTGGAAGCGCCTACAATGGAAACTACACCATTTACATCAACTCCCTGAACGGAAATGTCTCCGTCAAGGACATTAACCTCATAGTGACATTCACAAATAATACGGTGGATGAAATAGGCCTTGGTCAAGTCTACCTGAACTCCAATTCCCTGGATTTCAGTGGTTACCTTACCATCGCTCTACAGAGCAGTGCAGGCTATATCACTAGCACCAGCTTTGTCAATCTTTATCTCCATAATTCCCAAAGCAACATAAGCCGGATTGCACTTGTTGACACATTCACTGGTGGATCCATAGGAAGCACCACTATCCAGTGATGCATTGCCAGGCATTTCATATTTTTATGTTGCACTTATTAAGACTGAAGTGTAGCCGCCCTTGACTCAATTTTATCTGGATTTGTAAAGAACGCGATTGCGGTTATTATCTGGGCAACGAAGAGCAGAAGAAACCCAATCATGATTATGGCGGTTATTGCGCCAGTAAAGTGACATTCTCCCACGACTAAAGCCGCGGACTTCCTGCTTCGTTGACCGGAGTTGCCCTTTCGGGTAGTGCTCCGGTCTCCACAGGCGTGATTTCGGGAGTGCCCTGCGAGATGCACGAGTCCTGCATCTATTCCGACGACATTCCCGGTTCTCTCGGATTGGAAGGATGTGTTCTCCTGCTGCACGGAAAATGATGCATACCATTTTCCCGTACCTTTACGTGATATTGTGATTGTCTTTATTCCAATCTCTATTTCACGGTGCTGGAACATTCGTATTCTTCCGATCTTTGATAATTTCAGGTGACTGTTTTCCAGTACCTCAAAGCCTTACTTTGGGTAGGTCAGTGATTTGTACTGGCCTTTTCCTTTCAGTCTCGGGAATCCAGCTTTCTGCCTGGCACCATGTTTCTTCTCCTTTATTCTCCGGTAAAAGTTCAGGTATGCTCAGTCTGCAGAGTTCCGACTGTTTGCTGAGCAGCCTTTCCTGCTCCACGGATTGGTACAACCTGAACCTGCATGCTTTCATATTCCTTTCTGATCCTCAACATATTTCCTTTTGGTTTCAGGTGGGAAATGGCCATGCG
>JAKAUW010000021.1 GCA_021817455.1 Thermoplasmata archaeon | reverse complement strand
AGGAATGCAGGGGATATTCCTTTCACAGACAAACCGGTCAACAATATGTGTCGAGGTACAGCCTGAACGCTACAGGATGGCAAAACTGAACTCATTTGAATACAGGACTGGAAAAATTAGATTTCTACATGGTGACATATACACACTATCCAAAGATTTTGAGATTGATGAAGATACCGTCATATTCAGCGATCCAGCAAGGCCGCCCAACGAGCAGAAGAGAACAATGGATACACTCATTCCCTCCCCGCTTGCCCTGAGCAAGGTTTTTGGTGAAAGGACCAAGAATTTTGTATTCGATCTCCCTCCACAGATGGAATGGAACGAAATATCCATCGATGGCGAGAAGGAATACCTTTCCATTGACGGGAACCTGAACCGCCTCACTCTTTACTGTGGCTCTCTGAAATCTTCAGAAACCTCTGCAGTGATCCTCCCTCAGGGCATCAGGTTAAGCGGGACTCCTAAGGATACCTCTTTCCCTGAATCTGGCACGCTTGATGATTACATCATTATACCGGATATTTCCATTGTGTACGCAAGACTTCTCTGGAAACTCGAGGAACTTTACCAGATAAGGCCCGCCTGGAAAGAGGGCAGGAGAAGGGTCTACACCTCATCTATGCCAGTTAAGGGAGAGTTCCCGGGGGAGCAGTACGAGATCCAGTCTGCTTCAAAAATGGAAAACCTAAACTCAGCCCTTATGGAAGCTGGAGGTGGAAAAGTCATTCCACGCTTCGCCTTGCCTGATGGCCAGTACTACACGTTAAAGGAAAAGCTGGAGGCAAATCTTCATGGGAAAGAGGACCTGTATATTTTCAAGAGGGATGACATTTACTTTGTTGCTAAGAGGATCAAATAGGCAGCCGAATTTTTATGCATCTTTTTATATCACATAAAAATTATTGCTCTGAACATAGATGCTTGAATTAAACGCCAGAGCTAGATTGCCAACTATATTTGGTGACTTTGAAATATATACATTTAAATCTCCTGAAAATGAGGAACACGCCGTCGTGGTAAAGGGAGAAATACAGGGGAAACAGGATATTCCAGTCAGGATTCATTCGGAGTGTCTCACAGGAGATGTACTGGGATCGAAAAGATGCGACTGCAGGGATCAGCTCATCACCTCCCTTAGTTATCTGGGTAAACAGGATGCAGGCATGCTTATATACCTCAGGCAGGAGGGAAGAGGCATCGGGTTGCTTAACAAGATAAAGGCTTACAGCCTTCAGGACCAGGGATATGATACGGTTGAGGCAAACCTGATGCTCGGGCTTCCCATAGACAAGAGAGATTACACCTTTGCAGTGGGAGTGCTCAAATACTTTGGAATAAGTTCAATCAGGCTCATGACAAACAATCCTGCAAAGATGGATTTCCTGACAGAAAACGAAATAAATGTGTCAGAGAGGATCCCCATCAAGAGCGAACCTACCCCATTTGATGAATTCTATCTGTCAACAAAGAAAGTTAGGATGGGACACCAATTATAATTCCTGACTTTTAAATATTTTGATTTCATAACTAAAATATGGTTTTTTACAGAGGGATTACAACCAACGCTCCCTCGGGCGGAGTTAATTTAGAAAAGCTGGAATTCAACCTTGACAATTTCGAAGTGAAGCTGAAACCACTTCTCACAGGAATTTGCGGAACTGACCGGGGAATTGTAAACGGTGCCTTGCCGTTTGCTTACAATCCTGATGGCTACTCACGACTCGTAATTGGGCATGAAAGTCTCTGCGTGGTGGAGGATGCCCGTGATAACGACTTTGGAATCAGAAATGGAGATTATGTAGTACCCATGGTTAGAAGACCCGGCAAGTGCATAAACTGCCTGGCTGGAAGATCAGACAACTGCTCAGACGGTGACAAGCATGAAGCGGGAATCACTGGGCTGCATGGATTCATGAGAGAAGAATTTGGAGACAGTGCACAGTATCTGGTCAAAGTGCCGGACCCAAGCATAGGAGACGTTGCTGTGTTAACCGAACCACTGAAAAATGTCTGCAAGGCATTTGAGATGTTTGATGTGGTTTCGCGGAAATCAATTTACACTGATGAAGCGGGATCTTACCATAAGAAGAAGAGCCTTATAGTTGGAACTGGCAGTGAAGCTTTTCTATATGCCCTGAAATCCATGGATTACGGCTTCGGGACCTATGTGACTAACAGGCATGACCTGGATGAAACCAAGAATGAACTCATGGGCAGGACGGGAATAAATTTCTACAATTACAACAAAGAAGACCCGCTCAAAGGGGGCGGGCTTGACCTCGTAATTGACACAAGCGGCGATCCCGGCACCATTTTCAGGTTCATGAGAAGAATGAATCAAAACGGGATTCTCATCCTGTTCGGAACTAACGGAAAAGCCCAGGCTGCACAGGTTGATGGCATGGACATAGACTACATCATAGAGCGTAATATTACCATATTGGGATCTGTGGATGGGTCAAGAATTCATTACGAGAAGGCAATTCAGGACATTACAAGGTGGAAGCACCAGTACCACGGCGCACTTGAAACTATGATAACTGAGAAAGTAACGCCGGAACACACTGAGATATTCACCAAGAAGCCTTCTGACGAAATCAAGACTGTCATAGACTGGAGTTGAGCTTTATAACGGTTGCTGGAGCAAAGCCTCTTCTTGATGGGATTAAGGGCAGGTTAACAGAGGCCATAAAGGGGGAAAGGGACAAAGGCCACTCTCCGGCAATGGCAATACTGCGTATAGGAAATGATCCAGCGTCGGAATTTTACTTCCGCGCCAAACTCAAGAAGGCATCTGAGCTGGGAGTTGAAACTCGGGCGATCACAATGGATGAAGATGCCTCACCGCAAGATGTAATGGCTCACCTGGACCAAATGATAAGGGACCCGCTCATTCAAGGCATAATGATAGAATCCCCTATCCCGGGGCAGTTGGATTACAAGACGCTAGTCAACAGGATTCCCTGGTACAAAGATATTGACGGGGCCTCTTATGAAAACTTAGGTAGGCTGATGTCAGGCATGCCTGCCCTGGTTGCGGCTACACCACTGGCTGTAATGGAATATGTGTCAAGTTTCAAGATACCAACAGGGAGCACTTTTGCAGTCATCAATCGAACTATTACTGTTGGGAGGCCACTTTCTCAGCTTCTATTAAACAGCAACTTCACTCCAACAGTGTGT
>JAKAUW010000050.1 GCA_021817455.1 Thermoplasmata archaeon | reverse complement strand
GACTAAAACTTCCTGTTCAACTGTACCAGTTTCAATAAGGAAATTCAGGTATGTCCTCAAACTCAAAACACAGTATCTATAACTTCCATCAATTGAGTAAAGGTACTTCATAAATTCCTTTGTACCTGTCAATTTGTAGTTCTTGTAGTACTGGAGAATAACGTGTTTGTACCCATCACTGATATTCTTAAGTTTCAACCAACCGCTAAAATTCCTTATTTCATTAAGATAAATAGATTCAGGGTCCATTCCCGTAGGGGTCCGCCGGTTCGAATCCGGCCCTCCGCATTAACAAATCGAGAGAGCCACAGGTGCACACCACTCTCACGCGCCATATTACGGGCTCCGCTGGCGATATACTGCATCTTTATAGCCCCTTCCTATTATATTATTTTGATGATATATTTACTCGATTCGGATATCGGAATCGATTCGGAGGGTGGATTAGAGCCATTTTCCTGATAGAACACTATTTAAATACATACTACGGTTCTCCTTGTAGAATGCGCTCCATACTGCTTTCAGGGACATTTACAGACATTAGGGTTGAAGCTGGCAAGCTCAAGATTACAGAGATTAACGGTTCTGACCGAAGGGAAGAGCTATACAATCCTAAAGAGGTGGATTTTGAAAACATTGTCATGTGCAAGCCTTTAGACAATGTGTCAAACTCGGCCATGCACTGGCTGGCAAGATACAAGTCATTGATGGAAAACGCCCTTACTTAGTTATCCCCTTGTTTGAATAGGTAAATCGCAACTACCGTAAGGGGAAAAAATACGGAAGTATTCGTTAAAGATAACCATATAGCATTCTAAAACTGACAACTAAATTGATAAACACTTCGAGGTTTATATACAGAGGAGGAAACATGGAATTCAAAAAGGGGATCCACAGCGTACTATGCGCAACTGACTTTTCTGAGGAGTCAGACAAGGCCGTAGAATTTGCAGTAAGTCTGCTTTCGCTAGAGAAGGATGTCAACCTGCACCTTCTTCACATTGTAAAGCCAATTTTTAGGGCGGTAGGCGATGTGAGTTACGCAACTGATTTGCTTATTGAGGAAAATGAGACGATGATAAAGGATGCAAAGCGCAAAATAGAGTTGCTTGCGAGCGAGATCCGCGAGAATGGATTTTCAAAGGTGCATGGTTCAGTGCGTGGTGGTGACCCTGTTAATGGAATACTGTATGCCATTGAAGAATTCAAGGCAGATTTGGTGATAATGGGAACCAGGAAGCATGGCTTTAAGAAAGGCATTCTGCTTGGCTCTGTTTCAGAAAGGGTTGCTGCAGACTCCCCAGTTTCGGTTTTAATAGTGAGGTAAGGAAAAATAATCTAATTCGGATTTGCATTTGGAGGGTAAACCACACAGTATCCAATGCCTCATTATATCTTGTAATGCCTGAATACGACATTCTTGAAAATGTCCATGACGGCCATAAAAACGAAAGCAAAGCCAAGCACAAGAAACACGTAAATCAACGGTATCCTGCTTACAAGTATGCCAGTAGCGGATATTGCAATTACAAACGCAATGTCACAGATGCTGGCAACCAGTAGCCATTTGCTCGGCCTTGAGCTCCAGAACCTACCCCTTTCTCTTACCATATAAACCGTGAATTGTCCGGTAAATACGAGCATGTCAAAAATATAGGTGTGAATCTGGTCGAGCGTGAGCGAAAGCAGGGTGGATGTCCACAGGACAAAAAACGCTTCGATGATCAGGAAAATGGAGAGGCTGACAGAGGAACCGACAAGTGATCTAACGTTCCATTTTTCTGGTTTCATTGAGAATCGGACATTATCAGTCGCGATCGCCATGGTTGCGAAGTCGTTGGCGAAAAGAAGAAGAATGACATCGAAGGGCGTTGTGACAAAAAAACCATAGATAAAAAAAGAAGCGGTCAGGAAAACAGCAACCTGCACTGTCTTTATAATCTTGTTGAGTGTGTACGTGAGCATTCTCTGGAAAATTTTGCGCCCATCCTCTATTGCACTTACAATATCTATAATCCCCTGATGGGTAAGGATAATGCTGGCAGAAGCTTTGGCAACATCTGTTGCGGAAGCAACTGCGATCCCAACTTCAGCCTGCTTGAGGGCTGGTGCATCATTCACACCATCCCCCGTCATTCCGGTTATGTGGTTATTCTTTTGCAGAGATTTGACAAGGTTAAACTTGTCTTCTGGTAGGACCTCTGCGAATGCGTCGCAATCTTCAGCATTCCAGCTCGTATCCGACGGGTCTGGTATTTTGCATATCCTTGTTCCTATATTCACTTCTTTTGCTATTTCCAGAGCGATCGGGGTCGAGTCCCCGGTTATCATTCGTGGCCTTATGCCAAGCTCTCTGATTCTGCGTATAAGTTCAGAAGAGTCTTCCCTGGGTGGATCGTGCATAGGAACCAGACCACAGAACTTATAGTCATTGTTATTCAATGATAGGGCAACACCGATTGTTCTGTATCCTCTTCTCGCCATTTCTGTAGCTTTGGAGATCACTGATTCGCTATCGGCGGATTTGCAGAGTTCAATAAGCACCTGCGGTGCCCCTTTCACAACTTTCAACATTGAATTTTCCTTTTCTACTACTGCCTCTGTTCTCTTTGTGGCAGGGTCAAAAGGTACAAATTCCCTGATAGTGTAGCCTTCTGAATCGACTCCCACTTTCCTGGCATAGTCCAGAATTGCGAGGTCTATGGAATCCTGCCCCGATACGTCTGAGGCCAGCACTGCATAAAGGATCAATTCACTTATTCCGACCCCATAAGCTATTGGCTCTGACACAGTTAATTTGTTCTGCGTAAGTGTGCCTGTTTTGTCAAAACAGATTGCATCCATTGATGCTGCATCTTCTACTGCAGTAAGCCTGGTAACCAGAGCCCCCTTTTGGGAAAGATCAAGTGCACCATATGCAGTTGCAATTGTAAATGTCGCTGGAAGTGCAACTGGAACTGAAGCGATAAGCACTACGAGAGAGTAAGGAATAGTGTCATAAATTCCCACACCATAAACAATGGAAAACGCGAAAAGAGAGAGAATAAGGGCTACATCTATGACAATGAGGTACTTTACAATCCCGAGTATGAGTTTTTCAAGATGTGATTCTGAACTTGCCTCCTTAACAAGTTCTGCTGTTTTTCCGAAGAAGGTTTTACTACCGGTGGCTGTAACCACGCCAGTTGATTCTCCTTTTTTCAATACAGATCCAGAGTATAGAAGATCACCCTCAGACTTCCTGACTGGGTTGAATTCTCCAGTAAGTGCAGACTGATCGGCCAGAACCTCTCCCGAGATTAATTTCATGTCTGCGGGTACCAAATCGCCCATCCTGCAGTGAATTATATCACCAGGGACAAGCTCTCTTGAAGGCAACTGCTTCCAGGAAGAGTTTCTCAAGACTCTCGCATTGGTGCTCATCTTCTTCTCAAGCAATTCAAGGGCATTGCTCGCCTTAGACTCCTGGAAATAGCTTACAAGGCTGTTGAATACCAGTAGCACTAGGATTATGTAAGTATCAACCTGTTTATTGAGAATAAACGATATTGCCGCTGTAATCTCCAGCATCCAGGGAACAGGCGACCAGAATTTTCTGATGAATTTCTTAATGCTGCTTTCTTTCTGCTTCTCGACTGAATTGTAACCATACTGCTCAAGCCTCGCAGAAACCTCTCCGTCATTAAGTCCATTGCGGGAAGCTTTAAGGTGATGAAGCACCTCATCGACACTCTGATTTTCAATGGTTTCAGTCAAAAAAATCCCTAAATTGTATACGAAAGTGGCAAAATGGCTTATGAATTTTCGCAAGAGAAAAATCGGTCATTCCGGACCAGACGTATAAACTTGTCTGAGATAATAACTGCCTTTAGTGAAGATTTCGGTCCATAAGCACAATTGTAGAAGCGACCGCTGGTTTCGCCGATTTTTATGTAATTTTTATTTATTTTGGTTCTCTTCAACATCTTGCGGGGTAATCCATATTCCATTGATCAGAAATATCTGATGTATCTCAAAACTCCATTGTTTTCGAGCTTTCTACTCATTTTCACCTTTCCACTTTGAGCAGGAAGTAGTATATTCCCAACCTAATTGAGAAACTATCCATCATGGAAGCTTCAAAGAAGGTGTTCCAGACAAAGGTGAAGCATAAGATTGCTAACTTTTTAGGACGGCTACACCCTGTGGGTATAAGCATCAGCAGGATGAACAAACCCACTGAATGTTGACGAGAGCCTCTTATTTCCGTGATAAGATCGTTTAATGTGCATTTTCATTGGAGCTTAAATAGACATTCTGCTGTCGCTCCCCTACTTGTTATCTTGTTAGAAATTTTTTTATATCATAAATATTTATATAAATCAATGAAGGTATGGATTTTGGCTTTATTTATTGCTGCACTCTTAGTCTCATCCATATTTGGATATTTCTATGTTACAAAATATTCACCTCCCTTTTCGCAAAGATGGGTTTCAAACGCCGGGCACTCTGATATTGGGGTGACGGAAGGGGGAGTTGTGATGGATGGAAATTATTACTTTATTGGAATGTTTGGAGACCTCTCACATTACAACACCTCTTTGAAGATAGAAGCCTTTAATCTTTCAACTGGAAACCGAGAATGGACCCTACCTTTTCAAATATCTTACATGGGCTGGGATTTCGCGAGCTTCGGAGGAGAAAGAAGTGGAGGGAATATTCCCAGAATTTTTGCCTTTGACCATTTTCTCTACCTTGTTTCCTACTTTAATGGATATGCGATCGGAAACACCAGTGGAAATGTGCGTGGCATCTCTGTTCTGGATTCAAAGATTAATGCTTCAAATGGGGAAGTACTTTGGACTAGGACTCTAGGATACTCACTCGCTTCGGCCGCAACTGCCCTTGATATTTATGCAAATGGGAATGTTGTTTACAGCGGAGACCAGGCAGCTGTGAATGGAACAGGACCGACTAATGCTCAAACTACAAATTTGATTGCCATGAATATTGCAAATTTCACTACCATCTGGAACCACAATTATACTAACCAGAGAAACATTGTGTGGACAATTACAACTGATTACTATGAATCCCCGAGGCACTTAGTTCTGCTGACCCAGTATGAAAATAATTCCTGGTATCTTAGTTCTATCTGCACAAGAAATGGAACCTTGGTTTACAGAACTCTGTTGCACGGATTTGCATATTCAATAGGCGTTATTGAAGACAAATTTGTATTCGGCTCTTCAGATGGGCCAAACGCTACATTTTTTGTGCAGAATCTTTCAGCCAACACTAGCATTAAAATAGAAAGCCCATTCAAGCTGTCTCCTGGCTATCCAGTTGAAGCATCTTTGGTTCCCGGAGAATTAATTATCTGCCTGAATAGTAGTGTTTTCAGTTACTCCCCGTCCGGAACTCTGCTTTGGCATAATGACCTGCCTTATGCAAATTCGTATAATTACGGAAGTGCCTTTTTTTCCTACGATAAAACCCATGTGGTATACTACTCCCTCGTATCAGCATTTGTCAATAACGGAAATGGAATTGACTACATGGTAAATTATGAAGCCGTAGCCCTTGTTAATCTAACTAATGGGCATATTAGCGCCCAAAGGATCTATTCGCCAATAAAATCGCTGCTGAATGAGCAGGGGGCAATATATGTGCCATTTATGGCTAACGATGGTTCAATTCTGTATTCATATTACTCTGACGGTAACCTTACTTTAGCAGAAGGCGTATTAAATTCCCTATAGCGCTTAAATCACCACCTTTCCACATTATTCCACAATTTTATTGGCCCCCTAAAAAAAGATCGGCCTGATTGTTATCCTTATGGTGTTTGATCTGCCCCCTTCAAGCTTCACCAGTTCACCGTCTATTCTCATGGAGAGTTTCTTCACCCCAGGGTATTTCTTTCCTTTCCCGTTCTTCCTGTAAGATCGGAGGATGGCAATTGATGTACTGCATACAGGATTGATGTGGCGCTTCTTATAATCATAGTAAGAATCGAACCATGCTTTGATCTCTTTCCTGAGATCAATGGATGAAGGCATCTTCCCATTGATCCTTCTCAGTTCTTCCGCTTTCAGCAGTCCGTGGTGAACGGCCAATTCACATTTTCCATTAACTGTTAAAGCCCCAACAGGCGGCATAAATTCACATTAAAGGTAGGGTCGCTAATTCCATTATTTGCCTGGATCAAACTTGCCCAGCTCATAGGCATTGGGCAAAACATAGCAATAATTTCCATAATAGGAATAATCTTGCTCTTGAAGTTTCGCAGTCTGGTGAGAACGGGAAAATACCTGACAAACCAAAATGATACGGCAATGTAAACTGACTGGCGCTGAAAGTGCTTTTGACTGTTGGCTAAAAGTGCGCATCCTGTAATGAACCTGTCTTGAATGCAATGTTTCTAGAACCTTAATCACTAAAACGAAATGGAATGCCTAATTATACTGGTTTCGCACTTATTATAATTGGAGATGAAATCCAAATGGTAACTGCAAATGTGATAGAAGACTATACAGATAAGACGAAAACAGAGTTAAAAACAACGGCATCATTCGCCAAAGATGCAATCAGGGAGCTGAGAAGGGGCAATTTTAAGATCGCTCTTGCCCAGGTCCTGGAAGCTGAGACGCACGTTCAGGAAGCCAAAGTGCTGCTGAAAGAGATGAATCATCTTATTGAAATGGAGACGGCGAACAACAACGTGAGAAGGGCCACAACACTGTCCAATGAAATAAATGACAGGGAAAGGGAACTCGAGGAACTTGAAAAGCAGCTGGTAAAGGTCAAGGAAGCTGCCACCAAGGAAACAATAACTAATCCCGAGAAAGAACAGCCTCCGGAACCAAATATGTAATATTGTGAGGGCCAGACTTGACCTTTACTACTTTTTTTCACCACCAATTTGCAATATTCGCAGGTATTGGAATAGACCAGAATCTAATATTTCTATTTTGAAAAATAGGGGATTAGCCATAGCCAGCTTTTGAATTACATGTTAATGGTAACTGTGTTGCATAACTAATGCAATAATTCTTCTTGAAAATAGGATGGGTCTTGATTGTGCAGAACAACAACCAATTTAGGTATGAAAAAAATATGAAATAAAAAATTTGGGAATTTATTTTTTCCCTGATCTGCCGATTGTCAACACTAGAGCTATAACAGCAATTACCACCAAGACTCCGATGCCGAGCCAGAGATATGGGAAACCTGATGTTGGTGTTGTTGGTGTTGTTGAAGTCCCGTTGATCTCAAGGGTGTGTGTTGAGAAGTGAGGGGTGTGTATGATGACAAGCGTCCCACCATTAACTGCCTGTATGAAGTACTGTGACTGGTTCTGGGAGGTTGAATTCAGTAGGCCATTGGCATCCTGAAGCTGTGTCATGACCTGGTTGTCCATCTTTAGTGTAAACTGGGACCCGTTTGAAATTACACTGTTGGGGATGAATATTGCAATGTTTGCCCCCTGTTGTGTCTGTGATGATAGCTGTACCTGTACTCTGTTCTGGTAAGCATGCTGCAATGAGAGGTTCAGGGAGGAATTGTAGTAGTAAGTGTAGTTGTATGGGGTAGTCTGGGGGCTTCCAAGATAAATGAATGCTCCGAGATGACCATTCTTCAGCGCGTACTGGAGCTGGTTCTGCAGCTGGAGAGAATAGTTAAAGTAGTGGTTCTGTGCAACGAACTGCACATAGGAAACTGAAGTTGTGCTTATTGATATTGTGTTCCCACTAACAGATACTGCTCCCTCATGCACAAAGAGCTGCCCTTTGAAGGTGCTGTTGGATATGGAAATTATGGTGGGGGCTGCCATCACGGTGAACTGATTCCCAACTGTCATTCCTGTGAAATTTCCGAAACTATGCCCGTAAGCATGACCGATGCCTGGAGAATTATGGGCAAAATGCATTGTTGAAATGTTCAGCCCGGGCGAAACAACCATGGTCAGGGTGCCATTGCTGGTGAAGAAATCACTCAGAGTTGCAATATTATTGTAAATCCTGAAAATAGATGTCTGATTTGCAAAGAACAGTGCATTCCCAACCACCAGTGGATCGGTGCTGGGGAACAGTGGGGATAAATACCCGTTGCCGAAGGTACCGTAACCTTTAGTTGAAATGCTCTTGAAGACCACTGTGTTGGAATAGACATTAGTGTAATCGTGAATCGTCCCGGTTGAATTATCAAAAGTCAAGGAAAGGTAAGTTCCTGTAACCTGACCAGTGGACGAATCGTAGATTAGCGGATTGACACTGAGGCTCTTGTTCAGGGCCTGTTTCTCTATGGAATATTTTATTGTTCCGCTAGGGGTCATTCCCACTATGAGTGAAGAGCTTGTGGCAATGGTGGTGTTCGTGAAAATAATGGTCTTTCCGTCCTGGGAAAGCGTTGAGGGGGAGTTTGACATATAGAGTATGAACCCACCCGTAACATTCATTCTGTACATTGTGTTATTGAAGAAGCTGAACAGAAGGGAGTTTGTGTTGGAAGTACTGTACAGTCCTGTCAGGGATGTCGCAGTTACTTGCGTGGCAACCGACGGAAGTGCTACAGTTATGTTGGGAAATACACCTACAGCCGGAGATGTTGTGGAAAGCAGCAGCATATCATTGTCGTCGGTGGTATAGATCGATACGGCGCTCAAGTCAGCTACATTGTTCACATAGCAGTATTCCTGTGGAGCGACCGTTGAATTTTTTCCTACAGTAACAACCTGTGAAGCAGTGAGAATTGTATAATTAGGATTTGCATATGTGATATTATAGATTGTACTGGTTACCGGGTCGTAAGACAGGGTGTAATTACCAGCCTCCACCGCAGTCACCTGGGCTGAGGCGTTGCCGGAGAGGACTGCCAGGGATGATAAGGTCATCATAATGGTTGTGGCCATTATCAACCATTGTTTAGTTAGTGATTTGCTCATTTAAGTTACCGATCAAAATATCAAAATTCAATTATTTATGTCGATTCCTCACCTATAAGGAGAAGTGCCAATTCCCTATTTTTTTCAAGGTTTGATTCATTTATGTGCCATTTGATGCATCAGATATCCGTAATTAAAGAGGAAAAATGTGGATTCGTGCACTGCGCCAAGAGGGACGATGCCTTTGATATGCTGGTTTTAATACATGCAACATTATGCCCTGAGAAGGGGAATGCAAATCTCCTGCTGTAATCTGCCCATGGGGCAAACAGGTGAGAAAAGAATTGATCAGCGATGGAAGCAGACTTCCTTCATCGGGAGGTGCCTTTGGAGAAAAGCTGGCCATATTCTTATCCATTACGCTTGTTTACACCGGCTTTAGTGCCGCATACCTGTTCATTTCGCTGTTTCTCCTGCAGCAGAAAAATGCTCCGCTGCCTGAGATAGGAATAATATACCTGGCCACAGGTGGGATTGACATACTTGTCCAGACCATTGGAGGGCGTCTCTCTGACAGGCTGGGTACCAAGACGGTGATGTCAGTTGGCTTGCTTGGGTCTGCAGCCATATACTTCCTCTTCATTCTTTTCATCCTCACTGACAGCCCTGTATTCTTGTATATCGCGACATTTCCAATATTGGGTTTGTTTGGCGGCTTGTTTCAGCTTGCCCTCTCCTCTTACGTTTCTGACCGAGAGAAGGATGAAATGGCTGGAGGGCTGTCACAGCTCTATGTGGGATTGAACTTCGGCTTTACAATTGGACCAATCACCGGAGGCTTTGTCATAAGCTACCTTGGGTATTCATACCTCTTCCTGATGGGTCTGCTGACATCAGTTGCGGCAATATTCGTCATCATGCTTGGCGTCATGGCCAACCCCAAATATGCAGAAAGAGCCACTGAAACTCAAAGACTTGGAAAAACAAAAATTTTCAGGCGGAAAGGCGTTTTCACCTTGCTAATACTGGTGTTTGTATCCTGGTTTGTGATTTCATACCAGGCTGTGCCTCTTTCAATATTTGAATCAAAATTTCTGGTTCTCACAAGCATAGAAATCGGCATCGTACTGAGCACCAATGGTTTCCTGATAACGGTTTTCCAGGTTCCCATATCAAAGCTCATCAGGGTAGAGGAGAAAGGAACGCTCATTCCCATAGCACTAGGCTCTGCAATAATGGCTGCAGGATATGCGATCATCTCCTTTTCACACACTTTTCTTCCCATGATACTTGCAATCGCAATCACAACACTCGGAGAAATGATGATTGCAGTTCCGACGCAGGTTGTAATTACACTGTTTTCCAAGAGCCACAACAGGGGACAGTACCAGGGATACTATTTTGCATTCTCACGTGGAGGAGCATCGTTTTCCTCCTTCGCAGGCCTGCTGCTATTCAGCTACTTCCTAAATCATGCGCAATATGCCTGGTATATTGTTATCTTAATAGCACTCCTTGCAGCAATGGCATATTCAATATTATCCCCAACGATTATGAGGGAATATAGCGCTTTTTCCAAACAGGATTTGAGTAATTGAGCATGAATATTTAACTTAATTTTAAGTTATAACTTACAGTTTTAATACCTCTCTGAAATACAGTATTGTGTACGCTGAAGCAAGCACTAAGCCATTTAGGCAGTTCCACTTCAAGAACATAATAGTGAACGGAGTCGGGGTTTTATCAGACTCCTACAACCTCTATGCCATCTCACTGGTATTCTTTTCCATTACAGGTTACCTCCATGCGAGCCCTGTAGACTATTCTGTCCTAACGGCATCAGGATACATAGGGGCAGCTTTTGGGGCCATACTTTTTGGTGTGGTGGCAGACCGTATCGGTAGAAAACCCATGTATGGAATCGACCTAGTCCTTATCTTTCTGGGTTCAGCCGCACAGTTCTTCACAACCAGCTATTCATTCCTCTTCATCGCCCGCTTGATCATGGGGTTCGGTATTGGTGGAGACTATGTCATGTCACCGGTAATAATGGCTGAGAATTCAAACACGAAAGACCGCGGCAAACTGATGGCCACAACTTTCTCCATAATGTTTCTCATTGGTGCAGTCCTTGCCGCTTTCGTTGTCCAGGTAGTGGGAACAATTATGAGCCCCTCAGAAGCCTGGAGAGTTGAGCTGGCTTTCGGTGCAGTGCCAGCTCTCTTCGTAATATATTATAGAAGAAAGATTCCCGAAACATACAGGTTCAAGACAAGAGTAAAGGGAGATGCTGACTCCAATTTCAGCGTGTCCGTCAAACCAGAGAAAGGACTGAAGTTGCAGAAAGACAATGTCAAATACACATCAAGACTCTTAAGTTCGCTGCCGGTAATCCTAGCTGGAAGCATACTCTGGGTTCTTTATGACGCCTATTCAAGCACATTCACCATATTTGGCCCCATAACCATAGCTGCAAACCTTGGGCTCACTCCGGTTGGATTCACTTATGTAGCAGTTTTCCTTGCTGGCCTCCCTGGAACCATATTGTCACTCTTCCTTATCGACAGGGTAGGAAGAAAGAAACTTGTGATCTTTGGATACTTGGGGGTATTCGCTGCTCTGCTGCTTTATTCCTTGCTTTTAGTTTTTCCCGGGATATTTGGAATACCTCCCTCGACTGGGGCATTGATTGGCATAGCCGCTTTACTTGGAATGATTTTTTACATGTTCAACTACCTGTTCTCCGCAGTGGGGCCCGCAACCATTATTGGGGGCACAGTTATAGTTCCGGAACTCATTCCAACCAAAATAAGGGCCAGCGGACAGGCCCTCAATGTGTTTATTGACAGAATCTCGGCCGCAACTTTCATCAGTCTCTTTCCTGTGCTGCTCAGCTTTTTCGGGCTTGGGGCCATGATTCTCATTTATGCCCTCATAGCTGTTGGCTCCAGCGTCCTGATGTTTTTTGCACTTCCAGAGGCCAAGGGAAGGACGCTTGAAGAACTCGCCAATGAACCCGCAGAACCAGGCAATGCTCAACAGTCTGGATCCTAATATCTGGACTTTTCCTGTCCAGCAAATATCAATTTTCCACGTTGTTAAACCAGCTTATTCTTCAAACCGCTTACCGATGCTGGAATTTACGTAATCTTTTAATCACTTTATGATCATGAGCTATCAAATGACTCAGGAAAAGACTATTTGGGAGAATCTGAAACCTGATGAAGAGACGAAGCTTGAATCAGTGTCATCCGGATACATAGACTTCCTCTGTAAGGCTAAAACTGAAGCAGAGGCTGTTGACTACTTCATGGAACACCTTCTCAAAGAAGGCTTTCAGGATCTTGAAAAGCTGGACAAACTCAAGCCGGGGACAAAGTTCTATTTCAACCACATAGGGAGAACCCTCGCCGCAGGAATAGTGGGCAAGAATGATCTCAAGAATGGCCTTTTTATCATCGCCTCGCATATTGATTCACCGAGGCTTGATCTTAAGCCCAGACCACTCTATGAGGATTCCGATACGCATACTGCTCTACTGAAGACGCAGTATTATGGGGGCGTGAAGAAGTACCAGTGGGTAAATGTGCCCTTAGCATTGCATGGCAGGATATTCACCAAGGATGGCAGGGTAATCAAGGTTAACCTGGGTGAAGATGAAAAAGAGCCAGTGCTCTTGATTCCTGATCTCCTGCCCCATATTTCAAAGATGCAGCGTGATCGGAAATTGTTTGACGGCATAGCTGCAGAGGAACTCAATGCTATTGCAGGAAGCAGGCCTGGCGATTTCAAGGAAGAAAAATTCAAGGGATATGTCCTGAATATGCTAAAGGAAAGGTACAGTGTTGAGGAGGAAGACCTGGCTTCTGCAGATCTAGCTCTGGTTCCTGCAGGGAAAGCAAGGGAAGGTGGCTTTGACTCGTCCCTGGTCATTGGATACGGGCATGATGATAAAGCATCCGCCTATACTTCTTTCAGGGCATTCCAGGACATTAAAGAACCGGAAGACACGGTTCTCGTTCTTTTCTTCGACAAGGAAGAGATAGGCAGCCAGGGAACCTCAGGATCACAGTCAAACTTCCTGGAATATGTGGCGACAATGTTGCTGCATAAGCTCACCGGGCAATCTGACAACTTCCATCTCCTCTCACTACTGAGAAAGAGCAACGTCATCAGTTCAGATGTTGACGCAGCAATGGATCCGAGCTTCAAGAGTGCGCATGATGAGCACAACGCTGCCAAGCTTGGCTCAGGAATAGTTATTGCCAAGTACTCCGGATATGGCGGAAAATTTGAGGGTTCGGAGGCACCGGGCGAATTTGTTGCTTTTGTGAGAAAAATCTTCGAAAAGCATAATGTCCCGTACCAGTTTGGAACCTTAGGCAAAGTGGATGAAGGCGGAGGAGGAACTGTGGCGCAGGATTTTGCAAGACATGGGATGAATGTGGTTGATGCCGGTGCACCTGTACTAGGAATGCATGCCCCGTTTGAAATTGTAAGCAAGGCTGACCTTTACAGCTGCTATAAAGCCTACAAAGCTTTCATGTTGCATTAACTTTGCAACTTACCATTCTTTCAGGGCCCAGTGATCACGGGTTTCCAAGAATCATTGAGAGAAGGAAAAGCATTATGATTCCGTATATGAAAACTAGCATAAATCGCCGGAACATTAGGTAATTCATTCTCTCACTATTTTAAAAATGCCAGCCAAAACTATAAACATCTGTCCTTAGATGTTATAAATCTTATTTATAAACATTAAATTTTGATAATATATCTTGGAGGCTGAACTGGAGAGCCTTCCATGAAGTTTTATAAAGTATTCTAAAGTAACAGGATATCACATGAATAACAAGGGTGCGTGAAATTTTCAATGGCAGATTTAGCAGAAATCCTGATGTTGGAGCATTTGGCAATAAAGCATACCAGGAAGGAACTGGAAAAAAGGCCTGATTATTTGTCTCTTGAGATTTTCAATGAATACCTGAAGGATTGCCACATAGAAGTTGAGGAGAAGATACTTTTTCCAATCCTTTTAGAATGCTCTGAAATATCGTCAACGCTCAAGGAGGAAGCCACTCGCATCATGGCAGACCACAAACTCATCCAGGCACTGTTCGGGAACCTTGCAAAATGGCATGATTCCAGCGACATGGAGAAATTTACCTCCCGATATCCCCTCTATTTCAGGCTCCTGCAGGATCACAACGACAAAGAGGACTCAATTGTTTTCCCGCATTGGGATTCCATAAGTGAAAATACGCTGTTGCAGGCAAAGAAGGAAGCTGGCAGCATCATAGATTCTTTCGGTAGGATGCGGTACCTGGAAGTGACTGGGCTTACCCCGGAGAGTTTTTCATATCTTTTCCGCTGACAAAGTTCTCAGTAAACGCCAGATAAACTGTCAGTATGCCATTGCAGGTATAAGGGAAAAATTTATTCATCAAAAGCGCACTTCATTTTTGTCATTTTGCAACTTACTGGTTAGGTTTTAAGGTTAAGACCAACATCGGGTTGAGAGGATTCAGCTATGAGTGATTTTTTCAAAAACCCTTCTGATGCCGATAAAGTCACCCCCTCAGATACTCTGGTCGGACATAGGCCTTTAAGCAGAAGTGTGACCAGGATGGTGGGACATGTTCAAGGTACTCCAGAGGCTCAGGAAGCAATCGAAAAACTGATGGAAAAGATAGGACCTATCATGTTCTATCAGCCAGGGGATCCCAGCGATTGCATATTTCCCATTTGTTTCAGACTCTGGGAATTCATAGCCGGTGAAAATGATACTCTATTTGGAAAGATAGACCAGGTCCCAGTATATATTGACCAGAGGGAGGCCCGAAAGTGGAAATATTCACGACTTGTGCTGGATGTCGCCCCTGGAGTGCCGAGGGGCTTTTCAATTGCAGCTGGAGATAATCTTCTTTTTGTATCGAGAGCCATTATTATGAACCTGGAATTTTTCCTGAAGTAGATCTTCAGGGACGACATTGATTATCCACCGAAATCACAAGCCAAGATATACTTAAATATTCACGAGGCAACTGTGGTCATGACGAAACGGAGGACTCCAATCCAGCACCTTCCTTCTTTCTGGACCCTTTGATGAAAGAAGTTATTCCAGCCAAAATCAGGAAGACAAGACAAAGCCAGAGAGCGGAATGTATGCCCGAGAGAAACTGCCTGGATACTCCACCAGTCAGGGAGCCCTCTCCCAGAAAGACCTCGAAGGCAACGTACCTTGGAACACTGATAGAGGCAACAGTTATGGAAATAACATAGCTGAGCAAGGTACCAATGGCCGATAATGTTCTAAGGAGTCCGGAAATGGAACCATAGAGCTTCTTTGGGGCGCTAGACATCACGGCACTGCTGTTTGATGGCCAGAACATTGCGCCACCAACACCTGAGATTATTGAGGCGATTATGAGGACAATTATTGCCGTATTGACCTGAAGTTCAAGATATATAAGTACAGCCACAGCCATAAGGAATATTCCTGCTGAAGCCACTATAGAAGGACCTAACTTGTCGGAGAGCCTTCCCATCTTTGGTGAGATCAGGCTGGAAATTATGTATCCTGGAACTAGAAGAAGGGAAGCATAAAGGGGATCGTAACCCCTGATTCCCTGCAGATACATAATGAGAAGAAATATGACAGAAAGGTAACCAAGTGCCTGCATGAGCGATGAGATAAGAGAAAGGGAGAGTGAGTGAACTTTGAAAGCATCAATCTTGATTACCGGATTGTCGGGATATCTCTCGTATATTATGAATGGGACAAGAAGCAGAATCCCAATTGATATGAGCACAATGTTGAATGTGTTTATGCCTC
The DNA here is from genome assembly GCA_021817455.1 of Thermoplasmata archaeon. Lineage (GTDB taxonomy): Archaea > Thermoplasmatota > Thermoplasmata > Thermoplasmatales > Thermoplasmataceae > JAJZOM01. The sequence goes on along the minus strand of JAKAUW010000050.1, from coordinate 1,013 downwards.
TGCCCGCAATATCTGTGGCCCCGTATGATATGAAAGACAGTACAGCGGTAAGGAGACCCATTCCAACAATGTCAATTCCCGCTTCCTGCTTGTTGTTGTCCCGTATATACCTGATCCCCAGAATGAATCCAACAAACCCAATTGGTATATTTATGAAGAAAATATACTGCCATCCGAGGAATGTGGTTATTATGCCTCCAAGAACGATTCCAAGAGTTCCGCCTATGCTCCATCCCATTGATGTGTACCCGAAGGCCTTTCCTCTTTCGTGTGGCCCAAAATAATCGGCTATTATAGCGTTGCTGTTAGCCTGCATCAATGCTGCACCAACTGCCTGGACTCCCCTGAATGCAACCAGTTCTATAATGCCGGGGGAGAAACCGCAGGCCGCTGAACCTGCTATAAAAATCAGGAAACCTGCATTGAAGATCTTGCCCCTCCCAAAAATGTCGCCCAAACCGCCCAGTTGAGTGGTTAGAACTGCGACAACGAGAAGATAGATAATTATTATCCAGATTGAGATGAAAAGATCTGCTTTGAAATAGGAAGTAATGGTGGGAAGTGCCAGGATAACGATTGTTGTATCTATTGCAGACATCAGTGTCCCGATGAGAACACTGAATAGCACTAGTTCCCTGTGGCCTTCCATTCCTAAGACACCAGAGTTATGGTTGAATTTAGCCACTCTTGAGACAACTCTTCGCCAAGTAGCTTCAAGGTAGAATACATATCTTTTAATTGCTCTAAAGAAATGTTATCTTTTAGTTTGGCTGATTCAGGAGTTCTTTCAGCTATCCCAAGCGATTCGAGATCGCTTATTTTACGCCGGTCGAAAACTGGCCTTTTCAGTTCCCTTGTATTTTTTGATTCCATGCTGTAAATGACCCCTTTGAGGAGCCTGCTGTTTTCGAAAGCCAGGTACTTTTCATTTGTTCTGATTCTGGCAAAACTATCTGCCAGTTTTTTCCTGATCTGTTCATTACCCGGCAATTCAGGTTTGAATTCCAACCTTG
>JAKAUW010000071.1 GCA_021817455.1 Thermoplasmata archaeon | reverse complement strand
TGAAGCACTGCAGGTAAAGGTCAAGGTGAATATTCTTATGGATGATAGCGGAACGAGCCGGAATCAGGAAACAAAGGAAATGAGAAACTGCCCTGAGTGCGGTTCCACAAGGCTCATAAGCAACTATTCCCGCGGAGAGCTTGTTTGCAATGGATGCGGCCTTGTGCTCGATGAAAATTATATAGACACCGGCCCAGAATGGTCCGCCTATGACGCAGACCAGCTAAAACTGCTGTCCAGGGCCGGGGCCCCAATGAAATATACCATCCATGACAAGGGGCTTGCAACAGATATCCAGTGGACGAACAGAGACTCAAATGGCAGAGCAATTCCACAACGGAACCGGATGCAGGTATACAAGATCAGGTTATGGCAGCAGAGGATCAGGGCATCTGGTTTTGCAGAGAAAAATCTGATTCAGGCATTGCGGGATCTGGACAGGCTGTCCTCAAATCTCGGCATTCCCCTTGATGTCAGGGAAAGGGCAGCAGTCATTTACAGGAATGCACTGAAAGCAAGAATGATCCGGGGGAGGAGCATTGAAGCCATAGTGGCAGCCTCTATCTATGCTGCATGCAGAGTCGATAACGTGCCAAGATCGCTGGACGAAATATCTTCTGTGTCCAGGTACAGCAAAAAAGAAATTGGCAGAAATTTCAGGATAATGAACGGGCACCTCCGATTGGACATTCTACCCTCAAAACCAGAAAATTACATAAATGGAATCTGCAGCAAGCTGAAATTGCCTGCTGGCACAAGAGACGCTTCATTAAGGATCCTAAAGCAGGCTGAATCTCTTGGATTGATATGCGGGCGTTCGCCTAACGGAATAGCCGCAGCCGCAATATACCTGGCCTCGGAACTCACGGGTGAACACCACACACAGAATGATTTTGCAGTCGCGGCTGGAATAACGGAAGTCACGCTGAGGACCAGACTAAATGAATTTTCACTCATGCCCGGCATTGAGCCACGAACCGCCCGTAAAAAAAGGGGAAGAAAGTCTGCAGTAAAGTGTGCTGTCTCCCGCCACCATTGAGACTGGTTTCCACGGCAGGCGTTTGAATTGCCCTGCCCATAGTCGGGGCAAGCCTTTCTCTACAATGTAAATAATTGAATTTTTTTATCTTCAATTATACTGTTTGAGACATATGCTCCCAGACAAAATCAAATAGAAGATTCATTCGCTTCGCGTAAGAGGGAGAAATGCACCAGAAGCCCATTGGCCCTTTCCTTTTTTTCGGCTCCATTGCGCGATTGCCCACTTCCATTAACATTACTACTTCCAGCCCGTCCTTAACTAGGAACATGGGATAAAACAACTCATGCGAGTATCTAATAAAGCTACTTTTTTCCAGATTCACCTTATCCAGGTTCAGTTCAGTTTTGTCTTCAAGCAGGATTTTGACATCCACTCCTCTTTCCATTGCTTCCCTGACCACAGGCATTACCCCAAATCTGTCGAATTTAGAAAAGATGAAATTTCCAGTGGCTATGTAGAGGGATTCTTGCACTTTGCGGGTCAAGTTCATCACTGTACTTAAGAATGAATTGGTACCGTCCAGAAATCTGAAATGAAAATCATCTGGCTGATTTTTCGCCAGGTATCCAGCAACCCGTTTCTCAGGAAAATTTTGGGCAACTTCGCCTGTCTCATTCTTGAGTTCCTTCAATTCAAGCTCCCTTGACTGCACAGCTTCCATGAGAAATTGTTCAATGGGGACGGCCGAATAATAGGCTGGCCTGCCGCTTCTTATTTCCACTGATGCAGATCTTTGGAGAGCAGAGAGGATTCTGTAGACCTTTGCTCTGCCAAAGCCTGTCAACTTAATAATATCCGGGGCACTCAGTTTCCCCTCAGTGTGTATGGTCAGATAAACAATAAGTGCATCTGCAGTGAGCCCGAGTTTGCCGAAGTATTCATATACGTATGGGTATTTTTCCTTGAAAGACTCCAAGTTCAACATAATCAATACTCATCCGAATATAATTTTAATGGGATTCCGGCATAATGCACGAACCTTCGCTGCATCGCATATTGAAGGAGGGCTGTACACTGCCATACCTGAGTCCACGTATTTGAAAATAAGTAATTTCTATTTATTGATTTACATTTCTTAAATATACGGTTCATGAAAATATGGCAACTTTGGAACTATGACTCCAGATCATGCGACAGGAGGCTTTTTGCAGCCATTCCTGCAGGATAGACAAATTCGCTGTCTATTTCCAGGTGTTCTCTGAGTTCATTTAGAGTCTGCGCTTCATCTGAACCCGACTTAACTCCCCTTTCAAGCTCTTGAGCCAGTTTCCCAATATTTCCCATCGCTCGCTGCATTGAATCCCTGGCCATGGAGAAGAAATATGCATGATCTGATATAACTCCGAGCTTTATATCGCAATGTTCGCCACCGCGACACTTTAAGTATTCTATTAATGGGGAAAGAAGCACCTCCTCCCTTGCAACGTTGATAGTCAAGGCATCAAGCAATTCACTGTACAATTGAGCCTTAACCCCGCCGTTTTCAGACAGTTCCCTCACTTTCACAAGCAGTTCTTCGTGATTCTTGTCTAGATAATTTCTCTTGCTGTACATGCTTTCATATTACATCATGTGGCTTTTGCCTGACCCCAAAAAATTCAGGGGATATCATGGCATAAAACTGGTTTCCTGGAAGGGACCTGTTTAAAATTGGCAGATATCATTTGGTAATAGTTATGAACTTTCAGCTCATGTGATTTTGATAGCTATGGCACGATTGGTACTGCATGAAAGAAATGGGCCGTATGTCATAAAAGTTGGAAACGAAGAAGTATACCTTTGCGGATGCGGACTTTCTGCAAACAAGCCTTATTGCGACGACAGCCACGAAAAGACCCTGGACGAAAAGGACGGAGTCTATTTTTACGACAGCAATTACAAGAGAGTGAAAATGGATAATTTCTACAGCAATGAGTGACCTGCCATATCCCCTCTTCATTTTTTTTAATGGACTGAATACCTGGTCAGCTACCTCCTTATTATTGAAAGGCTACGCTAAACACCCTCGTTTAGCCTGTCGTTTTTTAGGTTATACGGCAGTATGTTCTCATGCACTCTCGAAGAAAGCTGACACGGTAATAAGTGCCCCGTTTTCCCCGGCTGCAAGGGAGTGCTTAGAATTCACCGGGAAGGACACAAAGCCTCCCCCATGGAGTGAAAGCCTCCTGCCTCTCC
>JAKAUW010000017.1 GCA_021817455.1 Thermoplasmata archaeon | reverse complement strand
TCAGGCTTCTGGTCCACTACTTATGTTTATTCAGAATACCTGAAGGATTATGCCACGTTCAGCGGAATCCCGCTGTATTACGCTGGAGCACTTGGAAGCAGTGTTCTATTCTTTGGCATTCTTGGTTCCTTCTTCTCTGGCAGGATCAGGAAGGAGAATCTTATACGAAATGCAGTCTGGATGGTGATCGCACTGTGTGTGTCTGTTATATGGATACCATTCCTTGGAGTAACCGGCATGTGGGTATCAGCCCTTGTAGTGGGTATGTTCACGGTCTCGATATCATCGCTGGAATATTCCACGGTCGTATTCATTGAGAAGGATAGGAGGTTTGTTGCGCTAAATTCTGGCCTCTTCAATTCCATCCAGATACTTCTTGGTTTTAGTGTTACTGTAGCTTTCACCTATGTTCTTGTGTTTGGATATGAGGTTGCATGGATATTCATTGGCATTCTTCCCGCTGTCACACTACCACTTGTTCTTCTATACGCAAGGATGGCTGCAAGAATGGGGGTACTGCAGCCTGACACTAAAAAAATCAGTTGATCTCTATCTCATTGCCGTTATAGGGCAGTATAACCTCATAATTAGCCAGATCCGGAAGAAGCTTCTCACGGTTTTCTCCGTGGCATAGTATAACACGCTTCGGATTCACCCCGTCAATGAATTTAATAAGCTCGTCATGGCCTGCATGCGCAGACATGTCAAAGAACTCGACCTTCATCTTTGGCCGGACAGACGAACCATCTATGTTCAATGTTCCGTTTTCTATCAGGCTCCTACCGTTGGTTCCTTCAACCTGATATCCAGTGATAAAAATTGCTGACTTGTCGTCCTCAAGCGAGTTCTTGATATATCCAAGAACTGGCCCGCCATCCAGCATACCGGATGTTGTTATTATGACATCGGCATCCATTGCGGTCATTCTGTCCCTCTGGCCTCTCACATGCATTGTTTTCTTTACAGCCTTCCTGAACTCATTCTGTGATCTGAAGAATCCTGGTGTGTGTAAGTAGATACTTGTGATCGTGTTTCCCATTCCATCAACAGCTATATTCAGGCCCATGTCCGCTATCGTCATTATCAGCTCCTGTGTTCTGCCGACGGCAAATGTAGGGAGAATTACCTTTCCACCGTTTCCAACGACCTCCTTTATGCGTGAACGCAGCCTGTCTATAACCTTCTGGCGATCCTCATGTATCTTGCCTGCATATGTGCTCTCTATAATCAGGTTTTCTGCGTGGACCGGGGTTGCGGCTGTTAACAGATTTGTGTCTCTGGTGTAGAGGTCTCCTGTGACAAGCATATCAGTGGAATTCGTGAACTTCCACATTGTCGATCCTGGTATGTGACCTGCGTTATGTGCGGTGAAATCAAGATCCTTGAGAGAATCTGTTTCGCCATACTTTATCGGTGCCAGCATGGAGTATAACTGCGAAATGTCATCCTTATTGAACATTTTCGTATATCCTTCAATATCTGCAATCTTTATTGTATCCTCAAGCATAGGACGTATGCTGTTCGCACTCATTATCGTCGCATAAAAATTCGCATCATACTTGTTGAAATAAACCGGTAAAGAACCCGCGTGATCAAGATGGGAATGTGTCAAAAAGACACCATCCACCTTTTCTGGTGGTAAAGGATATTCAGGCGGTTTCTCCGGAATCAGACCATAATCAACCATGGCCTTTACGCCTCCAAAATCCATCTTTATTGCCAGTCTGCCAACTTCTTCTGCTCCGCCTAAAAATTTTAATTTCATTAAATTTACACCTAAATCAGATTTTCGCTTCGTCTAATCTTCCTGAACAATTGCAATGCTTTTCCCCAGAAATCTTAGGTATACATTGCTTGATGATATTAAGAGATTTGTCCTCGTTTTCTTTCAGTATCCTTAGAACCTCCTTTGTTTCAACGGGCTTGTCGGACCACACATCGTAATCAGTAATTGTTGCAATAGTGGAATAGCACATTGCAAGCTCGTCAGCCAAATTTATCTCCGGAACAAGTGTCATCCCGATTATGTCAGCAAACTGCCTGAACATATTTGATTCGGAACGGGTCGAGAACCTGGGACCTTCGATGCAAATGTATGTTCCAGATGCATGCGTTTTATAACCTAAGTTCTCTGAAACATTTTTGATCGCACCGTTTATCTCAGGACAGAATGGGTCAGCCGCAGAGATATGGTAAACATCAGGACCGTCATAGAATGTGAGATCCCTCCTCTTCGTAAAATCAATGAATTGATCTGGAATAAACATCATTCCTGGTGGGAATTCCTCCTTTAAGGAACCGACCGCGTTTGCTGTCAATATCCTGGAGACGCCAATGCTATGCAATGCCCAGATATTTGCCCTGTAATTTACCTTGTGTGGTGGAATCGTGTGTTTCTTACCATGCCTGGAAAGAAAAGCGACCTCTTCGTTCCCAATAAAACCGATTTCAATATCTGCAGAGGGTTTACCGTAAGGCGTTTCCACTGTCTTAGATTTTGCATCTTCCAGCAGCGAATACACCCCGCTTCCTCCAATTATTCCTATTTTAGCCATCTATTAAATTCACCTTTGTTTCCTGATTGATTGAAAATATTTAAGGATGCAATCGGTATTTCTGCTACTTTTTCAAAGTTTTTCGGAGAGTAAATTAAGGAAGAATTCATGAAGTACCATGGAAAAAAACGGTAGCCTGTGGCACACCGTACCAAGGGGAGAAGATTGTCCGGATGTATTCAATGTAATCGTGGAAACGCCCAGGGGAAGCAAGTGCAAATATGAGATCAGCAAAAAACATCAGGGAATTGTTCTGGACAGGGTTCTGCATCATTCAGTGATGTATCCCGCTGAATACGGCCTAATCCCTCAGACATATTATCTAGATAATGACCCAATGGACGTAATACTTCTTATGTCACAGCAGACGTACCCCGGCATAATAGTGGAAGCAAAGGCGATAGGCATGCTTGAAATGCTTGACCAGGGGGAAGAGGATCATAAGGTTCTGGCGGTCGCGATCAGGGATCCGATTTACAGGGATTATGAGGCAATTGAAAATCTGCCGGAACATCTCCCGAAAGAAATATCGAATTTTTTCGAGATTTACAAGATTCTAGAAAACAAGAAAACTGAAGTAAAGGGCTGGCTCGGAAAGGAATCTGCACTCAGGGAAATTTCAAAGTCAATGGATATCTATGACAGTAAATTCTATGCGGAATCTTAATCAACTCAAATAAAAATCGTTCATAGATGACCTTAGGTATCACATATTGAATATTATCAGGCATAAGAAAA
>JAKAUW010000059.1 GCA_021817455.1 Thermoplasmata archaeon | reverse complement strand
ACTTCCGTGACGGAATCAGGAAATATCTCCAGGACAACAAATACGGAAATGCAAAGGGATCAGATCTGTGGAGTTCCATAGAGAAGGTTTCAGGCATGCCTGTATCAAAGGTGATGGAGGCATGGATTAAATTGAAGGGATACCCCATTGTAGAGGTAAGCAACAGCAGTGAAGGGACTGAACTGAAACAGGAGCAATTCATGGTCTCTGGCGGTAAAACTGCTCAGACATGGCCCATACCTCTCACTTACTATCAGGGCAGGAAAGTTGAGTCAATGCTTCTTGAATCTCCACAAGGCAAATTCCCGGGAAAGAATCCAGTGAAATTGAACGCCAATTTCTCAGGGTTTTACAGGACAACCTACTCCGGGGAGCAGTTTGAGGAAATCGTATCCGGCCGAGGCGACCTGACACACCTGGATATATGGGGACTGGCCAATGATGCTTACTATGCAATGCTATCAGGCAGGCTTTCCTCATCAGACTATATCTCAAGGATCAGGCAAATCTGGGATTCAAAGGAACCCATTGTAATCAATGAGATCAATAGTGAACTGCACAGCCTGTTCCTGATAAGCCCTGAAAGCAATGTTATAAATTCAGCTGCAAGGGAATTCTGCCGCATGCACTTAACAAGGCTGGGTGAAAAAGTCAAAGGCGAACTCATCAACACATCGGTGGCCAGAGCATCACTGAAATCTACACTTGTATTGGTGGATAGCGACTTTGCAGGAGTTCAGGGCAGCAAGTTCTCCAATTATTTCGGTATAGATCCTGATGAACGTACTTCTGTGGCCGTTTCGTTCGCCCTGAACGGAGGGGACTTCCAAACCATGCTCTCTGCATTTGAGAATTCCAAAACTGACGAGGATCGCACAAGGCTGCTTAGCGCCATGGGCTGGCTTCGGACTGTAGAGGACCTGGACAAGGTACTTGACCTAATAAGGAAGGGAAAAGTGAAAAAACAGGACACTGCAAGGTTTTACACTGGTGCCTCCCAGAGTCCAGGTTCAAGAAATTTCATGTTCGACAACATGGATAATGCAATAAGGCAGTTGCGGGAGATATACGTGAGCTCCAGAGTGCCTGCAAGGACTCTGGAAACAATTGCACCTTTGCTTGGCTTAGGCAGGGAAGAAGCCATGAAAGATAAACTTGCACAGTTCAAGACACAGGACATGCTGGTCAGTGTAAAAAAGGCTCAGGAACTGCTATCAGTATACTCCAAAGCAAGAAAAAATTTCTCCAGCCTTTAAATTTACCAAATCCATTATTTTTCCCATTTGTTCGGATTGACAATTTTGCTATAATTATGAGATTTTAATTATAAGAACATTTTTTATTTTTAACTAAATAAATCGTTTTTCTCAATGTTTATATATTTATTATTTAAACTTTACTACGAAAACTTATAAGTGTCGAATCTTAAGGAAAGTTATGGAACAGAACATTCAAGGAAAAAGGAAGAAACCAAAATTGCGAAAAGAACTTACTCTGTTTCAGCTCGTTATTATAGGAGTTGTTGGAGCCATGGGAAACGGTGCCCTTTTCGGTACTGTTGGAATGGTATCCATTGCAGGGCCGGGTGCCATTTTCGGCTTTATATTTGGTGGCATAATCTATACCTCCATAGGTTTTACCTACATGGAACTGTCCAAAGTTCATCCCGAAGCTGGCGGTCCAACGAGGTTCTCGCTGTATACACACGGCCGGATGACAAACCTGATCAATTCAATGTCAGATCTGGCTTGGTACATTTTCATACCCCCAATTGAGGCAGTTTCCATCGTTGCTGGTCTACAGTACTTCGCCAGCCAGTACAACTGGCCTAATCTGCTTTCAACAGCAGGGACGCCGACAGTACTAGGTTCACTAATTGGGCTTGCGTTGTTGCTTGCATTCGTGCCTTTCAACTATTTTGGCGTGAGGAGATTCGGGAATTCAACAAAGTACCTTGGTATGGTGAAACTTGCATTCTATTTGGCAATGTCACTTGGGCTTATCTTCCTCGTGGCCAACTGGAGCAACCTTTCTTCTTATGGCACATTTCCCAAAATCGGGCCAATAAGCATACTTTTGGCTATGCCGCTGGCAATGTATGACTTTGGTGGAATAAGGGTAATACCAGACCTGGCAGAAGAGTCCAAGAAGAAGGAACATGTAACAAAAGCGGTAATTCTAACAGTTATAATTGAAACATTGATTTACATTTCCATAGCGTTTGCAGTCCTTTCAAGCATAAACTGGGGTGCTCTTGGAATCACCCCAGGAAACTGGACCGCACTGGAAAACTATTCACATGGAACAAACCCATTCTTCATATTTGCCCACTCAAACGGGCTTGAGGCAATATTCATAATAGCAGTTATCGCCGGGCTTCTTTCCCCGTTTGTAACAGGATACATATATCTGGGAAGTGGAACAAGAATTCTGTTTGCCATGGGTAGGACAGGATTCGTAGGCAACTTCATGAAGACTCTTCACAGCAAATATGCCATCCCAATATGGTCTCTTATTGTGTTCGCTGCAGTTGGTGCATTTATTGTGCTGGTATCGGCACCCGCCCCGAGCATTTACAACCTTATTGACTATGCAGTGGATGCAGGTTATATTGGGTTCATCACAAACCCTGTAGCTTTAATGGCTTCCCGAAGGCAGGACGCTACCAAGAAACACCAAATGTACAGGGGCATGTCAATTGTTGCACCCATAGCAATGGGGCTTGCTTCCCTGATCATTTTCTGGGACGGTTGGACTTCAATTGTGTATTCACTTGAGATAGTTACAGGCGGAGTTGTACTGTTTGGGATAATAAGTTGGTACACAACCAATAAGGAGAAGATGAACTGGTTCAACTCACTATGGTACATCCTCTATCTGGTCTTCATGGTTTTCATAATTGGTATTTCATCCGACGGTCTTTACAATTACCTGTCTTTCACGATGGGAACTGTAATTACTGGCATCGTCACTGTTGCTGTGTTCTATCCGTTCGGTGTCCTGACTGCCCTTAAGGAAAAATATTCACACCCTGAGTACACTGAAGCAGTTAAACAGGAAGTTGGCCAGCCACAAACCAGTCAATAATTTTTTTTATAAATTTCTCTCTTATATATTAGATTTTTAGAAGGATTTTGTAATGCCAATTTTTTCAGAGAGTATGTATGGCATATTGGAAGCAGCTATCTCCTCCCACCATTTCACGTTCTTTGTTTCCCTGGAAATTCCAGTAATGCCACTTAGCACATTGGGAATGGAATCACTAATTCTTATGCCTGTCACAGAACCTTGAATTTCTCCGTTTTTTACGTAGAAAGCCCCATCTCTTGGGACAGTGGAGAAAATGGCATTCCTGTAGTCCTGGTATCTTGTATACCAACAGTTGTTGATCAATATGCCTTCATCAAGTTCTGAAATCATTTTGGCTGCAGATTCTGCGCCAGGCAATATCTTAAGCTGCCAGGCTCCAGGAGTAAGGATTCCGGCATTACCTGTTGTCCTGGTTCCCGCATGAACGGAAGTTGAAAACGAATGCATGTAGTTTCTAAGGATTCCGTTCTCAATAAGCACGTTAAGGCCAGTGCTGGTAGCTTCATCATCACAGGCCCTGTATCCCACTCCCATTGAATCTATCGGGTCATCCACAAGAGTGAAAGTACTGGAGGAAACTTTCTTGTTCATAGATTCAGAGAAGCAGCTTAATCCTGTCTCTACAGAATAATATGAAAGGAAACTGGAACTGTATGACATGAGGTTGCCAATAACATATGGGGACATCAGAACATCATATTTCCCGGGGTTCAATTCCACTCTGACCGTGGGCAATGATAATGGTTCAGCGGACTGGCACCCTATCTCGCTAATCTTCCCTGCATCCACCTTCTCTTTTAGCCCAAAATGCCGGCCCTCTTGTCCCGTGTCGTTTCCCTTGAAGGACCGTATTACAACCTCGAGTCCACCCGTTGTGTAGGTGCACTGGTTGTATTTTGTCCTGACCTCAACTGTATTGGCCCTGTTGTACAGTAAGCCAGCTGCTCTTTCGGCCCCTGCTTCCAGTGAGGAGTTGACAATCTCTTGTGACAAATCCTGGAGGTCATAGTCAATACCTGCCAATTTCTCTACCCTGTAACTTTCCTGCGGTTCAGGGTTAATGCCTACAAATGAAGGATTTTCCGGGATCTTGCCAGCAAGTTCCCAGAGAAGTTCAATACTGGAATCAAGCCTGCCTGGGTCCTTTACACTGGTCGTAACAGTCCTTTTGCCTCTCGAGGCAAAAATTACAAGTGTGGAGTTGTCCCAGATATTGTAAAGGTCTTTGCTGTTTCTGGAAAACCTTACCTGTTCTATCCTGGAGGATGAGAGTTCTGTTGCGTATTCATCAAAGCCTCTGGATTTCAACTTGTTCATCGCTTTGTCCAGGTCAAAGAGGGTCATTGGAGATAGACCTCCCGGAGACGCATGTGGGGACCACCCATCCAGACATCCACTCCCTGTTCCGGGTCCCCCTTTCCGCACATTCCTGCGCTGAACTGCAGGTCATTTCCTATTGCATCAACCGAACTGTAAAATTTGATGGTGTTTGTTTCTATGGTTGGCCTTCTGACCCGGCCGGATATATCACCGTCTGTGATGAGATAAGCCTCTTTCCCCACATATTTCTCATTAAACCTGATGTCGTCTATGTTCCACTCCGTGAAGGACTTTATGTAAACTCCTCTCCGCACGCCGTCGAACAGGTCATCAAATTTGTAGTCACCCGGTTCAATATAAGTTGTGCTCATTCTCGCCAAAGGTTCCAGATTCCATGAAGACGATCTTCCACCCGCGTTGGATTCAATGCCAAGTTGAGCTGCACTTTCCCTGTTAAGAATGAATTCATTCGTTTCACCTTTCTTGTATAGATATCTCTTCCTAGAAGGAATTCCCTCATCGTCGTATTTGTAAAATCCGAAACTGCCATCCATAGTAGGGTCGTCCACTACATTGACCACAGGAGATCCTATCCTGAGTGGAAATTCCTTCCCAGTGAGGAAAGATTCACCTGCTTGGGCACCCTCTCGCCCTATGATGCGGTCATACTCGGTGGGATGGCCGCATGATTCATGTGCGACAATTCCTGAAATTTCAGGCCCAACGATAATGTCAAATTTGCCGGGGTTTATTCTCGGCGCAGCAGCAGACTGATGGAGCTCATTTATGTCCTGTTCTATTCTGTCCCTCAGATCTAGTTTCTCAATGTATTCGAAACCGGAAGAAGATCCAAACTGCTCCGTGGACTGCTCAAATTCTCCACTTTCCACAACTCCCACAAGATAGAAATAAAAAAGCCTGGAAATTTCCCCCCTGATTTCAGAACCCGTAGAGTTGACGTAAAGCTGATTTATCTGCTTGTCTACCATGGAATTGACTCTGACGGCAGCTCCCGAACTTTCCATTGCAGCATCATTTTCCCTTACAATGGCAACCCTGTCCTCTATGGAATAATCCTCAAGCTTCTTACTGGCTTTTACCTTCCAGGTGTCCTTTATGGGGTTTCCCTCATATATCCTGTTCTTTCCTTCAAAATTTGATTTTTCAATTGCCCTGTCTATGGACTCCTTTACACGGTTCCAGTCGTTTGAATCGCTATATGCCATGCTTATGGACCTGTTTACAACCCTAACTGCATATCCGTGTTCTGAACCAAAATTCAAACCCTGGAATTCACCATTCCTGAAACCAACCTGGTTTACAACGAGGTCCATATACCTTGCTTCTGCAAATTTAGAGCGGGAAGAGGCATAGTCAAGGATCTTGTGGATGAGGTCTCCATCCATTTCTTATTTGTCCCTCCTTTTGGAGAGCCTGTTGTCATATGTTTCCATAATGCGGTCAATACATTTCCCAAAGTTCCAGTCGTAGTCGTTTATGGTCATGCTGACGCTTCCCCCAACAAGGCGCGTTCTTACAGAAAACTTGGTCCTGCCCTCGCTGTGGTATTTTGCAACATGAAAATCCATGTGGCCACCTTTTATTCCAGCAAGCATAGGTAGCCTTGCTACAAGCTTGCTTGCGTTGTGGTACAGAATATCGTAGAGGTCATCATCCCAGGGTTCAAGGCCCGAGACCTGAATCAGAATCCCGTCTTTGCTGCCTCCGGTGTCTATAACGCCAATGATATCAGAGGAATCTATTACGCCAGCTACCTTGTTTGAGCTATCAACAACCGGTATTGCCCTGATTTTATTTCCTACAAGCAGGGAAGCACACTTTTCCACAGTCATGTCAGGATCAGCCTTTACATGCATCAAGCCAAGGGATCCGATTTTTACTGCTGCTTTCTCGGCTTCTCCAGCAACTTCACCAGTAGTAACTCTTTCAGTGGAATTCAACAGCCTGTCCTGTGAAATCTGGTCGACCCTGAGAATTCCCAGGAAGTTTCCGGTAGAGGATACCACAGGCATTTCTGATTCATCAAGTGACCGGAATTTTTCAAGTGCCCTGTGAACAGGTTCGTCCTCCTGCACCAGAACCGGATCTGAAGACATTACCTCAAAACACTTCATCTCAAAGGCTGGAACAACCTTATGGAGGTTCTTGAGAATGTCTGTCCTGGAAAGGATCCCGGACAGGTGGCCCGACTCAACCACAGGAAGTGCCGCTAATCCACTATCCCTGAGGAGTTTGACTGCAGACTTCACATCAGTGTTTGGGGTGAGTTTAGCAGTCCTAATCATGAAGGAATCTACCTTAGAATTGCTGCGAATGCTCCTTCTTCTTAGAATTTCCCTGTAGCTCAGCATACCTGAGTAGCGGTTGCCATTCAGTATGGGTACCTGATGGATGCCGGTGCTTCTCATTTTGGAGAGTGCATCAGCCACTGTGGAGGTTGAAGGCAAAGTTACTAGATTTTTTGAGGTCATTATCTCCGAGACCTTCACTGTGGCTCACCCCAGTAGGAAATATTCAACCCTGAAACGTAGTCGCCAACTTCCCTGGAAACATCTTCTCCGGCTAAAGCCCTGTTCATGAAGTCAGCAACCTTTTCCATGTTGGTGACTCCCATCCTTGTAACTTCGGCTGTTCCGACCCTTCCTTCCCTGTCAATAACAATCCTGTTCTTTTCAAGCAATTCGCTGAATTTCCTGAAATTGAGGTTCTTCTTTTCCAGGGATTTCTGTGATAATCCAAGCTGGTGGGTTTCGGAATACCATGGGCCGTATAGTGGCTTTACATCTCCTTCTGAGAGAAGTTTTCCCAGAGACCTGGAATTCTTCACAACCCAGTGTGCATATTCATTCCCATGATTGCTCATCTCTTCCATGGCGATCCCCAGTGCTGCAACGCGTGATGGATGGAAATTATCCATGGTCCTCCAGGTAAGGTTCCTTCTGAACCGGTTCATGAGGTCCTCGTCATTTGAAAGGATAATACCTCCCTGCGGCCCGAAAAATGTCTTGTGTGTGGATCCAAAGAGCACGTCACAATAGTTCAGTGCATCCTGCTGAAAAGCGCCCCCGGCGATTATCCCCATGACGTGTGACCCGTCGTAGGCAAGAGTGCAATCATATTTGTCACATAATTCCCTGAGGGGTTTCAGTTCATAATGCTTGAGAAAGTATGACTGGCCAAGTACCATAAGAGCAGGAGTGGATGATTTCATTGCCTTCTCTGTCTTTTCCAGGTCCACTTCCTGAGTTTCCTGATTGTAGGGTATATCATAATTCTGGACACCGAACATCTGCGGGAGATACCCATTCTGGTAACCCGTATATCCACCATATTTTTCAGGTATGGACAGGAGGTTTCTCTTTCTCTGCATCAATGAAAGCAGGATAACCTGCGAAGCTATGTGACCACCTGTAGGCCTCACTTCCGCATACTTGGCCCTGTAAACCTTTGCGGTAAGCTCCATTGTTTTTTCCAGGATTTCCTGGGTGTATCTGGTGCCACCATATGCATCATGGTCATTGAGGACGAGAGAATACCTTGATCCAAGATCCGATGCCATGGCTTTCCTGACGTCAGGGCTGAGTACGTTTTCAGAGGCCTGGAGGTTAAGGGTTCCGGCCCTGTATTTGTCATGCTTTTCTACAAGTTTCAGAATTTCACTCATTGAGCATCTTCCCCTTTAAAAAAAAACTCAAAAAAATAATAACCACGACCAATCAATTGTTATCCAATTATATAACCTTTGCAACTACATTTCCTGACATTGAAATTTGTTCCGGTGCTTTAAGGAAGGTCTAAAACCATGAAAGAAAGATAATTTGTTCATAACTTAGTTCAAAGAGTTCCAGTTTAATCACACATCCCCAGAAATGCATTGAAGTTGGAAACAGTTAATGGCCTTTTTTAATCCGCCATACAGGAAAGAGTGACCCAATAAACTGGCGACCTAATGGGCTCATGTGATTCGATGGCATTAAAACCTAGTACCCAATATTATGGCAACATGAATGTCAAGATGCGCATCCTTGTGGCATCATACAGGCGCAAGGACGTGGCTGTGGAGCTTTTTGGCCGTACCAAGGACGGGAAATCGGTTACTGCCCTTTATTTCGGCTTCCAGCCATATTTCGATCTAGTGGAGCCAAATGAGGCCTGCCTTGGTATGTACAGGGCAGATCCCGAATTCGAGAGATTTGAGGATAAAAAGCTCTGGATTGACGGTACTGAAAAAAATGTAAAACGAATATACGTGAAATCCCCATGGATGGTTCCCCAGCTCAGGGAAAAGTGCGGAAGGAAATTCGCGGTCATGGCTGCCGATATACCATTTCATCACAGATTCATCTACGACAAGGATCTTGGTTCCTGCGTGGAAATAGAAGGGGAGGAACTCGAGGCAGAGAAGAAGCACTTCACCACAGACATAGTGATCAAGATCAATGAAATAAGAAATGTAACAGAGTTTAATCCACCATTGAAAGTTCTCAGTTTCGACATTGAAAATGCAATTGAAACTAAGAATAATGAGCAATATGGCCATATTCTTGTAATCGGCTACTCCATATTCGACGGCACCAACTGGGAAAAAGGAGCAATCAGGGGTAGCGAGGAAGACATTCTATGGGGCTTCAACAAGCTCGTAACATCAAGGGATCCGGATGTAGTAACAGGCTACAACATAGATGGTTACGATCTTCCGGTCGTTAAGTACAGGATGAGCCTGTACAGGATACCTTTCAGGATTGGCAGAGACTTTGAGGAGCCACACAGAATCCAGGGCCAGTACTGGCGAATGCACGGCAGAATTATTGCAGATACATGGTGGGGCGTGAAGAAAGTTCTGCACCCAAAGCATGAAACCCTTAACTATGTTGCAAAAGAGCTGCTTGGGGAAGGTAAGGACAACATTAACAGGCTTAAGATCGAAGAGGAATTTCAGAACCGCCCTGAGGAGGTCGTTCAGTACTGTATAAAGGATGCCGACCTGACTCTCCAGATTTTCAACAAATTACGGCTCATGGACAGGAATATGTTCATGAGCACTGTAACAAAGCTACCTCTTGACGATGTTACAAACGGAGGCACCAGCAACTACGTGGACTCACTTCTCATAAGAAAGGCAGATCAAGAGAACATTGGGGTGCCAATGACTGCAAGGAGCATGAAGTCTGCTCCCATTGAAGGCGGATACGTACACAGCATAGGCGCAGGAATATACGACAATGTAGTGGTGCTGGACTTCAAGAGCATGTATCCGTCCATGATTATGAAATACAACATCTGCTTCACAACCTTTGACCCAAAAGGCCAGATTGAGGCTCCCAACGGAGTAAGGTTCCTCGACAAGGAGCATAGGGAAGGGTTAGTTCCACGGTTGCTCAGGGAACTCATGAATGAAAGGGACAAGGTCAAGAAGCTCATGAAGGAAGCTTCGTCTCCTGAAGAAAAGGAATATTACGATGGAGTCCAGGGGGCAATCAAGATACTTATGAACACTTTCTATGGTGTTCTGGCCTCATCATTCTGGCGTTTCACAAACCTTGAGATTGGGGGAGCCGTCACAGCCTTTGCCAGGAACACAATAAAGGCACTTATTGAGAAACTCAAGGATGAGAACTACAAAGTCATCTATGGCGACACCGACAGCATATTCATTGAATCCGGCGCAGCAAGCCATGAAGAGGCGGCCAGGGTTGGCATAGAACTCAGCAACAGGCTTTCCACGGAAGAGGGCGTAATAGTTGAATTCGAGAAGGTAATGGATCCACTTTTCTCCCACGGAGCCAAAAAGCGTTATGCTGGCAGAATAGTGTACCCTGAGAACCAGAAAGGTGAAGTTCTAGTGAGGGGGTATGAGGTACGGAGGACAGACTCCTTTGACCTGCAGAGCGAGTCGCTTTCAAAGGTGTTTGACTACGTAATGAACAGGGATGTTGAAGGTGCCGTGAATTTCAGGAACCAGATACTGGACATGGTCAGGCGTGGCGACTCCTCCATAAACATAGAGAGCCTCGTGATTTCAAGAACCGTAAAACAATTTGACCAGTACAAGGAGGAGAAGTCCCTGGCAAATGTAAGGGTAGCAAAGAAGCTAATGGAGCAGGGTGAAACTTTTATCCCGGGGATGAAGGTATCATGGATAGTCACAAACAGCAAGAAATCTCCCCAGGAAGTTGAACCTTACATTGACGGGTCTGAATTCAAGTTCAAGCCTGACTGGGATTATTATTCAAGGCGGGTAGAAGAGACTCTTGACAGAGTGCTTGAGGGAATTGCTGAAGATTACGGCTTCAACAAGAACAACCAGGCCAGCCTGTTCCAGTTTACAGAAGGGAAGCCTTCAGGGAAAGAGAAGAGGAAGGAGTCACCTGGCGATGATAATGGTCCAATGCAATCCAAGCTCTTCTGATCTTACTTATATTCATTTATTCTTACCCGGTTTTCGGGTTGCCCTCCCAGATACCTTCTGACATTCTCGCAGGCCCTGTAAATTGCATTGTCTGCCGATTCTCTTGAGATGCCACCAACGTGAGGCGTGAGGTATGCATTCTCAGGTATTGGGAAAGCGACCTCTGGTTCGTTCCACCACACATCTGTGAGGTAGACCTTTCCAGGGTTTCCTGTAAGGAAGTGCCGTAGATCGCCTTCAACCACGATATCTGCACGGGCAACATTCACGATCATGTCTCCCCGGAATCTGGCCAGGAGAGACTTGTCCACAATACCCATGGTTTCCTTTGTCTTTGGAAGTGCAATCAGGAGAACATCGCAATTGCTGACCAGTTCTTCCGCTGTATCCATGAAACAATCCACATTCCTGTCTTCCCTGGGGGTACGAGTGAATGCATTTACGTTCATGCCAAAAGCCTTTGCAATTCTGGCGCAGCTTCTGCCAATGCCACCATGGCCCAGCACGCCCATAGTCCTTCCCCACAGAGAACCCACCTTATCCTTCCTGTAGTTCCCGCTTCCGGTATCGGAGAAAAACTGGCAGATCTTCTTTTCATGTGCCAGCATCATTGCAAAAGCATGTTCGGCCACTGGGTCAGAGAAGGCACCGGCGTTGCTGAATACTTCAACATTCGGGGGAAGCTTGTTGAACTCAAGATGGTCGACCCCTGCACTTATGGTCTGGACTGCCTTTAGTTTGTCCGTTGGAACAAATCTGGGCAATATAATCTGGATTTCTGCATCTTCAGGTTTCTGTATTGAGACTTCAATGCCTGTTATTTTGCTGCACTTTTCCGCAACTTCTGGGCTGACATCGTGCATAATGGTGGCTTTCATAGAGAAAAAGATATTGTGCTTAATTTAAACCTTTCATCGCGTTAGGGGGATTCAGTTGTAGCTTGATATTTTTACATCTTATCAAGAAAATCAGATACCCTGCCACGTTGAAGATCCTCTTCAGGAGGTACTGTGATCTCAATTCTCAGAATTTTCTCTGTTGAAAATTTCTCCGGTTCAGGCAATTCAAGTTTCCTTTCAAAAAGCCAGAGGGAATCCTGATGCAATGTGAACCTTCCCGCCTGAAATATTGCGTTTCCAGTGTCCAGCTCCAGTGCGAACATAAAGCTGTCTGTGAACTTAACATCCAGAAGAGGCATCGCACTGTGTTGATATTCCATTCCACCAGTTTTTCGGATTAGGAAATCAACCCTTGGATCAGAGTGAACAAGAAATCCTCCGGCTTCGTTAATAGTTGAAAGTATCCAGGGTCTCCGCAGCTGTTCAGAAAGTGACTCTATGATTGCGTTAAGCTTCAATTATCCCACCGTATTCTATGTTGAAGCCCCAGGGCATTTTCAAGTCTGTGGTTACCCATATGACATCATATCCATCTGGTTCTGTTTCTGGAAAATTCGCTCTTCCATCAGTGAATATAACAACCGGTTCTGAATTGTTCTCTTGGTCCAGCAGGTCGAAAAGGGGTTTGAAATCTGTGCCCCCGAAACCTTTCCGCCTTAAAATGGAGCTTAATTCTGAAGCAGCTGTCACAAACACATCACTCTGTATCTTGGCGTCGATCTGTATAAGCCTTACTGAGATGTCCTGTTGTCTTGATCCTATGAGGTAAAGTACATCGGAAAAGAATGTTGAAAGGGTACTTTCCCCAATGGAAGCAGATACGTCAATACAGATGATTACATTGTTGAACAGGTGGAATCTCTGGGGCAGAAATATGCCGTTGCTGACGTATTTTCTCTGGAATCTTCTGTAGGAGTGGGATTCTCTGTCATTGAATGCATATTCTGAAAGGATGTCCTCCCATCTGACGCTTTCAATACTCTTGGCCGTGATGGGCAAATCTACCGAGAATCCCCTATTTCCTAAAGTGCGTTCGGATAACCTGGCTTTGGTAAGCATCTCTAAGGTCTTGGCCTTATAGTTGCCGTATTCGGTGTCTCTTTTCAGCGATTCCTTCAGAATTTCTGAAAGGTCATCGAAATTGAGGCACATGATTTTCGCAACGCCTGACAGGCTCTGTTCTATGTCATCAAAATCAGGTTCTGTATCAAGGCCGTATATTTTTCCGTCCAAGTCCTCAATATCCCTGAGATTCCCGCTCTTAATGGACTCCCTTACTAGAATGGAATAAATTTCTTCCGCAGACTTCCCCGAAAAATCCCGCCTGTAGAATCTTACTCGCACACCCCTGTCAAGCCCTTCATGAGCAAGTATTGAGTTCACGCAGTATTCAGCCGACAGCGCCCAAAGGAGCCTGCTTCTATGCTTTTTCCTATCCCCATAGTCCATTGTAAGGTGTAGAATCTCTCTGCAGAGCCAATAGGCAAGCTCATGTGGAGTAGAATCTTCTACAAACTCCTCATTGAATAGGATAGAACGCCCATCAGAATGGAATCTTTTCACCTTACTGTCAGGCACGAAATTGAAGTCTGAAACTGCAGAACCGAAGAAAGGGTATGAAATAAGAAGCCTTGTCCTTATGCCTCTTAACAGAGCATCAGAATTTGACATCGATCCCGCCCAATATCTCCTTGAATTTCCCCAGGTTATCTGATAAGAATTTGCTTTCCAGGAGCCAGTCTCTTGGGACAGTCCTTGTAATAAGCGAAAAGGCCTGTGCAGCATACTCATCCTTAAGACTAAGGACAATGCCAAGAATCCTGTCCAGATTCAGATGATTTCTTGCAGCTTCCTTCCCAAGGCTGCTTATTAACAGGTAGTATCTTGAAGGATCATGCTCTGCCTTGAACCACGAAAGATCTCCCTCCAGGATCCTGTTCAAGTCGGGCATGTCAGAAGATGCCTTCAGGTATTGCAAAAGTTCAATGCCGTTTTCCTCACCGATCATTCCCATGATTGTGTTCTCAAGCAGATCGCCCTTAAAATTGGAGACGGCATAATTGATCCCAATAGCCCAGTTCCTTGGTGTAAGCATCGGCTCAGAACCATCCAATCTGAAAAGCCAAGGCTTTCTGTCCATCTTTTCCATGTAAGTGACGAAGGAAATTATCCTGCTGTCAACGCCGTGAGATGTTGCCCAAGCAGTCCAGTCCCCAAGATCGGGCAAAAGGATGTAATGTCCGCCTGTAAACCTGCTCCTGAGACCACTGGGCATTGGATTTGAAATGCTTCTGTGGGAAGCAAGATTTGAAGCGGCCACAAAATGCCTCCAACCCTCAGGCACTGAGTAAGATTCTATTGCATTGTCCTGTATTAACTGAAAAACCAAACCCTGTAGGGATGTTCTTGCATGGGTAAGTTCGTCCAGGAACCAGACACCTTTTCCAGAGGAAGGAAGTTGGGAATATTTTATGAACTCCATGCCTAGTTCAGTTTTTACCGGGATTCCCAGGAGATCGGATTCCTCGTAGTAGTTGAGCCTGAGGTCAAGCATTGAGAGTCCATATTCAGCAGCGGTCTCCCTTACTATCTGGGATTTTCCTATGCCGGGAGCTCCCCAAATCATAACTGGCAGCCGGCCTTTGAATGCAACTTCAAGAAGTATATTTCTCAGTTCCCCGGGTCTAATCTCTTTCATCTGTCACATTTAAAATGTCGTTTAATGATAAATCACTTTCTGGCTGACAAGAAAAAATGGGGCCAAACTGCAGAAAGTCAAACGTTTTAAGCAGGAAGTCACTACTTGCCTGTGAAGGACGCCATCGTGGTTGGTGCAGGCCCATCGGGTTCCTATCTGGCCCATCTTCTTTCCAAGAAAGGGTTCCAGGTCCTCAATCTTGAGGAACATCCAGAGGTGGGCAGGCCGGTAGACTGCACGGGTGTTGTCACAAACAGAGTCTTCAGTTACGTAAAAAGTACTTCCATCGCAAACAGGGTACGGGGGGCAAATGTCTATTTTCCAGCTGAGGAACCGCTCCACATTGAAAAAACAGAGGAGACCATTGTGATTTACAGGGACGCATTTGACAAGGACGTCTCAGCAATGGCTGTCGATTCAGGCGCGGATCTTAAGGTGAACGCCAGGGTAAGTTCAGTGTCTGCCGGGAAGGATTTTGCCGAAGTGAAGTTCCGTGAAAACGGAGAAATGAAAACAGAAAGGGCAAATGTTGTAATAGGCGCTGATGGTGCAAACAGCATAGTTAGAAAAGACCTTTATCCGGAAAAACCCAAAAGAGTTGTATCAACGTATCAGGTGGATTCCGCATTCAAGATGGAAGATCAGGACAGCGTGTCTGTATACCTCGGATCAAATGTTTCAAAGGGTTTCTTTGCCTGGGCTGTTCCAACAGGGAATATATCCCGGATAGGTGTTGGAACAATAGGTTCGGGCACCAGGTCCTATTATGAAACGCTTTCAAAGTTTTTTCCAAAGGATGCTGTCCTTGGAATAAATGGGGCACCGATCCCAATATCCTATCTGAAGAAGACTTATGGGCAAAGATCACTACTTGTCGGGGATGCCGGAGGCATAGTGAAACCACTAACCGGTGGCGGGATTTACACGGGGATCGTGTCTGCTAAACATGCAGCAAGAGCTTTAACAGAGGCATTTGAAAAGGAGGATTACAGTGTTAATTACTTATCTAGATACCAGAATTACTGGAAGTCTGAGATTGGAAGGGAACTCTGGATGGATGGGCTCGTGCAGAGAATGTTCGCCCGGCTCAGTGACAATTCTCTCAGGGCTCTTTACAGGGTACTTTCTTCCCAGAAAGTGCTGGAGACCATAAATAGCGTGGGCGATATCGACTACCCTTCCAGGCTTGTTATGTCAGTGGTTGCAAGACACCCTTCAATCCTACTGAATCTGTTTTCCTGAACATATGGCATAAATGTTATCTATAGCCTAAAATTCTCAAGGGAAGCCAATGGATAGAAAAATTTTCTACATGGGAATGCTGCTCCTGGTGACTTTCTTTTGGGGGGTTACCTTCCCGGTGGTCAAGGTGGCGCTTGGATATATAGGCCCGGGCCCATTTCTTGCACTGCGGTTCCTGGCAGCTACCATAATGATGGCTTTCTTCGTAAGGAGAGGAAAGGGTTTCCTGTCCCCAACCAACATAAAGCACGGAATGGTTGCAGGGTTCCTCCTTTTTATTGGCTATTATTTCCAGACTGTTGGCCTTGAATACACAAGTGCAGCAGCTTCTGGAATTATTACCGGGGCATACGTTGTCATCCTCCCGCTCATGTCATACCTCTACCTGAAGACAAAAGTCTCCAGAGTGGACCTTTTTTCCTCCATAATTGCCTTTGGGGGACTCATTCTTATGTCAATTGGCTCTCTCAGCAATCTTGGCACCGAACTGGGCGATCTCCTGACACTTATTTGCGCAGTGGGATATGCTCTGCAAATCGCCTATGTCTCAAAGCATTCGAGAAACATCAACTCATCTACCTTTACATTCTACCAGATAGCGGCTGTCACCGTATTTTCCACCATTTCCATTCCATTCACCCCCGGCGGATTGGGTAGTGTAAACCTTTACGTGGCATTTGCAATAATCTTCACAGCGATCTTCGGGAGTGTCTTTGGCTATTATGTCAGTACAGTTGCCCTTATTTACGTGGAACCAACTGCAGCAGGCATAATCTTTGTTGCGGAACCTATTTTCGCTGCACTTGCAGCAGTTGTTCTCGCACATGAGCATCTGGGCATATATGTGATCCTGGGGGGTGCAGTGATGATAATGGCAATGTTCCTGACGTCTCTAGACAAATACCTCAAAGGAAGAAGGGTGACCTCCCTGAACAATAATGGGGCCTAATCGGATTCGGTTTCCTTTTCTTCCCCTTGCTGGGTACCTTTGTGAACTTTCACCGCGACGCCTGACTTGAAGTGCTTAATTTCCCTTCCTGAAAGGACACTCTTCCCAACTGCAACCAGGTCATCCCGGCTGTTTACCACCAGTACTTCATTTCCAGCTATAATGGATTCATCATTTGATTCAATGAACTTGAAAAAGACGTTGAATCCTTTTGAATTGAATTCTGCACTGTCATCAGTAACTACTATTCTGTGGGAAGGGGCCGGGCAGGCATCTTTTAACTTTCTGGCACCAGCAATGGTCATGGTGAAGAAACCGTCGTGTGCCCTGAGTGTTGCAAGCAACTCACCATTGAGGAAAATTCCCCTGATCCTTCCCGTATTCCTTGACCTTGTTACCACTGTATCATCAGGGAAAAGCTTTACACCGGTTCCGGGTCCGAACTGGTAATCTGCCACGACCCTGACGCGATCTATATCGAAATCCCTGATCTTTGATTCTGAAAGTTGTAGCTCACTGAGAGACGTTACCGCATCATCTTGAGGAAGATCGCCTCCAGCAGTTATTATCTGTTCCACAGGATAAGTCTCATCAAGCTCAAGTGGTATGAGCGAACTCTGCCACTTGATGAAAAATGGCCTGTCCGAATGTTCGTATGCAGACTTAATGCCTTTTTCATGTGGCCTTCCCGGGTGCCAGTGCTCTTCTCCAAGTATGACAGGGTCCCTACCCGAAGCCCTAAAATTTCCAGTGAATTTTTCAAGGCGTTTTGCGTAAGGGGTCTG
>JAKAUW010000096.1 GCA_021817455.1 Thermoplasmata archaeon | reverse complement strand
ATGGGTGAAGAAGAATTCCAGCGGCTACTCAGTCAATATATCAGACTATTCCAGTGATATTGCCTGTATTGCCCTTCAGGGTCCAGACAGTATTAAGGTTATGGCTTCACTTGGAATAAAGGATCCCGGATCATTCAGATTTGAGGAAATGGATTCCGGGAAGCTGAAGTTTTCAGAAAACAAAATAACAGGAAGGAAATCTGCCATAATATCAGGAACTGGATACACAGGTGAACATGGAATAGAGATACTCTGCAGCTCAAAAGATGCAGCTTCAGTATGGGAAACCGTCCTGAAAGAAGTGAAAGCAGTTGGAGGACTTCCTTGCGGGCTTGGAGCCAGGGATACACTGAGGATGGAAAAGGGGATGCTTCTCTCCGGAACTGATTTTCATGGAGACAGGAATCCTCACGAATGTGCCATCACATTCATCCTTACAAATGATGGTGAATTCATAGGAAAGGAAGGTTTATCAAATCCTGTCAGGGAGGTTTTCAGGGGATTCATCACGGATTCAAAGATCATCCCACGTGCAGGCAATGCAGTAATGAGTGGGGAAAACCATGTTGGAAATATCACCAGCGGAACCCTTTCACCTGTTCTGGACAGGGCAATAGCCCTTGGATTTATTGACAGAAAATTTGCCAAACCTGGCAGCTCGGTTATGATAAAGGTCAGGGACAGGGACCTCAATGCCACTGTATCAAGGCCGAAAATGGTTCCATAGGAAATACACCCCTCTCCCCCTATCTTTCCTGGAACGTGATGAATTTTCCGTCTGAATAGGTCCTGAAATAATAGCTGTACTTTCTGTCGCCATTTGTTGCAGTGCAATTCCTGCCCTTTGAGTAATTGCCTTGAAGATTGACATAGTCAATCTTCTCCCATCCGGTGTTTTCTTTAACCCTCCTTACCATCTCCTGGAAAATATCTGCGCATATGTTGCAGCAGAACAGCATGTTTTCACCGTCTATTTCACGCCAGTACTCTCCCCATGTGGCATTGCAGAGGGCACACCCCTCACTGTTGTTTGTCTTCAAGCATCATCCCCCTCTCAAGTCTCGCATTGAGATAGTCATCAAAGACTTCAATTGATTTAAGGAATACTGCCTGGCAGTCCTGAGTGTTCCTCATCTCCTTAGAATATTTTTCTATGAGGTCAAGAGCGGTTTCAGAATGTGAAACATCTGCATTGTAACCTTCTCCCAGAAAGTTTGCAGCCTCCTCTGTTATGCTGCCGTCCTTCAGGATCACCGGATCGAAATATCCCATGCTTGCTCCATACTCCCTGATATTCCTGCTTGCTACAAGCTCAAGGGAATGCATGGCTGCCATCCCTTCAACGAATGTGAAATCCCTGCTCATCATGCTCCATGCTTCAATGGCCCTTTTTGTGGCAGGAAGTGGCTCACTGCTGTATATTTCATCCCTGGAAACACCAAGAGATTCACCCATCCTGAGCAGGAGCTCGTGATGAGATGGTTTATTTTCGCCTGCACCGTACCATTCTGACACAATATTCTCAATCTCGAATGCCTGAACATCCTCCATGTCTGTATTTGATATTATTGAAGCGCAGCTTCTCACCCACTGCTTGAGGAAGTGATGATGTTCCATGGCGTATCCCTTCAGCACATATTCCTTTGGGTGCTGCATCTCCAGAATGAACATGTGAGGCGGATCCCCGTAAAATTTTCTCACAAAGTTGGAAATAATCCCTTTTTAAGGGAAGCTGTCCTGAAGAATTTTTCAAACTTGAGCTCCAGTTCATCCTGCCCAA
The DNA here is from genome assembly GCA_021817455.1 of Thermoplasmata archaeon. Taxonomy (GTDB): domain Archaea; phylum Thermoplasmatota; class Thermoplasmata; order Thermoplasmatales; family Thermoplasmataceae; genus JAJZOM01. The sequence goes on along the minus strand of JAKAUW010000096.1, from coordinate 15,705 downwards.
ACCGCTGCTTTCCAATATACCGGTTGAGCCACATTATATGGTCAGCATCGTTTTTCAGCTGGAGGGCATAGAAGTGGTCAGAAAGCCTTGCTATGGTATCGTTAAGCTGCACCATGCATACGGGGCATCGCGTCATGCTTTCCCAATGGTATCAGTACGGATATACTTTGCACTCAATACCCGTACCCGGAATGCTTTCTGGGATTCACTGATCCAATGGAAATGAATCCTAGCATATCCATTGCAGATGTAAAACTCACAATTGTAGGTAGCTTCCAGAAAAGAAGCACGCTGCTTTAATGATCCTTGGCCGGCAATCAATGTTTGTCCATCATTTGATTCTAATTATGCAATATATAATTCTATCTGACGTAAACTCATAGGTAAACTACTTATATATAAGTAAAATACTGTATAATGGAAAAAATAAATGTAATTGCAGCACCAGGTCCAGTATGCTATCCATTGATTGCAGCGCAGGATGAGAGATTCAACATAACGTTCCAGAAGGAAGGAGATGCACCTGTGATTCTGGATTCTTCAGTATCCATGGCAAAGAGAGGCCTGACACCAAATGTTTCACTCATAAGGGGACTCGCTGTGGCCTCACCAGGAATTGGAAAGAGGATTGGGATAATGAGGAGGGGAAGCTCCAATGAGATTCTTGTCAGAGCCATAATGCACCTGAAACAGGAGCAGGTTGAGGTTGTTACAGTAGAGGACGCGGCATCAATTGAAAGCATGATGAAGGAAGGTACCATTGATTCTGCCATTGTCCCAGCACCTTTTGGAAAGGGCATATCCCTTGAAGCAATCCTGGAATCCCATGGAATCAGCACACCGGGAAGCTGCGTAGCAAAGGTTGACGATTCAGTCAGGAAACCATTTGTGGAGGCTTACAGCAACGGAATAGAAAAAATGAGGAAAGATCCGGAGGGAACAGCAAAATATGTTGCGTCAGTACTTCCCAGCAAAACGGACCCGAACTTCATCAAAAAGGCCATACTTGAGACTGACACCTCTGTGAAAGATACCCAGGAACACAGGGAATTCGCTGACCTTGTGAGAAGATTCAGCTGATGGTTAAATGAACAGCAGGCAGTCATTCCTTTTCACCGTAATTGTGATAATATCTGCTACCTTTGCGGTGAGAGCCAGCAACAACATGTTCATGACAACGCTCCCTCTCCTTGCAAGGTATAATTTTCATTTTTCAGAGTTCCTTGTTGGCCTCATATCCACGGCAGGAGCAACGGGAACATTCATCATGAGCGCCATGATCAACGCAAGGCTGACATCAACCAGGCGCAGATGGGTGTTCATTCTTTCATCATTCGCCTACATGGTTGTATTTCCCATGTTCTATATATCATCGGCCATTGTCATCTGGCCCCTTGTCCTCATTGCAGGGTTCGTTCTTGGAGCCATAATGCCAAACATAATCACTTCCGCCAGCCTTTTCAGCGACAGGAAGGTGCGTGAGAGGATACTTTCACTGTACACATTAACCCTGAGCATATCCCTGGTTGCTGGTCCGGCCATAGAATCTGAAATACTGAGATTCTTCACTCTTGAACAGTCCTTCCTCTTCTTCTCGATCCTTCCCGCTGTTGTGTTCGTTTCAGCATTCGGTATAAAGTTCCCGGATGAGAAAGGTAAAAGGATCACCGGTGGGGCGGAGGTCATGGAAAATCATGGATTCAGGGCGGCCATATACAACATAATGACATACAACATTCCATTCGCACTCATACTGACATTCGGTGGAATATTCGCAAAGGAATATCTGAACGCATCCTATTCGCTGATAACACTGCTATTCAGCCTGTTCTTCCTGACCTCCTTTGCATCCAGGCTTGCGCTCACTCTCAGGCCCCCAAATAACCTCAGGGTACTCATGACCATATCGGTCATAATCACAGGTGCCGGTCTTGTTGTTCTCAGCATGTCAAGGGACATCCTGATATTTTCCATAAGCTTCCTCATTCTGGGTTTTCCTCATGGCTTCACCTACCCACTGTCCATAATATCCATATCGAGGAGCATAAGCCCTGAGAAGAGGAACATTGCAAACAGCTACTTCTTTTCCCTCATGATGCTTGTTGGCGCAGTAATGCCGTTTGTGTCCGGCATCCTGGTTGACACCCTGGGATTGAGATACGCCTTCATGTCAATCATACCGGTTGTTGTGGTCCTGTATGTTCTGCTCAGGGTGGAGCTTGGCAGGGAAAAGGCCCTGAAAAGTGCAATGGAGGACGGGAACGCCAACAGGGCCGCATAATCAGCCAATTTTTAACACTCTGTGCTGTTGACTGCCATCAGATAATGTCTAATCCAACAACAGCATACATTTGCCATGAAGATCGCAGTCACAATGGGGGACCCTGCAGGCATAGGGCCGGAAATTGTTGCAAAGGCCGTTGTGAAGCTGAAATCCAGTGCAGATGATCTCGTTATAGTTGGAAACAGGAAAGTCTTCGCGGAAACCATGGAAAAACTGGGTTTAGACACCAATGTGCTCAGGAATCTTCATACTGTTGATATCCAATCCAGGGATATTGAAATTGGCAAGCCGTCGGAGATTTCAGGCAAGGTTGCCATTGAATCCATTGAAAAGGCCGTCGGGATGTGCCTGAATGGAACTGTACAGGGAATATGCACTGCACCCATAAGCAAGGAGGCCATAAAGATGGCCGGATCGCCCTACATAGATCATACTGAGATGCTGGGACATATGACATCAACAAAAAATGTGGTCACCATGTTTCAGACAGGAAAACTCAGGATAGTATTCGCAACCAAGCACCTTCCCCTGGCCCAGGCCATAAAGGAGATCAACAGCGATCTCATCACGAAATATATCTCACTTGCGGACATGTCGCTGAAGCTTCTTGGAATCAAGAGGCGGAAAATAGCAGTCGCAGCCCTGAATCCTCATGCCGGAGACGGCGGACTTCTTGGGACTGAAGAGATTCAGATGATTGGTCCTGCGGTTAAGTCTGCATCAGCATATTTTGATGCATCGGGGCCTTATGCCGCTGATTCCGTTTTTTACCGTGCTTCTCTGGGTGAATTTGATGCGGTTGTCTCACTCTATCATGATCAGGGCCACATTGCAGCAAAGATGCTGGATTTCCATGGCACTGTGAGCATGAACCCTGGATTACCCTTCCTCAGGACATCAGTGGATCACGGCACGGCCTTCGATATTGCGGGAAGGGGAATCGCAAGGGAGGACAGCATGGTCTCCGCCATCAGGCTGGCTCTGGAAAAAGCAGAAGTCTACCGGAGAAATTATGAATATCTGTCCAGGAATGTTCAGGGTGGTAGTATTCCCGATACGGGCAGTGAACGTGTCAGGTAGAAACCTGAAAATTCTCGGTAATATTTAAATAAAATACACAGATTGAGTGTCAGTCAGATAGTATGTGGTCCAGAGGGATGGAGTTCCCCATGATTGTCTCCATGAGACTGATAACTCCTGAGGAGCAACTGATGATTGCAGAGGGTTGCGGCAGGAGTGAAGGTGATGGTTTTCAACAGTATTCTGTGGACAAAGGGCCAAACAGGTCATCTTGCAGAGGAAGATCCTGATTTCTTCGTTGATCTCAATATTGATCAGATCATAAACGGGATAACGGCGGCATATGGAGATTACGACCTGCGACCATTATTTGATACAATACCTGAAAGCATTGAAACTGTGAGATACAGGCAGGAGATTTTCAGAGACCTCCAGAACATGGAGACATTAGCAGCATTGAGAGATTATTCCACAAGAATGAAGAGCGTCAACAGGAGACTTTCCGGAATAGAAAAGCTCGCTGAATATCAGAAGCAGGGCTGGCATCTGGACGCCGCCCTGATGTACTTTGATGCAGTGCGGGATTTTGCAGCAAGACTGGAAAGCGCAGACCTTGATTCCCAGGGCCTGAGATCACTGAGGGACTATGTAAAAGAGTATGTGGATTCCCAAAGCTTCAGGGAAACTTCAGAGGAGGCAGGGCGTGTCAAAGCAGGTTTATCCTCAATCCGTTATGAGATGGCCATAGGATCGTCAAGGGTTACGGTAAGGAAAGACAGAGGCAGGGAGAACTACAATGAAATTGTGCATGACGCCTTCAGCAAATTCAGGGAAGTCAAAGAATCAGCAGGGAACCGGCAGCACTTGAACGATCCTTCCATGAACCATGTCGAAATCTCAGTTCTGGCACTGATTGCACGTCTGTTCTCGGAAGAGTTCAGGGCGCTCATGAGCTTCTATGAAAACCACACAGGTTTCATTGAACCTGTTATGGCACGCATATACAGGGAGTCACAATTCTACATCTCTTATCTGGAATACATAAAGCCTGTCAAAAATGCAGGACTGGAATTTTGCATACCCGAAATTGGAAAAGACAGGGACATTTATTGCATAATGTCATTCGATCTTGCTCTTGCGCACAAACTTTCATCATCAGGCTTGCCCGTGGTGGCAAACGATTTCAGATTATCCGAAAATGAAAACACTATTGTTGTGACCGGTCCCAACAACGGCGGAAAAACAACCTTCGCCAGATCATTTGGACAGGCGCACTTTTTGGCTGCACTTGGCCTCCCAATCCCTGGAAGGGAAGCAAGACTCTTTCTTGTGGATAATATATACACTCATTTCGAGAAATCTGAGGATCCAGAGAACCTAAGGGGAAAGCTGGAAGATGATCTTATGAGAATGCGTAGGATCCTGGAATCCGCCACTGAGAGGAGCATAATTATCATAAATGAAATGCTGAGTTCAACAACTTCAAAGGATGCAATTCAGATAGGAAGAAAAATTATTGACCTCATCAGGAAGAAGAATTCCGTATGTGTTTATGTGACATTTCTTGATGAATTTGCCCGCTTAAATGGTGTGGTCAGCATGGTGAGCCATGTTGATCCATCTATGCCTGAATTAAGAACATTCCGAGTCTTGAGAAGTGAACCAAATGGCCTTGCCTATGCTAGAGCCATAGCAGAGAAGTACGGGCTCACATATGAGAAGATTGTGGGGAGGATCAGAGAATGAGGGTGAACCTGCTTTTCAGGAATAGTGATCATTCGAACTTAGAAAGCATTCCATGGAACAACAAGGACCTGGAAAAGGATCTGGACCTTGAAACCATATTCAACGCAATGGCCCATAATGACAGCTATGTATTTGATGTATGCCAGAAAACAGTCCTGGGGAGCCTCAAAGATCGTGAAACCATAATGTACCGCCAGGAGGTAGCAAAGGATGCCATAGAAAACCAAGCACTGGTGAGAGATATATATGCAACAATTGTCAATGCTGTTGCTGAAGCCAGAAAACAGCATTTCTGGATAAGTCGATCAAATCCGGAATTTGTTCTCCACGAATCCATTTCTGTGCTGAAGATTTATCTTTCTGCTTTGACAAAGATCCGGGAAATTGGAAGATCAGCGCTGCCATCGCTTCATTCAGAAGGTTTCAGGCAGCTCTTCACCATGATAATCAATGAATTCGACGAAGAATACATAGATATGGTTTCCAAACACCTGGAAAACCTTCGTTTTCCCAGGGGAATATACGTTCGTGGCGAAATTGGAATGGGAAGCTCGCTTACTGGATATACATTGGTGGTGCCGGATATCAGGCCAGACAAACTTATGGAAAAGATCGTCCACATAAGGGAACCCCATTATACCTATACCCTTCCTGACCGTGACGAAAGTGGAGCCCAGGCACTTGCCGAGATGCGCACAAGAAGCATAATGGAAACATCCCACATAGTTAGCGAATCCGCAGAAAATGTCCTGTCTTTCATTGACAGGCTGAAAGAGGAAATGGCATTCTATCTGGGATGCATCAATCTGTGGAATGAACTGAAGTTCCTGGGTGCAAAAGCCTCATTTCCCGAGCCTGAAGACGATCACAGGAAGGGAACCGTGTACCGGGGCCTATATGATGTGGCGCTGACCCTCAGGACTGATCAGGCTGCTGTGGGAAACTCGCTTATTGCAGAGAACGACAGCATAATATTCATAACCGGCGCCAATAGAGGTGGGAAATCAACACTCCTCAGGGCCATTGGGCAGGCACAACTAATGATGCAGTGCGGGATGTTTGTTGCCGCAGAATCATTTAGCACATACATAGCAAGTGCCATCATTACGCATTTCAAGAGAGAGGAGGATTCCAGTATGGCTATGGGAAAATTTGACGAGGAACTCAAGAGGATGAGCAAAATAATTGACAACATACATCCCGGAAGCAGACTGCTTTTCAACGAATCATTCTCGTCTACAAACGTGAGAGAAGGTTCTGAACTTGCCATGCAGATTATAAACGCTATGCTGGACAGAGGAATGAAGATCGTATTTGTAACACATTTCAACGAACTTGCAGAAGCATACATTGGAAATGTGCACAGACCAACCTTTCTCAGAGCAGAGAGGCTCGAGGATGGAACACGCACATTCAGGGTCATTCAGGCCGATCCAATTCCAACAAGCTTTGGGTATGACATTTTCCAGAAAATTTTCGGAGAAGGTGGTCAGATTCAAGCAGTCACGCCCTCAGAAAACCTCGTAGATGAGCATACGTCCTAGGGTAAGCAGCCATTAATCTTTACAGTGTTAGCTTACACAACATCTCTTGACCAGTTCTGGCCTGTGTCAGGCCGGCACCATGACGTTGGTGTATGCAAGAAATCTTGCTGGAATTGGTCTGTCAAGCTTCCACACAACATTCATTGGCCTGCTTCCGGTGTGGCTCAGGTAACTGGCAGTTCCAAGAAACGTATATGGAGAGGCACCTGCCATATCTTCCCGGTTTTCCCGCACAAAGAGAACAATCTTTCCACCGTTCCTGCTGTGGTTCACATACCTCTGCCCCGTAGCTGAATCTTCTGAAGTTGTGCTCTGGCTCTGCCAGTGAAATAGCGAATCGCTTATGGAATAATCCCTGTACATGGTGGACGGAGAGTAGTGCTCTTCCGATTTGTTCAGGGTGATGAACAGCAGGTCAATTTTCTTGTCTGGAATGTATTTCACTCCTTCCCTGACATTTCCAGGCGTCAGATAATCAAAGGCCACAAGAATCTGGTCTCTGGTATAGTTGCAGTGGAGATACAGTGGCGATTCAAATCCAAGGTCGACAGGCTCATCCACAAAGTCAATGCTGTTGAGGTTGTACCGGAGGATTTCCAGTAACTCAGCAAACATGTTGCTGTTGTCCCTTATCTTAATGAGCCCGTCCATTACGTCAGTGAATCCACACATCCCGGGGCTTTTCTGCCATACTGTGAAGTGAAACATCATGAGCATCCTGTATTTCTCAGGTTCAAGCTTCTCTACGTCGAGAGAATCCAGATCATCAAGAGCGCTGATGAGAAACTCAAGCCACTTCCTTGAATTTATTGAACATATGCGCGAGAAAGCCTTGGTCATGACCTTTTCCAGTGGCTCATTAAAATCTTCAATTATGCCAGCCCTTTCCTTAAGTCTGTAGAAACTGTACCTTCCATAAATTTCACGGATATCCATGTGATAGTAACTGAGAAAATTTTCCAGCGAAAGATCCAGTGACGTGCTATCATGGAATGATGAAATCCTTGATATCATACCGGAAAGTGTGCCGATGGATTCCTTTATATTCTTCAGTATAAATTCTGTGGCCCTTCGCTCAAGTTGAATATAGCAGCCTGTTGGGACTCCAGGAAATCCGTTCTTTATCTCATTTACAATACCCCTGCTACTCTTGCCTAAGAGGGCCTTGAACTTGGATTCAAAATCATACCTGTGGTTTGCCTGCCCAACAAAATCCAGAACAGTCAGGCATTCTTTGTCTTCGGTGATCCTGAGGCCACGCCCAAGCTGCTGCAAGAAAACGGTCAGACTTTCCGTGGGCCTGAGGAAAAGAATTGTGTTTATCTCAGGAATGTCCACTCCCTCATTGTAAATGTCCACAACAAAAATAAACCTGATTTTCCCTGATGTTAGAGCCTTTCTGGCGGTGAACCTCTCATCATCAGATGAATCTGAAGTCAGTGTCATTGAGGCAATTCCTGCTTCATTGAACTGCCTGGCCATGAAGGCAGCATGAACTTTGGAGACACAGAACCCAAGACCCCTGACGGTCCTTATATCTGAGATGTATTTCATCACAGAATCAATTATGAGTGTTGCACGTGTAATCCCCCACCCATTTTCATCAGTGTAGAGTTTTTCAATCTCAGAGCTGTCATAGCCTCCCCTTGTCCAGTGCAGTTCCTGGAGGCTCACAGGATCAGTTATGACAAAATACTGGAAAGGGCTCAGCAGCTTTCTGTCAATGGCTTCCGGCAATCTGATTTCCGCAGAGATGCGGTTCCCGAAATAGCCAAGTATATTTCTGCCATCCATACGTTCCGGTGTTGCTGTAAGTCCCATGAGGACCTTCGGATGATAATATTCTAGAAGCTTCTGGTAGCTTGCTGAAGCCGCATGGTGAAATTCGTCTATCACTATATAATCATAATAATATGGGTCTGCCTGGCGGAACAGCTCCTGTGAATTGAATGACTGGATACTTACGAAAAGATGTTCCAGGCTGGATGGTTTGAAATTCCCCACCATCAGTTCTCCGAAATTATAATCCCTGAGAATTCCACGGAAACAATCAATGCTCTGTCTGAGAATCTCCTCACGGTGTGCCACAAAAAGGAGCCGGTGCCTCCCATTTTTCACTTCACTGCGGAATTTTCTATAATCAAATGCGGATATGACCGTTTTTCCTGTGCCGGTTGCAGCAACCACGAGATTCCTGTAATTGTTGTGCACCAGCCTCTCAGCTTCCAGTTTCTCCAGGATCTCCATCTGATATGTGTATGGATGTATTTCAAAAAGGAATGGAGCAGCAGTTCCTGATTCTCTGCCCTTTTCCGCGTCTATTGCCCTGATGAATCTTGATCGGTCTTCAGGACCGTACGGTTCAAAATCCTTTGAGTTCCAATAGGTTTCAAATGTCGCATTGACCTTCTGCATGGTGCTGGCCATGTCCTTCTCAGTAACCTTAACGTTCCACTCCAGCCCACTGGACACCGCGGCATTGGAAAGATTTGATGATCCCACGTAGGCTGTTGAAAAGCCATTTTCTCTTTTAAATATATAAGTTTTGGCATGCAGCCTTGTTCTCTGGGTGTCATAGGAAATTCTAATCTCTGTATTTGGGAGTCTGCTGATCTCTTCCACGGCCTTTATGTCTGTTGCACCCATGTATGAGGTTGTTATTACCCTCAACTTTCCTCCCCGGGTTGTGAAATCTCTGAGGTCATCAATAATAAGCCGCAGACCGCTCCACCTTATAAAGGAAACAAGCATATCCACGGAATCGCAGGACCGTATCTCCCTTTTCAGCTCTGAATAAAGGCTGGGCTCACCAAGAGATCCCGTGAAAATGGAACTCCTGGAGATGGACGATTCTGGCCTTACAATTGCATGATTCTCTGGTGTTCCGTCGGCCTCAGAGATCCTTTCTGTAACGGACAGTAATTTCTCTCCTAGCTCATGAATCAGGAACTCATCCATTTTAAGCCCATTCTTCTGGAGATTCATGGATTCGAGTGATCTGTTCAGCACAGAAACAAGGTCGCTGATGCCCGCGCCTTTTTCTCTCAGGACCTCAAGATATTTTTCAATGGTTTCAGCCACATAGGAGGCCAGCATTCTCGAGGCCTCTTCTCCTTCTATTTTTGCTTTATTTATGATTTTTGCACTCTGTGATTCGATTTCATCATGTATTAGATGGTTGATTACTTGTTCATAGATTCCGGGTTTAAGCACTTCATTTCAATAGAATAACTCCATATTAATATAGTGTAAACGAGTGGGAGTAAATTGAGGACAGAGGTAGCCGTATCACCAGTAAAAGTTGATGAACAGCTAAGAGCAAAAGCAATCTCTAAGAAGTTTATTGAAACTTCCTGTTTTAAAGGTCAGATGTATTATGTCTCTTCACCTGTAAGTTTCTGCGCCAAAAGATGAGAAAACGTAACTGGACAGAATTCACCTGCCATTTACACAAATGGGCCTGTCGGGATTTGACTGAGGTTTTAAATGAACGCATTGAATAGGCAGAATAACGAAGCAATCTTGCTGTTGGTTTTGTGAAAAGTTATATGATGTTTAAACAAAAACATATGTTTGCCAAAAACCATCATCATCAAAAAGTCAGTGTACGATGAATTAAAAGCATTCATAAAGGATAACGAGAGTTTCCGAGCTTCTGGACAGATTGATCAAATCACAGAGCAAGAAGGGCTGTCCTTTGTAATCGCCGGTTGATTTTTGTGCATTTTCGCCGGAATAAAAGTGATCCAGATCGCCGGTTTAATTCTGATCCATTTCCTCATTTGGAAGAGGGTCTGAATTGTACCGTTTGGAGGTGTGGAGAATGATCAGGAACATGAAGGATAGGGGAATGAGCAACAGGGAGATCGCAAGGGACCTCGGCATATCAAGGAACAAAGTCAGTAAACTGCTGAGGACAACCAGACTGGCGAACCACAGGCAAAGGAAGAGGGGATCAAAGCTTGATCCGTACAGAGACAGGATACGTGCACTCATAGATGAACACAACCTTTCAGCTGTCAGGATACTTGAGGAGATCAGGAAGATGGGATACCATGGCGGATACACAATACTGAAGGAGTACTGCCATGACCTCAGAAAGGATCGCAGGATACAGGCAGTATACCGCTATGAGACAGATCCGGGGAAACAGTCACAGGTTGATTTCGGTGAGTTCGGCCATATTGACATGGACGGAAAGAGAAGGAAGCTGTATGCCTTCTCCATGATACTGGGATATTCCCGTATGCGGTATGTGGAATTCACCACTGACATATCCACTGAGAATGTCATAAGGATGCACCTGAATGCATTCTCATTCTATGGAGGATTCACAGACACGATACTGTATGACAACATGAAGCAGGTTGTCATCGACAGAAAACTGAAAGCCTCAGAATCCAGGTTCAACCCGAAATTCATGGATTTCGCCGAATATTATGGCATCGTGATCCGCTTATGTTATCCATACAGGCCGAGACAAAGGGGAAGATCGAGAACACAACAAAGTATGTGAGAAACAACTTCTGGGCAGGCAGATCATTTGAATCCCTATCAGACATAAATGCCCAGGTACATGGAACAACACATGAAATACCTTTAGAGAGGCTGAAGGATGAGAAGCTCAACCCCCTGTCGACAGTACCGGCATACATGACAAGGAAGTAGGAGATCAGGAAGGTCTCAAGGGACTGCTATGTTTCCTATAAGGGGAACAGGTATTCCGTTCCCTGGAAACATGCCGGAAGGGAATGCAGGATCATTGAGGAATCGGCACTTGTGAAAATAGAGATCGATTCCACCATTGTTGCTGATCATGCCATTCTCACGGGAACAGGAAGGATATCAAGGAATAAGGAACATTTTGAAGGCCTTCTGAAAGCAGTGAAGGAGGAGAATTCTGCAATATACGGGCAGATGGTGGAAACACGCGACCTGAAGAGATACGAGGAGGTGGCTTGATGGATTCATACCAGAGAGTGCATGAGTATCTTTCAAAGCTTGGCCTGACCACCATTGAGAACACCATTGATTCGTACCTTGAAACATCCCATGACCATGAGGTTCATGCACAACACAGAGAATGTTGTATTCCTGGGACCACCAGGCGTGGGGAAGACACACCTATCGGTGGCACTTGGAATGCGTGCAATCATGTCAGATATTCCGGTATATTACATATCAGCCATGAAACTGGTGCAGACACTTAAGAGAGACTATGATCTGAAGAGACTGGAATACAGGATAAAGACATATTCCAGGTTCAGGCTCATGATAGTGGACGAGATCGGATACCTGCCACTGACAGGGGAGGAATCCAACCTGTTCTTCCAGTTTGTTTCATCCAGGTATGAGAAGAGATCCACGATATACACAAGCAACAAATCTTTCAGCGAATGGGGCGAAATACTTGGAGATTCAGTGATGGCTTCTGCAGTCCTTGACAGGATACTGCACCACTGCACTGTCATAAACATCAAGGGTGAATCATACAGGCTGAAGGACAGGAGAAAGAATTCTTTACAGACAGAAAGAAGACGTGAAAAGAATGAGTGAAAAGTTATATGGGGTGGATCAATTTTATCCTGGCGATTTTGCACAAATCTTGACCGGCGTTTACACACAGTTATGGCTGGGTATGACGATCAATCTTGAGGTAAACATTCCGGTAAAATATCTTGGGGCAGTTCAGTCCCTAGCGTATTTTGGAAATCACTTTGGTTTCATACTTGCTCATATTGTCACTGGATTCGCCATTCTTGTTACTTCATTTGCAATTCTTTTCCTTTCTTATAAAACTCAGTTCTTGTCCTTGAGAATATGTGCAATCGTCATTTTTGCTGGAGTCGTAGGAGCAATAACAAATGGAATACTCTTCTTGATGTCCGGACAATTCTTCGGTTGGTCCATAGGAATGGCTATGAGTGCTGTCAGCGTTCTGATAGTTTCCGCAATCAGTTTATATTTCATAGGATGCAATATCCAGATTGGGCGGACTTAAGATTCAAAACAGACACATCTTATAACGTGTTGCCATGCCCAGAATAGGGTCTATGCAGATCTGATTAGGAGAATTGAACGAATACGAAGGTGATGTGTATAGCAGTTCTAGCAGATGTAAAGGTCTCTCGCCTCTAGGAATTCCATTTTTTTTCACTTTGGATTACAAATTGCAATACATAATTTTAAAATAAGCGTAGTCTATTATATAGTATGAAAACGTATACCACAGTTTCTGCAAAGATATCAGAAGAAGAGAGAGAGGAGTTAAAGAAACTTGGACTGAATCCAACAGCAATTATTAGAAAGGCAGTTCAGGAGGAAATCAGGAAAGCCAGAAGTAAAGATCTAATTGAGAAAATGAAAAGGGTAGCACCTATAATCTCTAAATTAAAGTTAGATGAAGTAGTTTCAGACCTCAGGGAAGACAGGGAAAGATGAACCTGCTGGACGCTTCCGCAATTTTCAACCTCTTTCAAAGTGGTAAGTACAGTGCACTCACAAACGGGGCCACGAATCCTCTTGCCAAGTACGAGATAGGGAACATTCTTTGGAAGAGTCATAAAATAAGAAATAGAATTTCAAAGGAAGAAGCAATGGAATCTGGCACTGTTCTATTTGAATTGATTGATTCAATGGAGCAGATCGTGTCACCACCAGCTTCTGTGTTGAGTTTGTCATTAGAGGAGGGTCTGACATTCTACGATTCATCATATCTCGTATCTGCTATCGAATCGGGATACGATTTTGTAACTGACGACTTGAAACTGCATAAGATTGCAAGCTTGAAAGTTACAACGCGAAAAAGCCTGGATCTGTAACTAGTCCATTATTACTGATTTTTTAACGAGATAATTGTGCATGATCGCAACTATGGGCCAGTCATTATTTGCTTAGCGATTTAAGCGAATACCGTAATTTAAGACATAAGAACGGAATGATCTTGTATATTTGTGCAATTTATAAATAGAAGATTCTATGGCAAAAAAGGACAAGGTCAACGCTGGCTTCACGGATGAAGAAAAATTGGCTATGGCAGAGAGAGCAAAGGAGCTGGCTTCAATCAGAAAGAAGGTATCTAAACCGAATCTTGAGGATTCTGAAAAAGAGGTACTATTAAAGTTTTCAGAAATGGGTGAACCCGATCGAACAATTGCAACAAACTTGCATGCTTTAATTAAGGAGATAGATGCAAGACTTACTCCGCGAACATGGTACGGTATGCCAGCCTACGAGAAAAATGGTTCAGTTCTTTTGTTTTTTCAGGAAAGACGTAAGTTTAAAACGAGATATGCCACCGTTGGTTTTAGTGGTAAAGCGAACCTTGATAACGGGACCATATGGCCTAACGCATTCGCGGTAGTTGAGTGGAACTATGAAGTTTGTAAGAGGTTAAAGGAGTTAATTACAATAGCAATTTCTTAGTCAAAACATATCCTTCATACTGTGAATCCGAAACGTACTGTTTAATGTTTTAGGTGAACACTACCTTTCATACCTCACGCCGATTTCTCGATCGATGGCGATAATGCAATTATTTGCAGATATACGTGTAAATTGTACAAATAGTCTGATATAAGTAGGATAGGTGAAGTTAGATGATAAGAGTCATTATAGTAGAGTGGGAATCTATTATAGCGGCTTAAGGAGGGAAAGCTTCTTGGTGAGTTCATCAAAAACCAAATTCCTTTTTTCAGTGCTCAATCGAAATACCGTTTTGATTATGGCCTCCTTTGTAATGGTAAAAGTGTAATTTAATCACACTATCCTGGGCAGCTCCTTCACTTTTCAATATACTTATGCCACTCATCCTGGTGTTGGTTGTTATCCCGGCAATGACAATGTTGCCAAGTTCCTCGAATAATATGAGGTGCAGGCCGAATTTTAAAGTCATCTGAATCAGTGAATTTTACTCTTGTTAATATGACATCTCCAGGCTCAGGCATGTTCCCACCCTGAGTAGCCGCCTTCTCCCCATAGCTCTTTCATCCTCTCTTCCTGAGCCTTCTGCACAAATGTTTCAAACTCACCATTCTCTCTCACACTTTCTATAAGATTGAGAATTATCTCACTATAGGTCTCCCGCTGATATCTTTTAAACTTTTTAAGCTCATCTACAACCGACCTATCCAGTTGAATTGTTGTTATGCCTGATCTTGACACTATGTGCTATCTATATTTTGTGTATAATGATTTATACCCTCTAATATAGTACATTAAGACTCGTCATTGAATTATATGGAATATAAATCGACCTCAAGTAACCTGATTTCCTTAAATCACGCTTTATAAATTCTATTTTGAATCACTAACACGTTCAAAGGAAAAGCCTGCGTTCAGTCTATGCTTTTACCTATAAGCAAATTCAGTTATAGCCAGAGTGGACCTGTTCGGATTTGATTAAAATTTTAAGTTAATACTAAATGGTTACTAAATATCTGTATTGTGCTGGATAATCGGTAGGTATTACATCTCTTTCAGGATTGATTAATATTTCTGACAAACAAGATAAATAGGGTACAATGAAACAATCTCATCTATAATATTGGAAAAAATAATAATGTGTTTAAACATAAACACATGCCATGCCTAAAACTATAACTATCAAAAAGTCAGTGTATGATGAATTGAAAAGGTTCAAGAAAGAGAATGAAAGTTTTAGTGATCTTCTCGACCGGCTTGTTAAATCACAGAGTAAGAAAGATCTAATCAGGTCATTAAGGGGAAGCATTGAGTTTGAAGATAAGAATGATCTATTTGCGGATTTAAAAAAGAAAAGGTGGGAGAAAGGAAATTGATTCTTCTAGACACTGACGTCATCATAGAAATTCTGGATAGGGAATCAGACAAAGGCGATGAACTAATGCTTAAAATCATCGAAAGCGGGGAAGAATACTGCACGAGTTCAGTGAACATGCATGAGGTTCTTTACGGTATGGAAAAATACTCCAAAAATTCCAGTCCGGTTCTGCAAATACCAACTCTGGACTTCACTAAAAAAGATAGCGAACTATCAGCTGTTTTGGAGTTGAGCGCGGAAAGAAAAGGAAAAGCAGTTCCAAGAATGGATTCCATTATTGCTTCCATAGCAATTAACAACGGCTGCTCACT
>JAKAUW010000025.1 GCA_021817455.1 Thermoplasmata archaeon | reverse complement strand
GGTGGAACCGGAATTACAAGATACGATGTAACTATCCAGGCAGTTTCCAGCCTTGCGGAATATGAAATGACAGGGTTTGGGCATATTTTCGCTTCGCTGTCATATGATGAAATAGGGACAGATGCTGCACTTTCAAGATCAGCTGCATACATCGTAGACAGGAAGCCAGTATTCTGCCTTCCCGGGTCCCCTGCCGGAGCACGGCTGGGAGTGGCAGGCATAATCCTGGAGCAGATATCACATATTCACCACGAACTGAACAGATAGGTAGAACATGGAGAAGATTCGAAGAAAGATGGGGAGATTCCTCAAACTCATCTCCCTTGAGGAAGCTCTTGAAAAGGTAAGGCTGGCTCCCTGGAAGCCCTTGGGAAGAGAGGTTATCCCTGTTGCCAAATCACTGGGGAGGATTGCTTTTTCTGACGTGAAGGCTGCAGTTGCTTTCCCACATTGGAACCGTAGCCTTGTGGATGGTTTTGCGGTAAAAGCGCAGGACTGCAGAAAAGCCAGCGAAACGAATCCAATGACTCTTCCAGTTAATGGAATTGTTGAAGCGGGAAAGTCAAAATTTGAAGGTTACATGGAAGGCGCCTGCACTGAGATATACACCGGTGGAGTGGTGCCTGCAGATTACGATGCAGTGATAATGGCTGAGGACTGCTCCATTGGAAATGGAATTATTAGAATCACTTCTCCCCCAAAATTGTGGGCAAATATAGAAAAGGCAGGTGATGACATAAGGAAAGGAGACGTTATCCTGCCTTCTTCCAAAAGAATAAAACCATGGCACATCACTGCGCTGGTAAGTGCCGGGGTAGATGCCGTTGAAGTATACGAGAAAATAAGAGTTGGCGTAATTTCAACTGGAAATGAACTGTTCTCCGGCGCTGAAGGGAAGATCCAGAATACAACTCAAAATCTCATAATCAATTTCCTTAATAGCGGATTTGTGGAGGCGGATTTCGCAGGAATGGCTCACGATGATGTAGGAGAGATTAGAGAACTGGCAATTTCAGCATTGGAAAAGTATCACTGTGTCGTTGTTACAGGCGGTACTAGCCTGGGAGGCAAAGACGAAGTCCCTGAAGCAATTGCCAATATTTCAAATGTGGTATTCGGGGGAGCCATGATCAGGCCAGGAAGGACCATGACTATTTATGAATCCAAAGGAAAGCCTGTCTTCTCAATATCTGGAGTGCCAGTTCCCTCTATGCTTTCATTTGATCTCTTTTTTGAAGAATACCTGAAATCGATGACAGGTTTGAAGGAATACCACAGGGTGGTTTCAGGCGTTCTTTCATCAAATTTAACAAACAAGGCAGGGTATGCAGGCATTTACAGGGTAAAACTTGTATCCGGTGAGCACGGTTTAACTGTGGAAGTTGTTCGCACACACGGAACTGGTTCCATAAGTTCTATCCTTGATTCCGACGGAACCATATTGATTCCTGGAACAGTGGAAGGCCTGGAGGCAGGCCATGTTGTTGAAGTAAAACTTTTTGGTGATAGGTTTTGAAGTCCGTATACAAGAAACTGGTAACATTCACTGATGCAGTGAGACTTGCAAAGGAGACCCTTATCCCACTGAAAGGGACAGAAAAAGTACCAATTACCCAAAGTGGGGGTCGAATACTGTCAGCTAGCATATTCGCGACGAGGAATAATCCTCCGTTCAACAGGGCTACCATGGACGGATATGCTGTTAGGGCATCTGAAGTGGAGAGTGCTACCCATGCAGAACCGGTTACCCTCAACATTGGGGGCGAATCTTTCATAGGCCAGCCAAGAAAGCGCATGTTGGGAGAATTGAATTGTTTCAGGATTTCCACCGGTGCCATAATCCCAGAGGGTTCTGATTCTGTTGTCAGGGTGGAGGATACTGAAATGCTTGCCGATGGGAGAGTGAGAGTCCTTGAGCCTGTCTCGGCGGGGACCAATATTGCAGAAGCAGGCAGTGACATTACAAGTGGGGAGCTTCTAATGCTTGCGGGAAAGCAGATTGATACCAATGACATCGCTGTGCTGGCTTCGCTTGGAATTCCAGAAATAGATGTTTACAGAAAACTCATAATTTCTGTAATTTCAACAGGAAATGAGCTCATCAGCCATACAGAACCATACAGGGAGGGAAGCATCAGCGATGCCAATGGCATAGCTGTGTGCAACGAATTGAACACCTTCCAGTTCATTGAGGCAACTTATGCAGGAATAGCCAGAGATGTCTATGGCGAGATTAATGGAAAGATAGAGGAAAGCCTCTCCCATTCTGACATTGTGATTCTATCTGGAGGAAGTTCGGCAGGGGAATCAGATCTTGTTTACCGGATAATAGATGAGATGGCGCCCGGAATGGTTTTCCATGGTGTCCTTGTAAAGCCGGGATTACCCACTGTTCTAGGCCGGTCCGGAGAAAAAGCAGTTATTGGGCTCCCAGGTTTCCCCGTATCATCAATGATGATTTTCAGGTCCATATTCCTGAGCGCAATACTTGCTGCAGGAAGGTTTGAAATGGAGACCCGGCCAGACATCGGTACGCTTGCAGTGAACCTGAAGCTGGAGATGGGAAAACAGAACCTGATCCCTGTCAATGTTTTCCATGGCACCCCCAACAGGGTGTATCCGGTCACGGGATTATCTGGGTCCATTTCCCGTTTCATTTCAACTAGCGGTTTCATTTCCCTTGAAGGAAATACAAAGTTTCTTGAGGCAGGAACGGAGGTTGCAGTGGTTAAATGGTCAAAGGAATTTGAGGACCGCAGGCCCGGAATATCCGGCATGATAGTTCAGATGGGACAGGAAGAGAGCATCCTGGAAATGCTGCCTTCCTTGAAATACATCAGGATGTCACCGAGGAATTCCTTAAAGTCCCTAAGCAACCGAGATTCAATTATTAGCGCATTTTATTTTACAAATGGATTCAATGTTGCGGATTACGTAAGGTCTGAGATGGGAAATGTCGACTTCGTGCTGTTTAAGGGAAGTGCAGTAGAAGTAGGCATTGAATGCCCAAAGCCTGTTAAAACGCTGGAAGGTGCATTTGCTGCCATTGAGAAGGGCGAGATGCTGGCTGGGCCTGCTTTGAGGTTTCTAGAAGAAGTTGTAACCAGCGACGATAACCTGGAAAGGCTCATTCAGGCCATAAGGTCAAATCTTTCTTCATATTCAGCCACAGATTTGTATGGTTCCAATAAAGAGAAGCAGGGAGCTAAAACAGAGTTTACTTTAAGTATTAAAGGGAAAATGAAACAAAATTCTAAGAACTGGATGAAAGCTTTTGAAATTGTGCCTGCCTTCGTTACACTGCAGAAAGATTTTCTAGAAAGGTATCCTGGCCTCACGGAAAAGCTCAAGCCCTTACAATCTTGATTTTGGGCTACCTGTTGAGTTTCCCCACAATATCAAGGACTTCAGATACCTCATCTATGTAGTAATCAGCATATTTAGAGAATCGCCTGTTCCCATGGCCGAT
>JAKAUW010000006.1 GCA_021817455.1 Thermoplasmata archaeon | reverse complement strand
TTGTGATCAGGCTCGTATGCGCAGATGATTTTAAGGAATCCATCGAAACCTATACCGAAGTGGCAAGGGAAAAAATCTATCTTAACACCGAAGAACCAACTCCTGACATACTGGAAGTCTGGAACGAACGCTGGAAGCACAATGGCACAAACATGCTGTTTTGCGTTGCCCAATCCGAGGGAAAACTTACAGGAGGCCTTGTGCTGACACCATATTCGAGATCCCCGAAAACAGCTCATGTCCTGAATCTGGGAATGTGGCTGATCAAGGAAAACAGGGGACAGGGAATGGGAAGTGCGCTTATGGACTATGCATTGGAATGGGCCAGTCAGGAGCATGGAATCAGGAAAATAGTACTGGGTGTATGGAATACAAATCTGAGGGCAATAGCGCTTTACAACAAGTTCGGTTTTCACATTGAAGGGTGCCACAGGAATATTGCAAAGATCCAGAACAAACTTGTCGATGAAATTTTAATGTCCTGTGATTTGTAAAGAAATTATTTAAAAAGGTTTACTGTTCCATCCTTGGAGCCAGGAGGAAAGAGCCCTTTATTGCATTTGGCGTAGACTTGCCCTGGCCAAAATTGAACTCAATAGTCAGTGGATAATCATCCTTGAAGCTGAGCTTCAGGTCTTCGGTTGAGGCAAGGGACTTCACCAACTTGAGGAGATATTCCAGAGGATATGAACTCTTTATTGGGGTAGAGCACTGAATTTCCTTGATCATGTCCTTGGTAAGAACCATCTCTGATTCCTCCGAATCTGACATGGACCTTGCCCTGAAATCCTCTGATGTGAGGCTGAACTTGATAGAATCAGAGACATCCTCAGCAGCTTTTAGGCCCCTCTCCAGTTCTGTTTTACCGAGGACAACAAAGAATTCCGAGTTTATCTGTGGTATTCTCGGAGTGGTGACAGTGCTGTTGTCAAGCAGGGAAATGCTCTTCACGATGTTGTTGATTTCAAATTTCAGCTTCTCCTTTTCCTTTGCCAGGGAAACCATGTCATTGCTGTTAGCCAGCCTGATAACGGACTTTAGCCGTTCCACGTCAAGTGCTATTTCTTCTTCCCCGTCAGTCTGAAATTCCGAAAAGACATCCTTGGGCACATTGATACTAATCATTGCAACGTGTGCCGGGTCCACTGCAATAACAGATATTCCGCTGGAATCAATTTTGAATTTTGCTTCTGTAACAACAGTGTTCAGAAGATCTGCAATTTCTTTAAGATTTTTAACTGATATAGTAAGTCGCAGCATAATTTACACCAATAGATTCAACTAAGCCAGAGATAATTAAATGGAACATAATTAAGGCTTTTCCTACATCCAATAGTAGACCCCCTACTTCCTCAGGAACACTGCCCCTGTATATACCGTCCAGCTACTGAGCATTATTGCTTCAACTAATTCATAAAAACCCAATCCCAGGCCTGTATGTATTACATTGAAATCCTCCGCTATCCCCAGAACAATGAAAAGAAGCCCGAAGAGTGATGTTATGATACCTACGGCCCTTTTGTAAATGGTTTCCAGTGTTTTCAAAGTCAAGCTGAATGCAATGATCCCCATAGGGAAAAGTATGAAATAGACAAGGGCAAAGAATAGGTGGAACGGCTCATGGTGCTCATTGAATATCCCAACCAGCCCCAATGACAAACCAGATATGATTAACATAACAGATACTGGAGCACTGGAAAGCTTCATCTTCTTAAGGCCTACAACAAAGATGAGGTTGGCAGCAGCCTCAAACAGCAAACCTCCATTGAACAGGTAAGAATAAGTGTTGACTCCCAGATCGCTCAGAGCACTGGTTTGCCAATTATACCAGGGTGAAAGCAGGATGTCAACCACAACAAGCCCAATGGTAACGACTGGCCCCACTATGCCAAAGATCATGAGCAACCGATAAGAGGAATGTGTTAGCGTTTCAGCCATCAGTGTGTACCTTGAATCCGGCTATAAAGCTTTCATCGAAATAAGCCCCATGATATAAAGAAACACGCGAAGTATTCACGTGAAAGATTCAATTACTCCCCAGACATCTCTAACGGTCTTATTTAAAGACATAAGGTGACAAAATGCCAGAAAATTTGGATCCATTCGAAATAGCTTTGGAACAGCTTAACAAAGCTGCCAAGGTTATGAAACTGGACAAGCAAGCTCTCTCCTTATTGAGCGCTCCCAAGGCAATCCTTGAGGTAAGCATACCTGTAAGGATGGATAATGGGGAAACAAAGGTATTCAAAGGATTCAGAGTAAGGTATAACAATGCCCGTGGACCAGCGAAGGGAGGAATAAGATTCCACCCTGAGGAGACACTTTCGACCGTGAAAGCTCTTTCTGCCTGGATGACCTGGAAGACCGCGATAACAAACCTTCCACTCGGTGGAGGAAAAGGGGGTATTATTTGCGATACAAAATCAATGAGTGTAGGCGAGCTTGAAAGGCTCAGCAGAGGCTACATCAGGGCAGTTGCAGATTTCGTTGGCCCAGAGATAGATATCCCCGCGCCTGATGTTTACACAACACCGCAAATCATGGCATGGATGATGGATGAGTACGAAACCATCGTAAGGAGGTCAGCACCGGGTGTAATAACTGGAAAGCCACTTGAAAACTGGGGTTCGCTTGGAAGAGGAGATGCCACAGCAAGGGGTGGGATGTACGTGCTCAGGGAAGCTGCAAAGACCGTGAATCTGGATCTTGGAAAGGCAAAAGTTGCAATTCAGGGTTTTGGAAATGCAGGCCAGTTTGCCCTGAAGCTCGTAACTGAAATGTACAAGGCAAAGGTCGTAGCAGTATCTGACACAAAAGGTGGAATTTACCTTGAATCCGGAATAGACTACAACAAGCTTCTTGAACACAAGAAGAAGACGGGCACAGTTCAGAACTTCCCTGGAGCAAAGAACATTTCCAACGAGGATCTTCTGGAACTCGGCGTCGACATTCTCATACCTGCTGCTATCGAAAACCAGCTGAGGGGGGACAACGCGGGCAAGGTCAAGGCAAAAGTCATACTGGAACTGGCGAATGGCCCAACTACTCCAGATGCTGATGAGATCTTCCACAAGAACAAAGTCCTTGTGCTTCCAGACTTCCTATCCAATGCGGGCGGAGTTACTGTATCATACTTTGAGTGGGTGCAGAATCAGGAAGGCTATTACTGGACAGAGGAAGAGGTTCACCAGAAGCTAGACCAAAAAATGACAGAGGCAACACACGCAGTGCTTGAAGCTGCAAAGACATATAATGTCGACCCCAGGACTGCAGCTTACACAGTTTCTGTTAAGAGAGTTGCCGATGCAATGAAGTACAGAGGATGGTATTAACCACCTCCAAATTTTTTTATTAACATAACTGCTACAGGTAGGCAGACCACCACTGCGGGCGTAGTGTAGAGGTTATCACAGGAGCTTCCCAAGCTCTTGACCCGGGTTCAAATCCCGGCGCCCGCATCCTTTAGAATTGAAGCACAGTAGTTTTTTATCAGAATTCTAATCATAACCTGGTCATTTTGCATTGAATGGCATGCTTACCTTCTATTGTTCTCATCTGGCCCGTTTATATATTCATCATAACCTTTGATGATGCCAGTCAGGTATGGGCCAAGCTTCTCAGTCTGAATCATTTCTTCCTTTTGTATGAAATCTCTCCATGTGTTTCCAACTGCAATGGCATGGGCCCTCTTCACTTCCCTGATCTTCTTCCTTGTGGCCTTTAAAAGCCTCAACGCATCTTCTTTTGAGAGACTTCCGTACTTTTCCTTTTGGTCAATGGAAAGCCTGTTGCCCTGGTTCCTGCATACCAACTTGTAAATTCTTGCCTCTGCCTTAAGGGTCTTAACCTGCTCTGAAAGGTTCCTCCGGGGTGTTTCAAGAACTACCTTAATTGGCATTAAAATCATACCTAAATTATACATATAAATTTAATGTCAACTTAAATTGACACAATTTTAATAACATTGGATTCAAAGCTATGGAGTAAATGTGAGATTAGTCGGGAAAGTCACTGTGGTAACCTCGCCCATGTTATTGTCATCGAACAGCACAAGATTATATGTTCCGGGTCTCAGACTTACACTGACTGTTCCGTTTTTGACCGTGCCGGTTGTGAAAACATAATGAATTGGGATTCCTTTGGAACTAAGTGAAGTGCTGTATTATGAATATAATATGAAGATGTTCACGCCTATAGATGACGTGAATCCCCCATAAATTGAAGAATGAGAATTCACCTTGAACGGTATATAGTGATAAGACCCAACGCGGACAGTTTAATTTGAGGAAGAATTAATGATTGTGGTCGAAGAGCTCCCAGTTGTAAGAGACGGCATGGATGAATTATGCTGAAAGGTTCCACTTAGATACAGGGGACCAACAAGGGATGAAACTCCAACAATCAATACCACAGCAATTACTTTCCAGGTTCTTGAAATGTTCTTAATATTCGGCCGACCGTTATCAGTTGTTGTCACACAACGGGCATATTTCAATTTATTCATTTTCTTAATTAATCTTATCTAATACTCCGAATTCTATAAGGCCGTTATCAATCAGGCGCCGAAACCTATTCATTTTATGTCGGATATTGAACCATATGGACAGAATAAAGGTCTGCATGTCTGGCGTATCGGGCTGGGTTGGAAGGGCTATGGTTCCAGCCATTATGGAATCTGATGACATGGAACTGGTAGGGGCCGTATCAAGAAAATACGCAGGAAAGCCCCTATCTGATATAACTGGAGATTCAAGCCACGAGTTTAAGATTTCAGGTTCTGTAGGGGAAGCCCTCAAAGCGAGGACAGATGTTATGATCGATTATACTTCTGCCGAGGCAGTCAAGGGCAACATTCTGTCTGCAGTGGAGAGAGGCGTGCATTGCGTTGTAGGCAGTTCCGGCCTTACAGATGACGATTACCGGGAAATCGATGAAGCCGGTAAGAGAAGAAAAATCGGCGTTGTTGCCGCGGGAAATTTTGCTCTCTCGGCAGCACTTCTCCTTCGCTTTGCCACAATGGCTGCCAGGTACATGCCAAGCTGGGAGATTTTGGATTATGCATCGGACGGAAAACCTGACGCTCCCAGTGGCACTGCCAGAGAACTTGCTTACAGGCTTTCCTTAATCGGAAAACCCTACTTTGAAGTCTCTCCGGACAAAATTATAGGGCCAAAAGAAAGCAGGGGGCTAACTCTCAATGGCAACCAGGTCCACTCTATCAGGCTTCCAGGCCACGTGATTGGCACAGAAGTCGTTTATGGGAAGCCAGATGAAAGGCTGATGTTGAGATATGACGGTGGAAGCGGAGCCGGCCCTTACATAGGAGGAACATTTCTTGCAGTTAGGAAGGTCATGGGATTGGTTGGATTAACAAGGGGCCTGGACAACCTGCTAGACCTGTAAAGGAGTTGTTCCAAATGAAAAAATATGGGAAATAAATTTTAAAAGTTGAGTTCCTTCCCCTTGGTCTCGGGCGAAAGCAGTGCGGATACGAGAATGAAGACTTCTCCAATAATTATGAATACCCCAAGATAGGCGTAGAAATTGGCCGCACTTATTGCTACAATGAGAAGAAGGAATACTGTACTCCAGTTCCCAAGGATAAACCCGCCGTTAAAGCCTAGCCCTACTCCAGTGCTTCTTATCCGTGTTGGGAACTTCTCGCTAAGATAAGCTGGTATCACTCCATAAATACCAGTGGTAAGAAAGGCAAGGATGCTAGCAAATATTCCTACGCCAATTGGCCCCAGTGCCCTAGTGAAAATGGCATATGTCAGGGGTATGGAGAATATAATGGCAGTAATAGAGTAGATGTAAATCATCTTCTTCCTTCCTATCCTGTCGCTCACCATACCTGAAGTCATATAGCCAACGAGCGAGAAAAGTATTGACCCAATTACAACATACAGGAAATCAGGGAATGCCATGAATCCATGAAACTGAAGGGCTGTCGGATAAAATCCTAATGTTAACCCATATACCCAGGCAATTCCGGTCATGGCAAGCATTCCTGTCAAGGCGCCCACAAGATTTTTTCTATCCCCAAAGAGCTCTCTGACTGGGCTTTTACTGATTTCTGAGCTTTTGCTCAGAGATGACCAGAGTGCAGATTCCGGCATCCTGTACCTGACTATGAGGCCAATGATCACTGGAATGATCCCGATCCAGAACATCCATCTCCAGCCTGTAGAAGTAAACTGGGTACCAGGGAATATATAATGCAGTGAGAGGAAGAAGACTGCAGCCAGGGTATATCCAATGGGATAACCGCTCTGGATTGCTGCGCCCCAAACCCCCCTGCGTTTGCTTGAAACTGATTCTGTCAGGATTGATGCGCTGTTGCCGTATTCACCACCGCCGAATATTCCGGTTATTATCCTGAAAAGGAACAGAGTAGCAGGTGCCGCTATCCCTATGGAAGCGTATGTGGGAAGGAAACCGGTCGCAAATATTACGGCTCCAAGGCCAAAAAGTGTGATTACCATGGAATTCTTCCTTCCTATCCTGTCTCCTAGTCTTCCAAAGATAATTCCTCCTACTGGCCTGAAAATGAAGGTTGTAGTGTAAATGCTCCATGTGCCAATGATTGCAAGGCCATAATTGGCAGGAAAGAAAATATCTGCCAGTACAGGGACCAGCAAAAACATCATGCTCAGGTCAAACGAATCCATTATCCATCCGACCAGTGATCCTGGATAGACGGACATTGGTTTCAAAGCCTTTTCCACAATAGTTGAATCATTTGCCATTAAATTCAGAAGGCTTGAAACTATTAAAAGTCTGGTTTATACTTATGCTGGAGCAATAGCCCAAACAGAAAAATACCGCTTCAAACGCACCTTAAAATTATAAATTCATTTGGCCTGATTTGTTTGAGCATGCAGAAATTTTTTTATCGTTTGGTTAATTAATAGGGAGGTGAATAAAAAAGCTGGGGTAGCTTTGCTAATTGCAGCAATTGTTATTTCCTCCTCGCTGCTCCTTGCTGAGACTTATCTCTATTCGCCTTTCCAGAATACATGGACAGAGGGGCTGTCTGGGCAAGTTATTTCTTCAGACATTGCAAATGGGTCGGTCTTTGTGCTCACCGCACATGATAATTATTCTGCAAATTCATATTATTACTGCGTTTACAAGTTCAACCTGACGACTGGCCAGCTTTATTGGTCCAGCAAAACACAGCAAATAAACGGATGGTATGGCATCCTTATGGAACCTACAAGCTATGGCTCCCTGTTGCGTTATTCAAATAACACCATTTACATGATGGCGTTCAACGGTTCAGGCATTCTTGGAACATCAAATGCAAACAGAGTAAACTTTGATCTTATAGAAATGAATGCCACCACTGGGAAAATCTTCCACACTTATAACCTGGCCCCTTTACAAAATAGGGCTTTCTTTGCCTTTGGCTTTACCATGAATATGATAGGGAAGGCCCTGTACTTGGGATTAGTAAATGATTCAGCTGCATATGGGCAGCCGACCAATAGTTCTTTTGAAATTTACTATTTCTTACTGGGCAATGGTGCACCATTACTTCTGAATTACAGTGCCATCATAATTCCCCCTATCAGTGGATGGGGAGCAAATGCAGAGAGTGTTTTCACTTCCGGGCAAACAATTGCTTATTGCATTAACTCACTTGGAATTGCCATAATACATGGGCCAAATGGAAATAGCATGTTGAATATCCCTGGAAAGGTTTTTGGCTTTGTTGGCCAGAGTCTTTATTATACCAACTCCAGTTCCGGTTCACTAAAAGTAGGGAAAGAAGCTTCTGTTACAGGAGGCTACAATGCAAATCTTTTTGAGGTCACCCAGCCCTATACAGGCAATGTGAGCTACGAGTATCAAGTTGAAACAAACAATGCCGGAATATTCTATGTAGTGACAAATGCCTATCCTTACGGAGTATTCATTGGCGGAGAATTTCCAGCGGGCTCATCATTTGAGAGAATTCAGGCTTACAACTCCAATGGAACCATGTTATGGAACAGGTCCCTGCCCACAGGTTCCCAGGCAGATGTCGTATTTCATGAAGATTCAAACGATGGAAACATAATAATCACTGCATTGAGCCAATCTAGTTCTGAGATACTTCTCATGAACAATCTGACCGGGAAAGTTAAACTGGAAATAAACTACCACTTCCTCCTAAATAGCCGGACAGGCACTTCATATCCATTTGCACCGCCTCAGTTCAGAGGTGTTCTCATTTACTCGGGAGAAGATTTGTTGTATCTGCTTGGGGAAAAAATCGCAATGACAGAGATAAAATAAGAGAATGATGGAAACAGGATAAAAAAGGGAATGGTGTTTCAGTCGTGGATAATGTCCTTTGCGCCGGCCTTGGCCCTTGACCAGGTTTCCGCTGAAAGCGCCAGTCCTGCAATGAGCAGAATATTGGCAACCGCAAGGTTCAAAAACCAGCCGTTAAGCAGGCCTATGGAGGCCCTGCTCAGAAGAATGAACGTTGGGGCAAAACCTCCCACGATGGCGCCAGCGTTATACGTAAAGCCAACGCTTGTTGACCTGTAACGCTTGCTGAATTTCTCAGCAAGGAATGATGGTAATGTTGAGAATATCATCGCCTCGAGGAATGCCTGTATACTGAACACTATGTAAAGCACATTTACGTTGGTCGAGACACCATAGTAAATTAGTGGGTAGAGAGAAACGATGAATATAACGGAAAAGGCCATCATTGCCAATCTTCTGCCCGGTATCTTCGTCGAAATAATCCCACCCAGCCAGACTCCTATTAGAGAAACAAGATTTGCAATTACGAGTATAAGGCCGCTGTCCTTCAATGGGATATTGTTGATACCCGGTCCCATGAGAATGGGGTAAAAACTGAATGTTCCGGAATTGATGTAAAGCAATCCTGTTGTGATGAAAATGGCGAATATTACTGGAAGAGGTTCTTCCCTTATCATCCTGAATATTGGCGTGCGCACAATTTCCTTCTTTTCAACCATTTCCCTGAAAACCGGTGTCTCATTGGCCCCGAGCCTTGAAACCAGTGCAACAACGCCTGGAACCAGTGTTGTATAGAACATGATTCTCCATGCGAAACTTATTATCTGTGCAGTAGAATAGTAACTGCCAATAATTGCCGCAACTCCGGCAGCAATGAAGAACCCTGTGCCGAATCCGCTTTGCACAAAGGCGCCTATAACACCTCTCCTCTCTGCAGGAACAGTTTCTGAATAAAGGGCTGTGCCCCCTCCGTATTCAGCTCCTGCGAAAAGGCCGATTATGAATAGAAGAACGTAAAGCAGTGCAAGCGCAACATATCCCACGGACTCATAGGTGGGTAGAAATCCGATCGCAAAACTGAACACAGAGAAACCAACAACAGTTACCATCAGCATATTCCTGCGGCCTATTCTGTCACCAAGGAAGTTGCCAAATACCAGAGACCCAATGGACCTGGCTATGGATCCCACTGCAAGGCCCAGAACAACTGCCAGTAGCGAACCTGTGAATGACGAGGGGAAAAAGACACTCGCCAAATAGCTGGCCATCAGGAGGTATGCAATTGATACATACCCGTCCATCAGCCATCCAGACCAAGCGGCAATAACGTTTGTCCATTGCTGGCCATCGAGGCCATAAAACTTCATCGCCCTTATATAATGAGTTTCTTAAAATGTTTTCATGTAGTGAATAACCGATGATGAATCTTGAAAGAAAATTTTGATAACACTTTATGGCTCTGATAAAAATGTTCTTTCGTGAGACTCCACAATTTCGTCTTAAAGCGAAGGGCATTAATTATCATTGTATGGGCAGTGGTTTTTTTAGCAGCTACTCCGGCCCTTATGAACTATTCTCATTTCATATCTTACTCAAACAGTGCAACCTCGAATCCAAACGCCGAATCCCAAATTGCCAGCAATATTCTCTCTAATTCGAGCAAACAGAATTCAACACTGTTTCTAGTAGTGCAGGAGAATCCATATTCCACCAGTGGAATTACCAATAATACATTGGATTTCCAGGCTGCGTTGATTAATGGGTCCATATCAAATTATTCAGGCTCGAATTCCCCGTATTCAGCATATGCGGCATTCCTCAATAGTGTGCTGTCTGAAAGGGCTCAGAGTCTTTTAAGCAGCTATGAGAACATCAGCCTTGCTTCCAGTGAGATTTACTCTTTTCCTGCGGCATTCCTTGGCAACTGGTCTAAGCTTTCCTATAACTCCAGCCTCATATACAATGCAGCATCATCATCAGGATACAACGTTTCAAACGCTTACCAAAACAGTTTCATTTCTGTGCTGAATTCCACCATAGCAGCTTATTACGCCCCAAACACAACTGTTACAAATGCCACAGAGGCTATAAACCAGACAATTTCCAAGACTTTTCCAGCGATTGATGGCAATTTTTATTTCCTTCTCATAGCCCACCAGTACCTTGGCATCCATAACTATACTACCGGAGTGAAAGAAGCACTTTCCTCCTACGTTCATGCAGTAAGTGGTTTTTCGCTGAATACTGGAATGATAAATGCAACACTAGAGGGAGGAAACATTGGCCTCAATTATGTTCATGCTAACGGGCTTAATGGTATTCCCAACTTCATTTCGGAGCAGTACATCAGTCCTGACAATACAACTTTCATTATCAACCTGGTTTTTTCCGTTCCGGCTGGTTACGTTGGTTCAGGAGGCTCTACTCCTGCTTCCACAGCAACTCCTGAAGTCCAGAATTTATCCAGTTCCTATTTCGGAGCAAATGCAAAGTTGACAGGTGACGGGGCAATAGCCTTTGAGACCCAGCAGATCACTGCCCAGTACGGTTTTGTCTTTGGATTGCTTTTTGTTGTTCTTGCGGTGGCTGTTGCAATAACGCTTGTATCTTGGAAAGGCGGGTTAATCTCGCTAGTCTTCGTGTCTCTCGCCACCCTATTAGGTTACCTTTCAATATATCTCACCGGGCTAATTGTGCATAATGTGAGCTACATCGTAACATATACCCTTACAGCAGTTGCGGTCGGGGTCTCTACAGACTACCTGGTATTCATTGCTTCAAGGTACAGGCAGGAAATCAGGGAAGGTAAGAATCACGACGAAGCTCTGGAGGCTGCTACCCGAAAAGCGGGGAAGGCTGTTGTCATTAGCGGAATAACTGTCGGGCTTAGCCTGGCCACATTCTCAGTTATTCCAGGATTTGAAAGTTGGGGACTCGTACTTCTGTTTAGCATCCTTATGATCATAGCACTCGAAACCACTCTTTTCCCGGCCATACTGTCTTATTTCGGGCCCAAGTTCTTCGCCAGGAAGGGAAGAAGCTTGGTTGAAACGGATTACCACAAGAATTCTGCCTTCTACAAGGCCGCTAAGTTATCAATGAAGAGGAAATGGGCAGTGGCAGGCATAGTCATTCTCCTTGGAGTTCCAGCCGGATACTTCTTCTTTGCTGCTCCAACAACTTACAATTTCAACACTGGCCTGCCTCAGGACCTGCCATCTGTCCAGGCACTGAACATTCTAGATCAGAAATTTGGATCCAATGTACTTTATCCAATCACTGTAATAAAGGAATTGAATGGCACATCAAGCACTGTTTCAAGCAGTGGTCTTGCAACCCTCAATGCCACTGCAAGGATGCTTCTAGGAACCCAGGGGGTCACAAAGGTCGTAGGGCCATATTCAAACGGGACTTCAATTGATTCTGCAGTGAACACCTCTGCATATCTGGTCGATGGCGGAAAATATGCATATTTCTTGGTATATACATCATACAGCCCCTATTCCAAAAATGCACTGAATCTAGTAGGCAATTTGAGGGACAACACTTCACTAATAGTTGGAGGAATTACATCTGGCATTATAGACCAGCAGCATGAAAACGCAGTGCATTATACAGAACTTGAAATCCTTATTGTAACTGTGATTTTCATCGTATTGCTCATATCATTCCTTTCGCCAAAATATCCGCTTATTTCTATATCAGGAGTATTTATCAGCATTTCCTGGACAACGTTCCTGCTTTACATCATATCAGGGTCATTGCTTGGTGAGGGGATGATATATCTCATACCCATCATTCTGTTCATAATCCTTATGTCATTGGGAAATGACTACACAGTGTTCATAATTTCGCGCGTCAAAGAGTACTCTTCTCAGTATGGATTTGAGGAGGGACTCCCCAGAGCCATGGCTAGCTCTGGAAGAGTCGTAACCTCGCTGGGAATGATACTCGCGCTTTCACTGGGTTCACTGGGGCTGATAAGATCAGGGTTCCTCCAGCAATTGGGTATTGCGTTCTTCATATCACTCATAATTGACACATTCATCATAAGAACATTTTACTTCCCGGCAATGCTTTCAATTATGAGGAAAAGAATGGGGAAGAAGGAAACTTTAACTCAGTGAATCATTTTCTTCAAATCTTTTATCAAATCTTCAGGCTCTTCCAGGCCAACTGAGAGCCTGAATGTTTCATGGCTTATTCCCAGGGCTTTTTTTTCCTCTTGGGATAATGACCTGTGGGACATGGTTGATGGATGTGAAATCGTGGAGTTCACTCCCCCAAGGGTATTGGCTGGGGTAATTATGCTCATTTTTTTCATGGCCCCAAGAGGATCTCCCTGGATATGGATGTCAAAAGTAACAACGCCACCGTACCCTTTAAGGTTTCTTGATGAAATTTCCCTGTCCGGGTGATTCATCAGGCCGGGATAGAGTATGTTTGAAAAACCTTCGATCTTTCCGAGGTTTTCTGCTATATCCATCGCTGAGCGGTTTATCTGGCTCATCCTGGTCTTGAGGGTCTTGATTCCCCTGAGGGTGAGGAAAGCTGTGTTTGGGTCCATGGTGGTGCCAAGGGTACGCCTGAAATTGTCTATTTTTTCCATGAGATGCTTGCTTCCTGCAGCCGATCCGCCAATTACATCATTGTGGCCGGAAATGAACTTGGAGAGGCTCTGGATAACCACATCCGCGCCCAGGTCGCTCGAACACTGGTTTATAGGTGTGGCGAATGTTTCATCTACCACAAGGAGTCCATTGTTTGAATGCACTGCCTTGGCAACAGCCTCAACATCGTATACCCTGAGGATTGGGTTTGTCAGGCTCTCCAGGAAAACTATGTCGGCTTTCTTCGCTTCCCTGACAAAAGCCTCGTTTCCAAGTTCAGGCACTATAGCCTTTACGCCCCATTTCACCAGAAACTCTGTAACAAACTTGTAGGTTCTTGCAAATGTGTCTTTGTGTATGAGTACTTTGGAGTTTGGCCTGCACAAAGCCAGAAGGGTAGTAGATATTGCACCCATTCCGGAGGCAAAGCACGTTGCAGTTTCAGTATTCTCAAGGAGGGCAATAATTCTGCCAAGTTCCTCCACTGTAGGATTCAATTCTCTGGAGTACCTGTACCTTTCACCCTCTGGCATCAAGAAAGCGCTGGTCTGGTGAATGGGAAAACTGAGGCTCCCTGTATTTGGGTCAACGGATTCCTTAATTGGGAACTCAATTTTCCGGGATATAAGCGCCACCTGCCAGATTTGAATTCAGGATGGAGAAGGCAATGCCAGTTGACTTTAACACAGCCCCGGCACCGCTGAGGATTGACTCCACGTCTGTTTCTCCGTCTATTACAACTAGAATACTGGGTCCAGCTCCGCTGATGCATACTCCTGCTGCCTCGTTCTTAAGGGCAATCTTCTTTATTTCCGGGTAAAAAGGGAACATCTGCATTCTGGAAGTCTCAACAATATGATCATTCATGCCGGCTCTCAGGGCGTCCCTGTCGCCGTTTATGAAACCCGAAACCATCAGGCTTGTATGCCTGATTGCCCAGATATGCTGGGACATTGAAACCTCACTTGGGACAAGGGTCCTTGATATCCTGGTTTTCCCAGGTATGCTCATATGGGGAAGAATGGTAAGGAAAGAAAACTTCCTGTTGATTTTGAGTGGGCGGACTTTCATCGGATTTGTGGACTCTACCATCACCAACCCGCCATAAATGGCTGCAGCAACATTATCTGCATGAGGGGTACCAGATGAGGCTGTTTCGCCAAGCATGGCAAAGTTTACTTTTTCATCCATTGAAAGGCCAATATCCAGCAGTGAATCTATGGCGACCACTGCTGCTGCAGCTGATGCACCGCTGCTGCCAAGCCCGAGTCCCAGAGGAATGTCGTTTGAAATGCATATCCTGAAGCTCCCATTTATGCCCTGAGATTCAAGAACATTTTTCACTGCAAGGGAAGCCGTATTTTCTGAGGGATTTGTGGGGAGATTACCGCAGTTAAGTTCCAGCTCAACTTTCGGGGAACGTTCTATGAACTCCACTGAAATTTTTGTCAGCCCTGCGTCGTGAGCTAGACCCATGGTATCGAAACCCGGGCCAAGGTTGGCTGAACTGGAGTAGGCGCTGGCAGTGGCAGTTCTCATTGTGTGCGCAAGATTCTGGACTGATAAGAATATTTTTTAATAGGGGATTACCTCCAGGAATATTTCTTACGGCAAATAGACTGGAGTTAGAGATCAGGTTTAAGACGAGGGTTTCTATTTTAGCCTATGATTATAGGAATTCCTGTTTCTGGAAACATGCCATCGGGACCCGGGGAAGCTCGGGAAGTCGTATTATTCGACACTTTATCTGGAAAGGAACTGGATCGATATGAGAATCCAGCACTTACCGCAACTTCTGGCAAGGGCATTGCCATGATAAGATCACTCCTGGAAAGGAAGGTAGAGGCAATGGTTGTCTCCGGGATTGGGCAGCATGCGTTTGAGGTTGCCAGGAGAACCCTCAAGGTTCTAAACGGTGAAGGGCTTACACTGGACCAGATTGTTCAGGGAGCTGGAAAGGGAACCCTGCACGAACTCACCGAACCAACCCACGGTATGCATTCACACTGAATCTGATAATTCCAGCGCGCATTCACAATTGCCTGCCAAGGCAGAACATGGAGTGGAAACCATCCTCCAGCTTGTATGTATCCCGTTCAAAACCTTCCACCATAAAGCCATTTTTCATAAGGACGCGCAATGAGGGCAGATTGAAGTCAAGTACTTTGGTGTAAAGCCTTTTCAGGCCAAGCACACCTTTTGCGTATTCAACGATAAGAGATAGTGCCTCTGTTGCATAACCTTTGTTCCAGTGTTCCCTCCCGATCCAGTAACCAACATGTGCTTTGAAATCAACATAGTCAATATCCTTCAGCCCGATTATACCCACAAGCAATTCACCACTGAAAATGAGGAAATCAATGGCAAAGTGCGTTTTTCCGTATTTCCGGTTCATGTCAAGAAAAATCTTGGCATCCTCCTCTGTATAGGGATTTGGAAAACCATGGGCCCCTATGCGCCTTGCTATCTCAGGGTCATTGGCAATCCTTGAGATCTGCAGGGCGTATTTGAGCCTGAGATCATTTGTAAGGCGGAGCCTGGGACCACTCAGTTCTATCTTGTCTTCCACACTGGTAATGTGCTACACGCCATATGAACCCTTATGTATGAAAAAAGTTGCATATATCCATCGGAAGAGTCTGCATGGAATAAGTATAGGCCCTTAGTAAAAAAATTAGTTTTTGTTAAGATGCCTACTTGTGCCAGTTATTCAGGATTGACACAAGGTCTGTCAAAGCAGACTGGGCAGTTTCAATCTTTCCAGCTCCTGGGCCCATGCTGTATATCTTGCCAAGCGTGTCAGTTTCAAATTCTACTGCGTTCATAACGCCGTTCACTTCTCTGAGAATATCTCCGGTCTGGAGCTGCAGGGGCTTGACAAAAGCGTGGTTCCTGTCAGCGTAGGCTACTAGTTTCGTGCCATTTGCGGCCTGCTCCCTTGTCACTTTCCTTATTCCTTCAATCTTCAGATTATTGAAATCGTGGTTCCATCCAAGGAGGTTAGAAATTATAATAATCTTAGCAGCAGTGTCAAAGCCGTCGACATCATTGGTAGGATCGGCTTCGGCATATCCGAGAGCCTGTGCCTCCTTGAGTGCATCATTGAAGTCCTTTCCTCCAACCATCCTTCCAAGTATGTAGTTTGTGGTTCCATTCATAATGCCCCTTACACTTTTTACCTCAATTCCAGGCAGCAGCTCTAAAAGGTTGAAGGATGGCGTCCCGGCCATGACAGTGCCTTTCATCTTGAACTGAACATTGTTCTTTCTGGCCAGATCATTCAACTCCCTGAACTTGAGGGCGGACGGCCCCTTGTTTGAAGTTATTACATGTTTCCCCTGCCCTAGCGCAGCTTTTATGTGTGAATAGGCAGGCTCAGCGGTCTTCAGGTCAAGCCAGGTGAACTCGCACACAATATCGGCATCAGATTTCATTATTGCCTTAACCGGGTCAATTTTTTCATAGGTCTTCCCGCCCTTTAATTCTGAAATAATGCTATCGCCTGGTTCAATGATGTGGCCGAATTTTGCATCCACTACTTCACTGATGGTGACATTGTTCAGCCCAAGCGAATGCTTCTTCATATTGAAAAGCTCAAAAAATCCCTGTCCCACAGTTCCAAAACCAAGTACCATAATTCTGGGTTTTGCCATAGTCATAGTCAATAGATCGAAGGGATTTAGTTAAATATAACGATTAAACAGATAATTTAGCCGGATATTGACAATATGTCAATTTAGTCGATAGTTTTAAATGAAGCCTATCGCATATTTTCGGTATGGAGATAAAGGGATTCTACGATTTGAGCGTGCCTCTGAAAACTTATATGCCTATCTGGCCAACGAATCCGCTGGTGAATATTATTCCAGTGGGCATTGCAGCACGCGACGGATATAGTGTGGAAACATATTTCTCTGCAACACATTCCGGTACCCACATTGACGCACCATACCACATGCTTGAGGATGGCGCAACTGTGGATAAACTGCCACTTTCTCAGTTGATTGGGGAAGGTTTTGTTATCAGGCCGGAACTTAAAGGGAAGGAAATTACCCTTGATATGATCAAGAAAAAGTGGAAGAAGGAATATGATGGGAAGATTATACTCATCCACACAGGTTGGGACAAGAAGAGGGGCTTCACAAAGGAATTCCAGTTTGATTTCCCGGGTCTGGCTATGGATACTGTAGATTTTCTCATTGAACACCACCCGCGTGTCATCGGAATCGATACACTTGGCATTGAGCCATATGACCATTCCGACTTCAGGGTGCACAAGGCGCTGCTACCCCACGGCATGGCCTTTATCGAAGACCTTGCAGGTCTGGAACAGCTTACTGAGGGGAAAAAGTACCTGGTAGCAGCTCTCCCCATCAAGATTTCTGGAGCTAGTGGAGCCATGGCAAGAGTTGTGGCCATGGACATTTACTGAGGTGAAAAAACCGTGGAAGGACAGAAAACAGGGTATAAGAAAGGACTGGGTTTCTGGCATGTCGTCTTTTTGACCATAGGAGCAATCCTTGGCCCGGCAGTTGCCTATATACCGGTCACAGTACTGGCTGATGGGGGACCTGCAGGGATACTGGCATGGCCAATTGCATTCCTGCTTATCCTGCCTATTGCATATGTGTATGTGGAGCTTGGCTCAATGTGGCCACGTGCGGGCGGTGTAGCTTACTATCCCGCAAGGAGCCATGGTTCAGTGGTTGGAGTTCTAAATGGCTGGTCTGCATTCGTCGGGTATTCCCTTGCCATGCCGGCAGTTGTGGCTGCAATTGTAGAATATTCGGGATACTATATACCTCAGTTCCTGACGCCCAGCGGCAGCACTCTTTCTTATGTGGGAATTGCTGTGGCAATTGTTGCAACTGCGCTGATATTCATTATCAACACCAGGCCCATACATTTCATGGGTAATGTGAACAATATCTTCACGGTGGTGAAGATGGCGCTGATAATGATTGTAAGCATTGCACTGCTGTTCTATTTCAACTCATCAAATCTCTCATCCTTTGGCGGTTTCTCTCCACTAGGGACAGGAGGCATCTTCCTTGCAGTTTCTGCAACCATATTTGCTTACGCTGGCTTCAGGCAGCCCATTGATTACGCAGAAGAAGTCCACGATCCCGGCAAATTCCTGCCTAGGGCCATTGTCGTCTCGCTTGCAATTGTGATGTTATTCTACGTCATAGAAAGCCTTGCTTTCCTTGGTACAGTGCATCTTGCATACCCGACAATATCGGCTTCCAGCTGGACTGGTCTTTCCGGGCTCGCCGCCCCATATGCAACGGCCTCGTTAGCCGTGGGCCTTGGCCTCTTTGCTGCAATTGCAATCATTGGGGTTGTAATTGCTTCATT
>JAKAUW010000053.1 GCA_021817455.1 Thermoplasmata archaeon | reverse complement strand
CAGCTCAAAGGCCTGAATGCTGTTCCACTGCTTTTCTGAATCCCAGAGAATCTGCGCACCTAGCGTGGAGGAATGGTAAGCAGTTCCGTTTCCAGTGAAACACAACCTATCCGTGAGAAATGAATAGTCCACTTTATTCATTACTTCTATGGTCTTCCTGATGCCAGCCGGTGTATTCTTCAGCATTTCATACATAAGATAAGGGTGGCTCTTCCTAACTTCAGGCAGGTCATCTGTCATGATTTAAGAAGGTGGGATTTTATTTAATAGTTCACAAAAGAAATTTGCACTTTTTAAAATAAAATTGATTGAGTTAAAGAATTATGTAATTAAGTGAAGAGCCTACATAACAAAGTAAAGCCATAATTTTTATAGTGAAGCTTGAGGTTTCTGCTCTTCCTCTTTCTCAGATGCCTGTATAATCTTATGTTCACTGCCAGGAGCAGGCTGTTCTTCTTTTTTCTCCTGTTCTACTGCCCCATTCCTTGCTTTTTTTGCTGAATCGGGAATTTCAGCTTTTACAGGCTGCTCGAAGGGGATAACCGTATTAATTACAACTGCCTCAATATGTTCTCTAGATTTTAGCAGCATTTCAATTGACATCTTCCTCCTGTTTGCTTCCTGGCAGATTGAGAATGATTCCTCCTCACCGAGAA
Source organism: Thermoplasmata archaeon (assembly GCA_021817455.1). Classification (GTDB taxonomy): domain Archaea; phylum Thermoplasmatota; class Thermoplasmata; order Thermoplasmatales; family Thermoplasmataceae; genus JAJZOM01. Next base: position 2,846 of record JAKAUW010000053.1, on the reverse strand, counting down.
TTTTCCTCCGTTCACCGGCATAAGTTCCAGGACCACTGGAGGTATACAGAACCGTTAAGCGCTTGATTTTGCTGCAATCGTACATTGGAATCTCCAGTGGTAGATGGCTTGATTCTTTAGAAATTTTCTCATTGATACTTTGCACGTTGATACTTTCTTTTGGGAATTTTATTATTCAGAATATTGACCAGCCTAAAGCAAAAACTACATAATAAAAGGACATAGAGAATTAAATGCTACTTACGGGTGAAGATTACTCGGACTTAGTTACATATCTTACTGGCCTGTTCAGCATAAAGAAAATCCCAGAAATTCTTGTTGACAGGTTCCGGATCAGGTATAAGTCCTGCTTCATACTGGATGGCCCTGAGTCTTCTACTGGGGAATTGGCAGACCGATTTCCAGAGGAGGATGAGAGGGACCGCATCAAATTTGTGAATTTTGAGGTCAGCGGGCTGCACCCTGGCCAAGAAAGTTCCGTAACCATTAACTGGGACTCCATTGAGATCAAACCTGATCTGGACATTAAAATTGCCACTGATTTTGTGGATGTTCTGGACAGATCGACATTCAGATATTTCTGAAGGAGATATCAAGGCATGAACATTCTTACTGCTTTTGCCGGCGGAAGGGAAACGCTGATGCTGGAAAAGAAAGGGAGATTCTATACTTTTGCGGACAGAAGTGAAGCGCCGGGGAATTCCCTGGAAGCAATACAGAACTGGAACAAAATAGAGAAGTTGGATATTGCTGAGATGAAGAAACCATCACGCTACGGCCTTCCAATAAAGCCTGAAAAGGCCTTCCTGCCTGCCGTGAATTTCAGGAGCCATTCCGCCGAGACGTCCATGCCCGGCCTGAAGGAACCATATTTCTTCTGCAAGTTTTCAAACGCATACCTGCCTCACAAAGGCGACGTTGTCTATCCAAGAGGTGTTCAGAGACTTGATTACGAGGGAGAAATGGGCATAATAATTGGCAGGAAGGGTAAATATATTGAAGAGCGCAGAGCGGAAGAGTATGTATTCGGATATACTATAGTGGACGATATCAGCCTCAGGGACTACCAGAATGCAGGCCAGGAGCCATACGGTAAAGACTGGGTCCTTGGCAAGAACGCTGACACTGCACTGCCAATGGGTCCCTGGATTACACCCAAAGATGAGTTTTCAGGATTCCCCACAACCATTGAAACTAGGGTAAATGGAGTTGTGGTGCAGCATGGAAGCACTGAGGACATGATATTTTCAATTCCTAAGCTTATTTCACGACTGTCCATGGTTGCCACCCTTGCACCTGGAGATATCATTACAACCGGTACCCCTTCGGGAGTGGCGGAATACACAACCAAAAAGTACCTCAAACCTGGGGATGAGGTTGAAGTATCGATTGAAGGAATTGGCACCTTAAAGCATGGAATAGTGGAGGATCCAGCCGGAACTGGTGCTTGATGTACAGGCGCAGCAACATTATTTCAAATTCTCCCCTTGAATTCATTCGTGAAAACGGCATTGGCATTGGAAGCTCAACGACCGGAAGGAACATCTTCCTTTCCACCGATAGGTTGGAGCGCCACCTTCTTGTCATAGGCAAGACCGGATCAGGCAAATCAAATTTTCTCAAGGTACTAATCAGGGGCATCATTTCTGAGGGCGAAGGTAGCGTTCTCCTCCTTGATCCCCATGGAAATCTTGCAATGGATATGGCATGCAGTTTCCCTGAAAATTCCATAATTCTGTCTCCAAATGGTTCAAGTGCTGAAGGGCAACATTATGCACTGAGCCTGAATGCTATCAGCACAGGTAACTCAGGAGAGGAAAGAAACCTTGCCGCTGGATGGATAAAGGATGCATTCGCAAGCGAGGGGATCTTTTCTCATGGCACCTGGGGCCCAAGGCTGGAAGTGGTTTTTACCTCCATATTGCATGAACTTCTGAGAAAGGAGCCAGGATCAAACCTCGCAGATCTTCTCAATCTGCTGCTGGATGGAGGAAATATGAGGAAATTCATTTCCAGCACGGAGAGCGATGAGCTGAAGGCCTTCCTCAAGATGCAGATATCTGACTGGAGGGGTTGGAACCAGTATGTAACCAGCTCTGTCAACAAACTCCTTCCTCTTCTCACTGAACCCGGAATACGACACCTTATCTCAGGAAGAAAGGATTCGTTCGATCTGCTTGGGCTCTTCAGCGTAAGGAGTTCCATCATAATTCCAGAGATCTGGAGGAATTCTGTTCCAGATGACTCCTTTAAAATCATAGGGATGCTCCTGATCCTAAAGTTATGGCTTCAGCGCATCGGGCGTTATGATCCCAAAAATGATAAGCCCATCTACATGGTATTTGATGAGGCGCAACTCGTGCCCGGAAGCATTCTTGACCAACTCCTGAGAGAGGGAAGGAAGTGGGGTTTTAGGGTGATACTGGCAACGCAGTTCCTTGGCAAGGGTTTTCAAAGCCTTTCCGAGACCATAAGGGGAAATGTCGGGAATGTAGTTTCGTTCAACCTTTTTCAGGAGGATGCAATCGAAATCACTTCAAATTTCTTTTCCGGAAATATTGGAATGAAACTTCAGGATGTACTGAAAACACAGCCAGTACACAGCGCAGTCATATGGTCCCAGGACGGGAGGGGGATATCCGGGCCACTCTCATTCAAACCCATTGAGGAGGATTCGAGCCAGGATGCAGGGCTGTTTCGAACAATAAAGGAGAACTCAATGGCAAAACTTGGAGCGGCCCTGGGAAACAGTATAGAAGAGAATGAAGAAACAGATCTCCACGAATACCTTATACTCAAATTCCAGGAATACCTGCTGAAGAAAGGCATAGAAAGCGACAGACACC
>JAKAUW010000093.1 GCA_021817455.1 Thermoplasmata archaeon | reverse complement strand
AAATTTCTCGCCATCTGCAGCTGAATATGACAGGGCCGTTGCTTACTTCAGGTCTGCCGGAATGGTGAATATAACAACATTCCAGGGCAGGAACACCATCGCAATGTCAGGAAGCAGTCAGGCCATCAGGAACGCATTCCACACGTACCTGGTGGGCACTTATGAGAACGGTACAATGGTCGCGGGCCCCTCCTCGAATCCCCGGCTTCCACAGTGGCTGTCCTCTCAGGTTTATGACATAGTGGGGCTCGGCACATCTCCACAGCTTTCCTTCAGCATGAAAGTGGAAGGCGAGCTGAAACAGCTTGAGACTGCCAGAGCGGACACCACAGGGGGGTATCCTAAGGTTGGGTTTCTCAGAAACGGTGCTGAAGCACTCTACGGAACATACATGCAGGTGGCATACAACGAAACCCAGTTATTCGGCAGCCATTATGACAGAGGCGAGGTAATAGCCACCCTCCTCTGGTCAGGTAACTATACAAACAGCAGGGGTAGCATCGTTTATACGGCCCCTTTCAATCCATCCGATATAACCCAATACTTCAATTATTCATACCCTAAGTATCCCAACGGGACATATTCTGAGCCATTCCCAACGGTTACAGGCGTACCCATAGACAACGCCCCTGCACCAGGTGTTTCAGCCGAGAAAGACACCTCGGGAGCAACCATCGAGAATACTCTTGATCTTGAGATGGCTGGAAGTCTTGCACCCGGGGCGCAGATATACAACATATACGGCCCTCAGGCAAGCACAACCGATCTGACGCAGGCCTTTGCCACTGCACTGAATTTCCAGAACCTCACGGTTATTTCCAATTCCTGGGGTGGGTCCGACGGGACTGATTCCACATGGAACACATATCTGCAGGAGGCTCAGGCTCGGGGCATAACGGTTCTGGCCAGCAGCGGAGATTCGGCAGATAATACAAGCAGCCCGAAATATGCAGGCCCGCCCGACATGGTGCAGTTCCCCTCCTCCATTGGTTACAATACCTTCGGGGTAACGGCGGTGGGAGGCACAAACGTCACAATAAACATTACAACGCTGAAGGTTGAGCAACAGGGTGCATGGTACATGCCATCTCCCGGCAACACTGTTGGTACCACAGGAGGAATAAGTACAGTTTACAGTGAACCATCCTGGCAGATAAACTCATCCGCTAACTCTGTCCTGAATGGGAAGGGAAGAGGTGTGCCTGATATATCTGCCCTTGCCAACAACACGTTGATATATTATTCCAACACAACTGTGAGCGGACTGTTCGTTGTCTCGGGAACCAGCGTTTCCTCCCCTGTTGAGGCCGGAATCATTGCAACAATGGATGCGTATCTCAACGCCAGTGCAGAGGCTCCACTGGGGTTCGTAGACCCTCTGATATACAAGCTTGGAACCGGTCAGTACGATCCTGCATTCCTGAAGGAATCCCGCCTCTCCAGATCGCCGTTCTTCAATGTATCATACGGCAGAAACAGCCTGTACAACGTGACACCGGGCTATAATCTTGCCACGGGCTGGGGATCAATAAATGCATACAATTTCATACAGGACAGCAACATCAAAAGATATAACGTGTCATTTGTTGAGACAGGCCTCAAAGCCGGAACAGGCTGGTCTGTCCGCATTGTGGGCAGATCGTTTCTCTCAGGCACTGACAGCAGATACGTCAACCTGAGCCTCCCCAACGGGACGTTCCAGTACGAGATACCTCATGTTGGCAGCATGGTGGGAATCCCGCCGCAATCATCGGTAAATGTTTCCGGTAAAAACGTAACGGTCAATATCATCTTCAAATATGGGTATGTGGTAAATTTCACTCAGTCAGGGCTTCCGGCAAATGATACATGGGAACTTAACGCGTGGAATTACAGCCGCCAGTATTCAGGCTACAGCGCGGAACTGTATTTTCCCAACGGGTCATATAATTATACAGGAATGCCTGCTGATCCGAATTACTACGGTCAGTCCGGGAATTTCACCGTCAGTGGCAAGGCAGTTAACATTTTCATGAAATTCCGGCACGGGCAGTTCAATGTCTCGTTCATAGAGCAGGGTCTCCCCATCAACCAGGAATGGAGGGTAATGGCCCAGAACAGCACTTCAAACCAGACACTATCAGGAACAACAGACAATATAACCTTCTACCTGTACGGCGGGCAGTACACGTTCTACCTTTACCCATCCGGCTATGATGCACCCAATATATCCGCGGTGTCACTGAACACCAACGGCCAGAACCAGACTGTATACGTGAACTACAGCTATGGCTATTTTGTGACGTTCAGGGAAACTGGCCTCTCTTCCGGGACATTATGGGGAATTTCCTTCCACGGCCTTACAAACATGACCACAGGCCAGACCTTGATTTTCGAGGTTCCAAATGGCACCTACAGGTACGATGTGCGTGGCAGCACAACTCCAAACGGCCCATCCTCAGGATACGTGAATGTATCAGGAAGCAACCAGACCGTAGTCATAAGCTACCAGGCACCGAAATCATTCTTCCAGACTGAGGTTCTGTACCTTGTGCTTCTCTTCTTCGGGATAGTGCTTCTGGTGAGCGGTGTGTCTCTCATAAGGAGAAAGCACTGATCCATATACCATGGAAACATTCCGTGCCGTTCATATGCCCCATGGGAATAGAGGATGAGAAGACAGTAATGAATGACACAATCCGCCAGAAGAAACTTATCCTGGATACATCTGCCATCCTGTCTCGCAGGGTTAGCCTCATGCAGGGAAACGTTGCCACAACACCATCTGTACTGGATGAGATAAGGCTGGGAAAGATTGCCAGATACACCGGTTTCAGCAGCGACATGATGGACATACTGGCGCCTGGAAAGGAAAGTCTCTGTGCCGCCAGGAAAGCAGCGGAGGAAACCGGAGATCTTCACGAACTCAGCAGCACTGACCTGGACGTGATTGCCCTGTGCCTTGAACTTAATGGCATCCTTGTTACAGATGACTATGCCATGCAGAACGTGGCCAGCAGGCTGGGCATAGAATTCATGGGAGCCGATCTGAAGCCCATTGACAGGGATATCAGGTGGCAGTACCGCTGCACCGGATGTGGAAAGACGTTCCAGCAGCACGTGGAGATATGCCCCGTTTGCGGTCATCAGACAAAGAGGGCGGTAAGGTCTTATAAAAAGCGCCAATAGTGATTCATGATCGATATATCATTGCCACTGGACTGGAACCTGATCACATATCCCGGGGATGCAAGGTACGAGCATTACGACTACATGACCCATGAGAAAAATGGTGTTCACATAACGAGGGTAATTATGGAAACCCATTCCGGCACCCACATAGATGCGCCGTTCCACGCGCTGCCAAACGGGGGAACAATGTCATCAATACCACTGGAACACCTTAACGGGCCTGCTACTGTGGTGGAAGTTGAGGGGAATGCCATAAACGCTGAGGACATTCCAGGCACAGTGGAGAAGAGAGTATTGTTCAAGACAAAGAATTCAGGGCTTTATGACAGTTTCCATGAGGATTTCTGCTACATTTCAGAGAGTGCAGGAAAAAGGCTTGTTGAACTTGGCGTGGAAACTGTAGGGATTGACTACCTGTCCATTGAGCAGTTTGGAACCAAGGGAATGAAGGTGCACAAGATACTGCTGGAGAAGGGTATAGCCATAATCGAGGGGCTGATGCTGAAGGGCGTGAAGCCAGGCAGATACGATCTCATGTGCCTACCAATCAGGATCGACACAGACGGGGCTCCCTGCAGGGCGGTATTGAAGTGAGTCACCGCCTTACGGTCACAGCACAAATCATATTTATAGTGTAAGTGAATTTTGCACCATGAAAGTTCTGGTTCTTGCAAAGCAGATACCGGATGTGAACAGCATCAGGTTCGATCCAGCCACAAACAGGATTGTCAGGGAAAATGTCTCTCTCTCAATGAATTCATTTGACAGGAAGGCCGTTGAAGAGGCAATCAGGATGAAGGAGAAATACGGCTTCCACACCGTGGTCGTAAGCATGGGACCGCCGCAGGCAGCGGATATCATGAACGAATCCCTGAGGATGGGCATAGACGAGGCCTATCTCATAACGGACAGGAAATTCGGGGGATCAGATACGCTTGCAACGTCCAGGATACTTGCAGGTTTTGCTGAAAAGATAAAGCCGGATATAATCCTTGCAGGCAGGTATTCGCTTGACGGCGAAACTTCCCAGGTGCCGCCTGAGGTCGCAACAATGCTGGGATACAGCTTCAGGTCATCAGTCTCAAAAATCGACATTGATACTGCGTCAAATACACTAACTGTGGATCAGGACCGTGAGAATGGAGTTGAGAGGTACCGGCTCAAGATTCCGGCAGTGCTCTCCGTCAGTGAAAAAATAAATAGGGCAAGGGCGGTGAAGCCAGAGGTTCCAGACATGAAAGATCGGATCGTCATGGTGGATTCCGCTTGGCTGGGACTTGACATAGATGGAAAGGAATTCAGTCCCACTGTGGTGACTGGCACACAGCCTATGGAGAGTTCCAGGAAGGTTGCAATGCTTGACTTCGGGGATGGAGTTTACGGCAGGATCATGGAACTCATGAAATGGGCGAGATCACCAGGGTCAGAAGATAACATGGAATTCCATATGCCGCCATATGTTAATGGCAATCCTGTGGTGCTGGGGGTGGCAGTGGGCGATCCGCAGACGGCAATGGAAATAGCGTCACGCGTCTCGCAGCTGGCCCTGCAGCATCCCCTGAATGTTGCAATGATAGGGAACATTCCTGCAGATAAATTGAGTGGAATTGCCTGCCATGATCTCTATTATGTGGATTCACAGGACTACATGTCCCTGGCAGAATCAATCCTTGATTTCATAGGGCAGCACGAACCTGCATACGTTGTGTTCCCGTCCAATTCCGATGGAAGGGATGTGGCTTCCGTTGTTGCGGCAAAACTTGGACTGGGCCTCACGGCAGATTGCGTGGACCTGCAGGTTGAAGACGGGAGGCTCATACAGTACAAGCCCGCCTTTGGAGGCAGCATAATCGCAAGCATCTACTCAAGGAAAGCTCCAGCAATGGCTACGGTTAGGCCCGGAATGTTCAAAAGAGTAATATCCATGGAAAAACCCAGAATCCATGAGTTTCCGGCAGGAAAGGAGTCAGGGCAGGAGCTCCTTGATACCATACCCGTGCCATCAGATTACAGGCCGCTCAATTCAAGTGATGCAGTAATAGGCATCGGAAGAGGCATAAAGAAGCGTGATACAGTCAGGGAGGTTCTGAAACTTGCAGATGCGCTGAATGCATCAGTTGGGGCAACAAGGCCAATGGTAGACATGAATTTCCTTCCCAGGCAGCAGCAGGTTGGACTCACAGGAATGTCCATCTCGCCCGCCTTCTATATTGCCCTTGGCATATCGGGCCAGGCAAATCATGTGGTAGGAATAAGGTACGCAGGGAAAGTCCTTGCAGTGAACAGCGATCCTGCTGCAGAGATATTCAAATATTCAGATTACGGCATAGTCTGTGATGTGAGCGAGTTCATAGAAGGCTTCATGAGCTATCTGGGTAAGAATTCTGGGAAAAAATGATCAGGGCTTCTGGAACACGAACACATACTCATGCTTGAAGACGTAGAATCCTGACTTGAGCGCCCTGTATCTCCACAGGTTCTCGCTGCTTCTCTTGCCACGGGTGTTCTGGATGTCCTTCACAATTATTCCCTTGATCTTCATATTCAGGGAGGCTACGGCATCCATGCACCTGAATCCAAGTGGTACTATCTCTCCGTCTCGGTACGCATCGCCAATGACCAGGCCCATATAGCCTCCACTTTTCAGCACGTCAATGGACTTTTTCACTATCTGCGTGAACCGGGACATGAAGCTCTCCATGTCCGGGGAGGTGCTTAGATCACCCTGATCATCTGAAAACCTGATTATGTCCCAGTAGGGGGGATGCAGCAGCACCATGTCAAAGCTGGATATTCCATTCCTTTCCATCACAGGTGCCAGATCAACAGTGTATGAATCCCCCAGAATTAACTCCGTTCTTACTCCGTCGTGCGGCAGTGATTGCACAGCCTCTCTCGTCCTTGAATATACCTCAGGGTTTATCTCGATTCCAACAGAGTTTCTCCTCATTCTAATGGCTTCAATTAGCGTTGTTCCTGATCCACAGAATGGATCAAGGATCCAGTCAGAAGTCCTGGTATACCTCATCATCAGCTGGTGTGGAATCTGCGGGACGAAATTTCCCCAGTACCATCCCCTGTGCCCTGACTCCCTGTCACGCTTCCCAAGTATCCAGAGGCTGTCTGTCCTGATCTCATTGTAGGCCTTCCACAGATTTATGTTCAACTCCAGTGAACTGGCACTTCCGGAACTGCCAATATCCTTTATGACAGATCGTATGTAATAATGTGCCCGATCAATCCCCCTGGATCCGAGAATCCTGTGCATATGGTCAAGAATGACCGACTTCAATGGCTCCGGAACCTCATCAGCAAGCTGGATGGCACTGGCAGTTTTTTCCTTTATCTTATTGAGATCGCCCTCTGCAAGAAGGCTTTCACAGAGAAAATGCAGCCTCTTCAGAGGTTCTGCTGCTACATTTTCAGAAGTTATTGACATTTGAGGCTTGTCAGTTATTGAATGTAAAATTTTAAGATTTGCAAAGAAAATGATATTTGCTTTCAGTTCTTTCCTGAATTAAGGGAATGAAGATCAGGTGATCCTGTCTTCCGGCCATGAAACATCTGGCAGGATATCGCGGCTGCAGTCAGAACTCCACCATTACCTGGCCATTTTCCACCTTGGTTTTGAATGAATGAAGCGGGGCTATATCTCCTGATCCCTCAGGTGGGCTGATCACGGAGCCGTCTTTCGGGTTGAAAACAGCAAAGTGATTGGGGCAGATGAGAGTATGATCATCCATGAAGCCTTCCGAGAGATCATAATCTTCGTGCGTGCAGTAGCACGATGTTGCGTAATAGTTTGCTCCATCTCTTATAAGCAGTACCTCTCTTCCTTCTATGTTCGCCTTGAAAAGGTCCCCGTCCTTCATGGCTCCTTCTTTTGCTACTTTATACCATGCCATGTTACTTTGATTGTATTGAGCAAATTATAATTTGCGCTTTTCTTGAGATTCCAAATGTGGTTGGTTGTCAGTGGTTTGGTCCTCAATTATGATAGTGGGCAGGCTTCTTAGCTATCATCACTTTTCTATTATATCTGAATTGGTCCCCTAATTCTGGACAGGATTGGGTTAGGACTCATGCAGATCCCTCTATTGTGTTTTCTTTCCATTTTTATATATCTCTCTAGGGTTCTGTAATCGACCGCAGAGTTCAGCCTTTCATTGTTGTAGAATGAGATAAACCCGGATATTGTGTTCTCTGCATCCTCGAAGGAAGAGAACTCAGCCCTTATCACTTCTTTCTCCAGGATGGAATAGAATGACTCAATATGTGCATCCTCTTTCGGTGTTGCAGGATGTATCCTCTCATGTGCGATGCTGGACAATGAGGAATAGTTCAACGGTCCTGCTGACGAACTGAGTGCCGTTGTAACTTCTTATCCTGACCCCGGAAATCATCTTTATTTTCCGTTCCAGGAAAGTAAAGTCCATGGCCTTCTTCACATCTTCAGAGGTGCAGTGATATCCAAGATATTTTCCGACAACCTTCCTAATTCCACCGATCATCGTACTCCATTATGCATGGAAATTCGGCAGACATAGGCCACTATCTCTTATCAAACCCAGTCCATCATTTCAAAGAAATAGGTTGTTCTGTTTTCTCCCTGAATGTAGATGTATTTTATGTCCATATCCAGATTTCGATAGGCGCATTCAATGTGGCGATGGGATAATAACACTTCTGGCCTGATTTCTGTAATTGTATGTGTGGTTAAGGAGATTATCCTCCTTCATGATATGGAATATTTTTTTCCTTGACATCTGAGATTATGCAGAGTTAGAATATCATTTTTTCTGGCAGGGGATGTCCTAATGGCAAATAGCCATCAGTTGATTTCAAGTTTTAGTCTTTGGGCATTATGTAAATTTCCATACACCCACCTCTCATGGCTTCAGTGAGCGGTAGGCAAGATCGAAACCACCGACGGTCTTATCATTTTTCAGAAAGGTGTCATCGACAATTTCCAGAAACTGCAAGTCTTAAGCCGGATATTTTGGGGTGTCATGCACCTCACCTGTATAGATACATGTATGGTCTTCGTCACTGGCTCCCGAAATGGCTTCCGGAGCCATTGGTCCCCGCCATACATCCCTAACTATCTGGCGAGTGCGTATTATACTATTTCTGGCAATACGGAGCCACTGGCTCACGGACTGGCCCATGCTGGTTCTCAAGTGGTTCCCACTGGCTCACATTCTGGGGACCTTGGAAACAGCTGTTCCCAAACACATTCTGAAATTTCTGAAACTACTCCGGCCGGAACCATGGCTCAACAGTGGCCAAAAATGTATTATGTCATAAAAGCCATAGAAATATTGGATTTCTGTAACATGGTTCAATCACTGGTCCAAGTCACTCCAGGCCACTGGCTCCCACCGCACACCTGCAACCATCCGGCTAACGGGTATTTTACGACGTCAGGTCATCCGGAACCACTGGCTCATGGTGGCTCCCATGATTGTTCCCGCTGGCTCACATTCAGGGAGCCGTGAAAACAGCGGTTCTGCATAACGTGGCTCAACCACTGGCGGGAACCACTTTAGGCCGCTGGCCGGCGGCATGGTTTTCATTTATATACGGGAATGAACGGATATACTACCGCTGAATGTAGAATCATGGCACAGACAACAGCCAAGGATGATCCCAAGGTGCGGGATGCAGTATTGACAATGCTCAAGGCCGGGCAAAGCCAGCGGGCAATCGCAGCGGCCCTGAAGATGCGCCGTAGCAGGGTGGCTGAAATAATACGGCAGATTCGGGGAAACGAGTTAACGCAGGAACCGCAAAAAAACAAAGCGGGAACCACTGTACCATCCGAGAACCATGACACTGAATCACAATCAAATGAGCCGGCCAAGGCCAGCAAGAAACCGGCCAAGGAAATGACCGAGGCCCGTACGGTAAGCCGGTACACTCAAAAGGGCAGCGAATACCTGAGCGATATGCTGCTGAGTGATCTGAAGCTCAGCATGGAAACAGCCAAGGCCATACGGAAGCTTGAATTGCAGTACCGGCCCAGCGTGGAGAAGTACGGCATTGACTGGGTTGATTTCCTCAACGGCGCCATAGAATGGGGATTTCAGTCCATAGTCGAGGCCGACGCCATGTATCAGGAATGGCAGGCCCGGCAGCGGGAACGGCTCATTCTGGAACAGGAAGCATCCAAAACGCTCGAGTGGGTTATAGCTGCGCACAAAGCAAGGCGTGAAGTGAGTGGCAGATGAGAAAGTCACACCGGATAAGATAGCGAGCGAGCTGCGGAAAGGCAAGGCGGAGAGCACTGCACCGGCAGTGGCAAGCAAGGAGATCACGCCGGCCGATGTCATGGATTAGATCAAGCAGCGGACAATGGCCCAGCCATTGTCAAGTCTGACTGATCCGGCCAGGCACGACGAATAGAAAACGTGCTCAACAGGTTCCGGTGATCCTTGAAATAAAGGCCCAGTTTACATTCAGAAGACTTGTAAAGATGGGATGGCACACTGAAATATGGAGGCTTTGGTAGAGATGCCCTTACCCCGTGAGGCTCTTGTGCTTTGCATATGGCAGGGCAGGGTTGTTTCTTCTCATGATCCTTCGAACTGTCTTGATGTTTACATGGATGTCGGAACTCCTAGGAAGTGCCCATACTCTCCTATAACCGTAAGTTTTTTTCCCTGAGATCCTGCTGATTTCGGTTTCAATGCTTCCGGAAACCCTGGGTTTTCTGTCTACAGATCTCTCCATGCTTCTGTAATAGATGGATGATCTTGGGATATCCATTGCCCTAGATATCATTGCAATAGGCATATCTTTCTTGAGAATATCCACAGCCATCCTTTCTGCCGACTTTTTTTAATGCACCTATTACAAGTGCCTGATCACCAGCAAGCCTCTTGAGATCGTCATTCTCCTTCTGGTATTCATTTCCCCTTGATGATTCTCCTGATCCCTTTCTTCCACCCTCAAGAAACCGTTCCTTCCATCTGTGGAACTGTGCAGCAGATACCCCAAGCCTGCGGCACAGTTCAGCAGTGTTTGTTGCTGTGAATGATTCATTGAAAATCTTTTCCTTCTGCTCTACCGTGAATTTCTCAGGCATGGGCATCACCTGTTCCATGGGGATGGTACAGGAGGTTTGCAAACCACCTCTGGAGTCCCCATTATATGCCTTTAAAAGTATATTATCTCTCTTATAACTGTCTAGACAGCAAAGGAAGCACATCAACAAAGAGGAAAAAATAATCGCCAGGCGACATGCCCCTTTGATGGTGATCCACAATGCCATCAACAAGATCCTTCATGCCAACCATATTGTTTATTCTTAAAACACAAAGGGTCGATCATCCTCTGTTTGCCGCCATTCTGATCTCTTTCAGATCACCCTCAATTGTCTTTGCAGGATCATCCGCTGTACCCGCACTTACTTCTTTCACTATTGTGGGTATTCCACTGATGCGTTTTTCCGCCGTATTACAAGGTATCAGTTCCTGCCCGAACGCTTGTGAGCAAAGTATGCCCTAATGGAAAATGGTGCACCAACATTAATAAAATATTCTCATACAATGCATTGCCTACATCTGGAAATACAGAATAAATTAGGCATGTCAACAATGACATATTGTGCATCCACGAAACAATTTACAAAAATGGGCTAAATTTCCCGATCTGTGATATACAAACAATAAGAAGATGTAAAGTCACGGCACAATTCTTATTGATACAAGGGTGTAAATAGAAATCTTAAAAAATGAATTTAATTAAATATTTATGACACTGAACTCACTGCAACAACAATCGGGATGCTCACACTTGAGCCTAGATAATTATTGCCGGCGCCCGCTGAAAGACCGATATAGAATGAATAAGTGGCTTCACCACCGCTACCCAATGGTGTGTTGAAGTTTGAGAACAGCGATCCAAATGCGTATGCATATCCGGTCTCAGCTTGAGAAGAGGTTCCAGCAGTCAATCCACTGTCTGTTGTGGCAGCAAGGTAATCGCCTGTACCTGAGAGTCCATTGATTCCGGATAGGGGGTTAGCAGTGAATACATTAATAGAATCTAGCGAACCCGTTACATTGCTGAGGTTAACATTTGTACCGGTTATGCTCAGTGCATTGGTTCCACTTGTGCTGATTGCCGGATCAGCAAATTCAATTCCAAGAGGCCCCTTGTCTTCAAGTACAAGGTTTATCTGTACCCAGTCACCTGGTGAAAGCTGGCTCACATTCACCCAGTAAACAAGATTCTGTGCACCGGTGGATTCACTGGGAACAGTGGCCAGATTGGTCTCTTTATTGACAGGATAGACCTTGCTGTCATTCAGATAGGCAGTGTTTGTGTTAGTTCCAAATCCACCCGTAACCTTGACACTGGTGTACTTTGAATATCCCGAATACAGTGTTGCAAATTCATTAACGGAGATTTGCCCAGCGCGGGCTGTTACACCTGTTGTTACATTCCCACTGAAAGCTGAAAATGCCAGTGCGCCTCCCATGACAACCAGTACAGGCACCATTACCAGAGCAAACAATTTTCTGTTCATGTAAATACTCCTGAGGACAGATTTTTGAGATCTATCCTCAATTCGCTAAAGATTTTGTAATCCACTTATGCTGCAGATGCCACGCTCGCCGTCAGCGTAAGAGTTCCGGAAGTCAGTCCTGCGTCACTGCTGGGGGCATTGCTTGTCAGTCCTACAAAGAACCAGAAGACCGCTGTTCCTCCAGCTGGGAGAATACCAGTTGACTCATAGGTTGATGAAGTTGTATATGCATTTCCAGGATATATTGCATATTCTGATAGACCTCCGTATGCGAAACCGGAAGCACCGCTACTTGTTGCAACAACTCCGCTTGTGGGTGAGAATGTTGCTGGGGTCCAGCCTGATCCTACACCGGAGAAAGACATCGCGCCAAGATTCACTGCCGATGAACCGGTGTTGTTGATGGCAAAGATCAGTGAGACGTAATCACCAGGGGCAAGATTATTGACACTGACTGAGAAAGTTGCTTCACTCGCTCCGTTCACGGCTGTGATGGTGCCAAGCTGTTCCAGCGGTGCAACACCTGCTGAAGTCATTGATGTACCCTGTTCACCAGTTATAGTTACAACAGTATTTGTCGCATTGTATACACCAACATTTCCAGCTTCGGTTAAAGTGAATGACGCCGAACTTGCCGTTACATTTGTGGTCACTGTGCCTGTAAAGGCTGAGAAAGCGAGGGCCCCGCTCATCACAACCAGTACGGGAACAAGTGCCATTACCAACAATTTCTTGTTCATTTGGTTTTCACCAGAGGATGATTATCACGAAAATACTTAAGGTGCCAGAATTAAAAATCAGTAGCAATAATATGGATATTCAATATGTATCAGAGATACATTCAGTCACACGTATGACCTCCTTCCTCTATGTCCCGATGTACCTTCCCTTACTATTGAAGCCACAATGATAATCATAGCAGCTGCTGCCGTTACCCTGCCATAAATTAAGGGATAACCAAGGTATGGAACATGATAGATCACAATACCAACAAGATCTGATGACGGAACAAGCCCAGGATCATCCACGGGATTATTTATTCCACGGGTTCTGAAATAGATTTTTCCATCCACATTTTTAATCTGTACCACCTCGTGCGCGTAAAGTGTGCCGTTATCCCATGGAGCATGAAATTCAATTATTTCCCCCGTTGTGATGGTCTGTGCAGGCGCTGGCCTTATGATGAGGAGCGATCCTGGTACAATGACAGGATACATGCTTGGCGTTGGGTCAGCCGCCACTGTGTGGGTTACATATCCACCAATTGCACCTGCTGCTATGATTATGATGAACACTGCAAAAGCAACATCAGAGGCCTTTGATTTCTTTCTTATATGTATTTTCCTTTTTGATTTAAGAAGCTTCTTAACCCAGATATTCTCTCCCAGCGCAAAGTAAGTCAGCCAGAAGAGTATGGATACGGCAATGATTTCCCAAACGATATTAAAGAGTGGTGAAACCTTTTCCGTAATGCTAAGAAATGAAAATGTTGAATAAAGAAAGAAGAACAGGACCGGCGTAACCAGTTTTTTATTCACTGAAATGTAAAGATAGGAAACATATATGGAAAATGCAAGGTCAAAACTCAGCTGATACAGAAGAATTTTAACTATCTGAATCAGCGTGTATGAGACAAAGACAGGCGTGATCACAAGAAAATATGCGGCTCCAGAGGCTATCATTCCGTAGAATATTTTCCTGCCACTCATATCCACCAGTGTTGAGAAGATGACGGGAACTAGGATCACGGAGAGTGCAAGGGAATATTCCATTGAGTTTATGAAGGCTGAACTATAGAAAACAATGTTCAGGGTGTGTGTAAGAAATGCAGGCATTATGAGGAGAAATGCCAGAATGGCAAAGAGAACTGGAGCATACGGCCATTTTCTGTCTCCGAGGAATCTTCTGTAATAGAGGAACAGAACTGGCATTGTTGAGAGCATCACGATCCATGGGCTGAATTTGAAAAAGTAACTTGACTGCCAGAAAACGATGTACAATACAGGTATGTACCATCTTGGCTTCATTTTTTAATCTCCGCATAATATGTTTTTCCATCAATCTCAATAAATACAATGTCATTGAAGATGAATACAGGCCTTTCCACAAAAGTTGCAATCCTGAACAGGTCATCCGTACTTTTTACAGGTATGGATCCTTCCGGTGGGCCAACACTCAATTCTATGAGGTTCTCCCGGTTATCATTTTTGAATTTCTGAACAGGATCAGGCCGTGAAGGCATAACTAAATAGGCGAAAGAGCCAAGAAGTATTGCAGCCAAGAAAATCAGTGGATAAGAAATATCACGGCTCAGCGGGATAATTATCTTTCCCGGAATCACAGCATTCTTGAAATACGAACCTGTCACTGGGGCATCTCCGGGTCCTGTAACTGAATCGGTGGTCCCGTCTATGGCAATGGTAAGATTTGAATCTGCCAGGCCAAGACCGCTTTTTGCCTGGGAAATTATGTTTATCGAATATGACGAACCCGAGGTAAACCCAAGCTGATCATTGATCTCAGATCCCAGGGAAACATTGGATGTGAGGTTTATTTTCATCACAAAGGAATCTGAAAAGCCAGATGTTGCGTTAAAAACCTTATACGTGCTATATGAAAGTTTCTCCCACGAGGGACTTGATGATATCACATATACACTGTAACTGTAATAGATATATTCACTTAATCCATGAGAATTGAAATAATTTACGTTTACATCAATAAATATATTCTTGCTGATGCTTTTGTATATTACAGATGGATTTGTGAGGCTAGTATTGTTGCCATAAAGGGTGCTGTTTCGTAACTGATCAACAAGAGTCATGCCTGTATTCAGCGAATAAGAACCATATGCTTCACGAACATCCCTTGGCCGAGGCTGAACAAGAACAATGAGAGCTACGGCAAGAATAATGATGCCCACGACTGCTAAAACCGTAGGTTTACTTTTCTTACTGATTATAGACTTCATGAAGATATTGAACCAAGTGAATATCCCTTAAAATATTTTGCAGTGCAGAGTATATATCATAAAATATAGAAAGAATGAGAGCGCAATATTTTGATATCTGGCTGATCCAGTCCACATAAATTATGGAGAATTTCTTTATGGTGTGCATAATTGAAGGCATCAGGTTTCTGCAGTTACTGCTCTGTCATGGTTATGATCAATGGTAAGGTGAATGAGGACTCCTGGTAATTGTTTCCAGAGGTCTGTGATAGAAAGATGAAGAAGCCAAGTGTAAGTGTACAGCCAGGAGATACCTGGTTTCCATTTTCCCATATTATGCCATAATAACCTCCGGGATTCTGGCACTGGTTTACAGTGTTGTTAGCAACTGCAAACCACGCTTCCTGATTATTGCAGCTCGTTGCATTGTAGAAGCTCAATCCGTTCCCGGAGAAGTGCCCAAAGGATATATTTGATACGGACAAAATCTGGTTGTTGGGATTGTAAATCTGGAAACAGAATAACATTGCATTTCCAGGTGAAAAATTCGATATGTTCAGGTCGTCAGCTATGGAACCAGAATAAGATGTATGATTCTTAATAACCTCAACCGGCGGGTAAAGCTCATTGAACAGACAGTTTGAATCACTCTTGAAAACGTGACTGTTCACGTACAGTTCAGTATTATCTGCCCAGAAAGCACATACCGAAACACCCTCGTTGAGCCCAAAAAAATTTGATGTTGCTGAAACATTTGTGGTTGCGGTTCCTGAAAAAGCGGAAAAAGCAAGAGATCCGGACATGACCGAAAGAATCATCACAGAACAGATGATGATAACCTGGATCCGCATAACCCACGGATGCTGGAGTATTTAAAAACAATTTTGAATTATAAATATGAACCTTTCATCAATTTATGTAACGAATACAAAGCTTTATACCTTTATCAGTCACCATTCTGCACGGACATTTCAGAAATTACCTGGCAGGATTAAATGAATTTATTCCGGGTTCGTTGTCTGCAGTTTTCACAGGTTCATGATCTGAATACTTCAGGTTTTTAATCCTTCCAGTCAGTCGCACTATGTCTACATAGAATAAAATTATCACTGCACCGAAAATCAAAGTAGCTCCTATCATAATATCATCTATCTGCTTTATCGGAGCAAAGGAAGGAACTAGGATGTAAAGAATAAGTATGAAATACTGCATTGCGGCTACAATTATGCCATAGGCAAGGACTGTATTCGTCATTATGGATGTCAGTACCTGAAGTGAGGCCAAATTTTTCTGCTTTCTGGTTATTCTATCAAGATAATTATGAAGCTCCGCTATTTCCTTGGTGGCATCACTGGCGATATTCGACGCCCCCTCCTCTATCCTTTCAATAAAATTTTCCATATTGTCAAGAAGTTGTTCGGTATCCCTGCTGGTTTTGCTTTCTACGAAGAAACGTATGATCTTTTTCAGGAAAATCACGTTCATTATTCTGGTCTGATCCTCGCTAAGCTGTCTCATTTCTGCGATATATTTTCGTGACTCCTTTCTCAATCCCACAAAAACAAATACGCATGTTATGAAGATAATGGTGGGAGTAATGGCAATTATTGGATTTATCATGTTGAGTACATTTTCCTGACATTTTGCAGTGCATCGCTTCCAGCTTTCGTGAGTGAGTATGAGCTTTCATTATAATTATCACTTCTCAGCTGAACGTAATTTTTCTTTATGAGTTCATCCAGCAGTTCGTTTGCTGTCCTGTAATTCAGGTTGCACTTGTAGATTATGTTGGTGATTCTGCTGCTGCGCTCATTTAAAAGTTCCATGACATCCAGCATTATTCTCATCCGATCTCTTCTCATTCTCATTGATCCAGATGTATTTCTTCGTACAAATGAATCCTTAGCGGATGGTTTCCCTGAGTCAGCAGTAAAGAGCTCACTGCCCAATCTGAAATTCTTTATGATGATGGCTCCGATCATTTTCACGGCATTTATGAGACTGCCATGGTTTTCATCGCAACTGCACATTATGAACGTCAAGTCAGAATACTTTTCGGCCATAAGAATCTGAACCTTTCCCACTATCTCATAAATTGAACCATAATCCTTGTCGGTCTTAAGTATGATGATTTTCCCACCATCTTTAGATTCGCAGTAAAAATCCACATGGTGATTTATTCCGCTCTTCCCTTTTAATGAGACTTTCTGCTTTAGGGTCCATACGTTGGGGTCAAGCTGAAGAATATCATCTATAATCGAAATTCCCTGAAAAGCATCCTCAGTTATCGAATCAGGCAACATATGAAAAACATGCGGGTGAAGATAATTAATTTTCTTATTTTATTATAAGTATATATCTATATTATAAATGTATTTAACATAGAATCAGGCGGCCCAATCTGATTGATCACAATGAAGCTAACAATAGAAGATTTAGATATACTTGATTCACCTGAGCTAATTCTGAGCTAAGTACAGATCCTTTATCCATTTAACGGATGTTGACGAGAAGCCGATTTTTGCAGGATATGGGAGCAAAGAAAGCGAATCTTTATGATTCCTCTCAACATATTGATTTATCTGCTGACAAGAGGAAATGAAAAGGATGGAATTTGCATATAGCTTCAAAAGCGTCTGCATAAGTAAAGTTCGATGGTCCATCGTGAAGGATGTGGTACATTTTGACTTATGGGAATTAACGCTCAACGCTACGCCAGCAAGCTTTGAAGTGCGGAGCATCCTACGAAAGCTGGGGAAGAAGGCCGCATATTCATCTTGCAATAATGAAGTAGGTGATTATCTTGGACTTGGAAGTTAAAAAGAAATATCTTGAAGCAGGTGTCATAGGCAGGGATGCGCTGGAGCTTGGAAAGAGCTTGGCAACACCCGGTGCTCTGCTTCTGGATGTTGCAGAAAAAATTGAAGGTTTCATCAGGGAACAGGGAGCAGTCCCGTCATTTCCTGTAAACCTCTCCATAAACAACGAGGCTGCGCATTATTCTCCATATGTGGGCGATAAAAGGAAATTTGCCACCGGCGATGTGGTGAAGATAGATGTGGGGGCATCGGTCGACGGTTACCTCTCAGATAATGCCGCCACTGTGGAAGTGGGTGAATCCGGCCAGCACAGCGATCTCATTGACGCAACCCGTGAGGCACTCAATGCAGCCATAAGGAAGGTCAGACCGGGAGCCCAGATCAGGTCCATAGGACAGGAAATCGGAAAGGTAATCACGTCACACGGTTTCAAACCCATAAGAAATCTTGGCGGGCACGGCCTCAACAGATACGATCTCCACTCGGAGATATTCATCCCAAATTATGATGACGGAAATGGCGAGACATTCCATGCGGATATGGCAATTGCAATTGAGCCATTTGCCAGCACAGGCATAGGCATGATACACAACGGCCCGGGCGGGCACATATACATACTCAGCGGAACGAAGGTCAGGAAGGATGAACCACTGTACCAGAATTTCAACACAGTACCATTCGCTGAAAGATGGGTGGCGAAGATAATGCCGGACTACTCAGACTATCTTCACAAGATGATGAAAGCAAAGGAAGTGAGTGAGTTTGCGGTTCTGAGGGAACACAAGGGGTCTTTCATTTCCCAGGCTGAGCACACCCTGCTTATCCTTTCAGATGAGGTCATTGTGACTACGGCCTGATGATGCTGTATATTTCGTTAACTACCCTGTCCAGCTGGTCTTCGCCGTTAATGGTCATGAGGTTATTCCTCAGCACGCCGGTATAATAAGACCTGACCCTGTCAAGGTACTGGAGATCCTCGAAGCCTGTTATGCTGCGCCGGTTCCATATCCTCTTTATTGCTGTATCTGCACTTATGTCAAGATAAATGTCAAGATCCGGCCGTACCTTTATGATTTCTGAAACACCTGACATCCATGCCACAACCCTTTCCGGAGCGCCGAAAATTCCTTCAAGAAGGGGTCCCTGATAGGCAAAGGATGAGTAGAGATACCTGTCGCACAGCACAAGGTACCCCTGATCAAGCTTCTCAGATATCTCGGCCTGGTGCCTGTACCTGTCCTCGGTGAACATGAAGAATAGCTTCAGGGCGCTTTCCGCATCTCTCTGAGAC
>JAKAUW010000035.1 GCA_021817455.1 Thermoplasmata archaeon | reverse complement strand
TTCAAGATGGGGCGTGGCAAGGGAAGATCTTGTTGTCATCATGGACGAGGCACACAACCTCCCCGATCTTGCGCGTGAACTATCTTCCTATGAAATAACCATGAAAAATATTGAGCTTGCCGAAAAGGAGGCCCAGGAATTCGGAGATTCTGAACTATCGGAAAGATTCAGGGCAACGGATTACTGCGAAATGCTCAGGAACGCTATCCTGGACCTCATGGAGGAACACCTTGAAAAGAGAGACGAAGCAAGGATCCATTTCAGGGACCTTGTTGAGTACGCAGCAATTGGGTCCAAAATGTCAATAGAAGATTTCTGGTCCTATACGTCAATATTCGCCCTCTTCGGTGAGATGATTACGCAGAAGAAAGAGGATATGGGTAAAGTTCCGCGTTCACACGTCCTTTCTCTGTCAGGGAAGATGCTCACCTGGAGGGATTCTGAGGACGAAGGTTTTGTTGCCATAGTGTCAAACGATGACGATGGCAAGGTTGAGGCATTCTGCATGGAACCTCGAGGAATTCTTGAACCCCTCAGAAAATCAAAGACCATTCACATGTCTGGAACACTTGAACCGTTCAAGATTTACAGAGATATCACCGGTTTTTCGGATCTTCCTGCCAGAAAGATGGGCAATATTTTCCCGGTGGAAAACAGGCAGATCCTCTATTTTGACGACATATCCACAAAATACGATGAATTCACTCCCGAACAGGCAGTCAAACTCAGGGACCTCATATCCTCCATAATCGAGAAAGTCGGCAGGAAGACTGTGGTTTTCTTCACTTCATACAATGTAATGGACAGGATAATCCAGATCGGGTTCAACTTCCCTTATATGGCTGAGTCCCGGAATACCAGCCAGCAGGATCTCATGAGCCTCCTGGGGAGATTCAGGGAGGGCAATGCTCCCCTGCTTGCTGTAATGGGCGGCAGAATATCTGAGGGGATCAACCTTCCAGGTGAACAGCTGGAAGTTGTTGTAATAGCTGGCATACCTTACCCGAGGCCTGATGCAAAGCACAAGGCACTCTTTGCCTACTACGAAAACGTACACAGGAACGGTTGGGAATATGCAGTTACATTTCCAGTCCTGGTGAAGATGAGGCAGGCAATAGGCAGATTAATTAGAAGCGCCGATGACATCGGCTCTGCAATCATACTTGACAGAAGGGCAGCGTACTTCCGATCCTACATTCCTGATATGATGCTATCCCATGATCCTGCGGGCGATGCGGAAAAATTCTTTGAAATGCGGAAGAATAAACGGGTCGAATAAACAACTTTATATGATGCTTAAATGCCTCTCTGTTGCATCTACTTAATGATAATGCCAGGCTGAGGCAGAGCATCAGACAGATGCTGGACAAAGGTACTGTTGGGAAATGGGTCCTTGTAGGCCTTCTCATAGGCATTATCGCAGGAATTGGGAGCCTTGCCCTATACGAAGCAATAGCACTCTTTTCGAATATCATTCTCACCAACATAACAGGCCTATCACTACCGGTAGAGGGAATTGCCGGGCAGACCGCCGCATATTCCCTTGGCCACTACAGGCGATTGCTGATCCCCGTTTCAACAGTACTGGGAGGCTTGGTCTCAGGATTCATCGTATACAAGTTTGCGCCTGAAGCTGAGGGTCATGGTACAGATGCCGCAATCAGCGCATTTCACTATAACAATGGCAAGATAAGAAGAAGGATACCGCTTGTAAAACTGGTTGCTTCCGCGGTCACGATAGGTTCTGGAGGAAGCGCAGGTAGAGAGGGCCCAACCGCACAGATTGCCGCCGGTTTCGGTTCCTTTGTGGCTGACACATTCAAACTTTCTGACCACGACAGGAGAATTGCCATGGCAGCAGGGATAGGGGCAGGAATAGGAAGCATATTCATGGCACCTCTCGGTGGTGCCCTTCTCAGCACCGAAATCCTTTACAGGCAAGATTTTGAGGTCGAGGCGCTCATCCCTTCCATCATCGCCTCAATTACGGGCTATGCAATCTTCGGCTATGCGTTCGGATACCAGCCGCTTTTCACAATCCCGGGTACAACTTATCTTGGGTTTGCACATCCCACGGCACTTCTTATCTATCTTATGGCAGGTATAATTGCTGGCTTTGGGGGCATCCTGTATGTAAAGACTTTCTATGGAATCCAATCGCTCTTCCTCAGAATGGGAAGAATTCCAAAGTATTTTCGTCCTGCGATTGGGGGGCTCCTAGTTGGCCTCATTGCAATAGAGTACCCCCAGATTCTTGGTCTTGGCTATGGATGGGTACAGTTGATCTTTTTCAACAACCTTGCCCTTCTCCCCCTCTATGTCCTCATCATACTATTCTTTCTCAAGATATTGGCCACTTCCCTGACGATTGGTTCAGGCGGTTCAGGGGGAGTATTTGCCCCTGGCATAGTAACAGGCGCTTTCCTTGGTGCTGCAATGGGAGTTGTCATTCACCCGTATTTTCCATTCATTAATGTTGCAGAATTGACCATCGTTACCATGATATCGTTCTTTGGGGGAATATCCAAGGCGCCAATCTCAGTCCTGATCATGGGTACAGAGATGACGGGGGGTTTCGGCCTCTTCCTGCCCCTGATGCTTGCAACCACGGTGTCTTACTTCGTTTCCGGCTCAAAGTATTCCATTTACCGTGCACAGGTCAAGAACCGCGAAGCGTCTCCTGCCCACCGGGCAGAATATGAGAGGCCCGTCATGGACCAGGTATCAGTTTACGATGCCATGGTGGTTTCGTACCCCTCAACTGACCCTGATCAGCCTCTCAACGAGGTCATGTCCCTTCTCAGATCCACGAGAACAAAAACTATCGTTGTTGAGAGGGATCATATGCTTCTTGGAACGCTCTCCATCGAGAATATAAGATCTGATATGTCCCTGGCCACCACAAAGGTAAGGGATGTCATGACCACCGATCCTGCCATTATAACCCAAGATGAAAACATACACATTGCGCTTGACATGCTGACCCGCACCCCTTCAGGGAAACTTGTGGTTGTGGACTCCAATGACAGGCAGAGAGTCCTGGGGACCATTGGTTTCGCTGACGTCGCAGAGGCATATAACAGGGAAGTGAGGAAAATCAAGCTCCGGCAGATGGAACAGGCTTGATATTTCGCATGGTTTAGTCGAAAACTAAAAATCCTAATAGTACTCTATGGGGATATAAATGCATATTGACACATCCCAGTATGGCATGATAAGGCAGTTCCAGAGGAGCGACATAGACAGGATACTGGAAATTGCTGGAAACTCCCTTACTGAATACTATACTTCCAGCCTCATTTTCGACCTTTTCGATTCATGGCAGGACGGGTTCACAGTCTATGCCATTGAAGGGGAAATTGTTGCATTCATGATATGTGCCAGAAACACCCCCAATGAAGCAAGAATCCTGATGTTTGCAGTGGATGAGGCCCACAGAAGGCAGGGCATAGGGGAGAAACTCATGCTCGATTTTCTGGCGTTTTGCAGGCAGAATGGGTTCATCAGCGTAAAACTTGAAGTTAAAACAGACAACGAAGTTGCCATTGCTTTTTATAAAAGATTCGGGTTTGTGATTACATCAAGATTGCGTGCCTATTACAGCGACGCATCCGATGCTTTCACAATGTGGAAAATAATTTAGTTTAGAAGACCGCTACTTTGCCTTCGGTAAACATCTTAGTAAGTTCAGAGATCTTTGCAAGCCTATCATCGGCGAGGTTTCTTATGTTGTTTTTCAGCTTTGACGGATCAACGTTGTCTGCGTATATGACCTGGAGGCTTGCTACATGGGGGTCGTCAATTCTTCTTCCAATCTGGGAAACAATCCTCACGTGGATTTCCTGTACATCTTCTCCATGTTCCTTGACTACATCCTGAGCAATGAGGTTTGAAAGGACATTGTAAAGCTTTCCCACGTGCGTGACGGGGTTCTTTCCTGCAGCTGCTTCCATGCTCATTGGCCTGTATGGTGTGATGAGGCCCGTAACTCTGTTACCTCTTCCCACTGATCCATCGTCCCCGTTTTCCATTGATAGACCAGTAACTGTGAGATAGTGTCCTGTTCCCTTTCCGTCTTCCTCATCCGCAGTGTTGATGTAAATCTTGACCGGCTTGTCGGTGAGGGCTTCAGCATGCTTTGTTATGTGTTCCATGAGCTCTTGCTTTATTGCAAAATACTCCGGGTCATCCTTTACGAACTTGTCAACGTAGGCGGCAGCCACTGTTAGGTTTATGTTTTCCTTTTGTCTGAAGCCCATGACCTTGATATCGTATCCAATTGCAGGTAGCTTCTTCTTGAATTCTTTGCTGTTGATGTACTTCTCCGTTTCGTAAACGAGCCTCTCAGTGTCTGAATATGGCGCAAATCCTACCCCGAATGATGTGTCGTTTGCCCTTAGCTTTGATGTGTCATAAATCTCGGTGAGATCAACTGAGCCATGCCCGATTCTGCAGTCAATCATAACATCTGCATCAAGGTCAAGGTGGTCGAAGTTCGATTTGAGGTACTCCCTTGTTGCCTTAATTGCAATGGACTTGAACGGTATCCTTTCATTTCCTACCTTTGTGGTTGCCCTTCCGCTGAGAAGAATGTAGGTTGGTTCCAGTACCTTTCCTCCGCCAAATGTTGGAGCAGACTGGCCACCTACAACCTCTACCTGGTCTGTATTATGATGGAGAATCTTTCCATATTCCTTAAGGTAATACTTACTCAACGCTCTGCTTACTGATTCTGCAATTCCATCTGAAACACTGTCAGGGTGCCCTATACCCTTCCGCTCTACGATTTCAATTTCCCTCTTGTGTGTGGGTGTCTGCTTGATTTGTTCTACAGCAATGTTTCTCTCCATTGTATTGCCTCTTTTCGAGTGATTTTATATTTAACATAAAGGTTTTGTATTCATGCAGCCTAAATTACTGTGATATGTAATACAATTACCCTCGGTAATTTTTTTACCCTTAATATGCCAAATGCAAACCAATTAAACATGGATGCCATAAGCTTTCATAATGAAAATTCTTGCCAGTGTTCATGACAAAACAAACCTGACTGCTTTTCTTAAAGGGATTTCACAGTCCATAACCGAGGTCTATGCAAGCGGAAACACCTACAGGCACATTACAGAAGGAGGAATTAGGGCCATAAATATATCAGAGCTGACAGGGTTTGAAGAACTGCTTGGAGGAAGGGTCAAGACACTGCATCCTGCAATCTTCTCGGGAATACTGTCCACAAGGGATGAGGAGGCCAAGAAACAGCTGGCGGAAAGAAATTTTCCAGAATTTGACATGGTAATTACTAATCTTTACCCCTTTGAGGAAGCTGCGAAAACCGGAGAACTGCACAATATGATAGAGAATATTGATATTGGCGGAATTTCACTGCTGAGGGCAGCTGCAAAGAACTTCGTGAATGTGGTTGTCCTCACGAGCCCTGACCAGTACGAGATGGTCGAAAAGGAACTCCTCCAGAACTCTAAGGTATCCCTGGAGACCAGGAAAAGACTTGCCCTGAGGGCTTTTGGTAGGGCAGCTGATTATGATATTGCAATATACCAGTCTCTTGCGGACAAGCTCCTTGGAACACTGCCTTCCAGGTTTTACCTTAAAGGAATGAATGGGAAAGAACTGAGGTACGGGGAAAACCCTGACCAGAAAGGCTTCGTCTATTCAGACGGCTCCGGGAACGGAATAGCCAATGCGCAGCCACTCCAGGGCAAGGAACTATCATACAACAATCTCCAGGATGCCGATGCTGCCCTGGAAACAGCACTTGATTTCAATGAGCCTGTTGCAGTTGTGGTGAAGCACAACACCCCATGCGGAGTCGCCACAGCATCAACCGCCTCTGAAGCACTAATGAAGGCTATAGAGGCAGACAGCGAGTCGGTTTACGGATCAGTGATGGCGTTGAACAGGATCTTTGATGAAGCCTGCCTTGAAGCCATGTCGAAGTACTTTGTTGAAGTGCTTATAGCCCCTGATTACACATCAGGTGCCCTTGAAGGCTTGAAGAAAAAGAAAAATCTCAGGGTGCTCAGGGTGCCTCTTATTCAGGACAAAAACCTCAGGGTAAGGTCAATCTCAAACGGATTCCTTGTTCAGGGGCCACTTTCCTCTGAATTCGGGGAACTTCGGCTCAAAAATTCACATAAGGCCAATCAGCAGCAGATAGATGATATGTCATTTGCCTGGAAGGTTGTAGCCCACTGCAGGAGCAATGCAATTGTCCTTGCAAAGGATGGCATGACTGTTGGCATCGGAGCAGGCCAGACTTCGAGAATAGAAGCTCTCAGGGGAGCTGTAGGGAGGGCAGGAGACAAGTCTAAGGGGGCAGTCCTTGCGTCAGATGCATTCTTTCCATTCTACGACAACGTTGAACTCGCTTCTTCAGCAGGCGTTGCAGCCATAGTCCAGCCTGGCGGATCGGTCAGGGATGAAGAAGTAATTGCTAAAGCCGAGGAATTGGGAATTCCAATGTACTTCACTGGCAAGAGAGTATTCCTGCACTGATAATATTCAAAGCAGTACAGTGAAAATCAGGTACGCAATGAGGAAACCTAAAACAGCCCCTCCATTTATTAATGGCAGGCCGGGTGCAGGGCGGGCAACCTTTGTAAACAGAAGAACTCCCATTCCAATAATTGCGCCTATGAGGGGAAAAAGCAAGAATGGAAAAGGGTTTGCCTTTCCGTACAGATAGGAGGCAACCACCATTATGCTCGGGAAAACCATGTCCCCGAACCCTAGAAGCAGCATCTTGTGCTCCCCCTTATCCGCACCATCGGCCATTTTAACATCCTTCATCTTTACCCCTCTTTCACCGGGGAATACGAAGAGCAGTGGCAGCTTTTCATTGACTGCAACCTTTGCCAGGCTAACCATATGCTTTGTCCTGTATACTGCAATGTAATCATAGATTGCAAAGACTACAAGAAAAGCTACAGATGCCCAGACCCCGATGATAAGCGACCATATTGCTGATACACCAGCCACAAGGAAGAAGCCAGCCGCATCCACCACATACCATTCATTCTTGAATATGAGAAGCAGGACCATTATTGCAGGTGCCGCAAACAGCATGATGTAATACTCCAGGTATGTCTGGGCAATATACGCGCCTATGAATATCCAGACATAGAATACTATGTACGCTATAATTGCAAGAAAAACCCACCTGAGTATGCCGGCAATTCGCTTCCTGCCAAGATAAATGACCACTGCTGAGAATGCAATTGCAGCAACAAGGTAATAGATAATGTAAGATGCACCCTGAGTGCCGCTTGTTGGAGGAGCCTGTGCACCTGACGCGATAATCAGTGATGAGAGGAAAGTTGCGAATAGGGCTGATATTACAAAAAGTATGAGGCTTGATACCTCAGGAACTTTGCTTTTTAGTGCGCCTGCCACTGCTTTTCACACTCTTCTTTTTCTCCTTTGGTTCCTCTTCGTCGCCATTTTCCTTTGGCTTGGCTTTCTTTTCCTTGTTGTACTTGCAGTCCATCTTTGGGCAGAACTTCCAGGCCCTGCGGTTCCTGAAGGCTATTATGAGGGGTGATCCGCACTCTTCGCATATTTCCCCCGTGTTCTTAAGCTGGCCCATCTGTGGCAGGGGGTAAGTTGTAGTACATTTAGGATAGTTGGAACAGCCAAGGAACCTCTTGCCGAACCTTGACTGGCGAATTATGAGATCGCCACCGTCCTGGGGGCACTTTCCCATGATTGCCCTGTTGGAATTGAACTGGCACTTTGGGTTGATGCACCGGGTCTCAGGTGACTGCCCCCTCCTAATGACCCTTATGAGGGGGAGGCCACATTCCTCGCATTTATCCTCCAGTATTTGAGGAGTGCCCCTGAGAGGGCTGGGGAAATCAATAATGCAACCTTCCTGTTCACACTTCAGACGGGAATAATCCTTGTTTCTCATAAGGACTATGTCCCTGCCGTGGATAGGGCATTTCCCAACCGGGTTCCCCTTCCTCAGGGAACTTATAATGGTATCCCTTATGACTTCCTCCTTGGTCCTGAACTGCTTCAGTACATCCAGGAGCATATCCTTGGAAATCTGCACCACATCAGACTTGGTCCTTTTTCTGTTGGCAATCCCATCCATTTCAGTTTCCAGTGTAGCAGTCATGTCAGGCTCGGTAATTGTGGACTGAACCATGAGCAGAGACTCGATAAGCCCCATTCCCAGGTAAGTGGGCCTGACAGGGTTGCCTTCAATGAAGCCTCTCATCTGAAGTTTTTCTATAATGTCATGCCTTGTGCTCTTGGTACCAAGGTTCAACTCCTCCATTTTCTTAATGAGTGAGGCCATGTCATATCTCCTTGGGGGCTTGGTCATTTCCTCGTTAAGGTTCCACTCCTTACCCTTGACCTCTGTTCCCGGCTGAAGCTCGGGGACCAATGTCTCCTCGATCTTCCTGTATGGATAGAGTTCCAGCCATCCATGATCCTTTATGGTCTGCCCCCTGGATTCAAAATCGTGCCCATTGACATCTATGAGTGCGTAGGTTACTTCCTTTGTCCCCTCCCTGTAGAGTGTAGCCAGGAATCTCCTCACAATCAGTTCATAGATTTTCCAGTAATCACCCCTCAGGTCAGACTGCTTTGCGGGTGATACCGGATAGATAGGGGGATGGTCTGTCGCCTCAGTCTTTCCCCTTGAGGGCCTTATTGTCTCCTGTTCCATGACCTTCTTAACTAGTTCGGAGAACTCTGTCTCCTTGAGCTTGTTCAATACTCCCTTGAGATTTATGGACCTCTGGTAGACCGTGTTATCTGTCCTTGGATAGCTGATGTAACCTCTCGTGTATAGGTCCTCGGCAATCTTCATCGCCCTTCCTGGCTGAACTCCTATCCTGGAGGCTTCCCTGATAAACTCTGTGGTGTTGAATGGTGGAGGTTTGTATATCCTTTCATCGTTCCTGGAGAATTCCTTGACTGTTCCGTTCCGGCCGTTTATTGCCTCATAAATTCCGTCTGCATCCTTCCGGTTCCAGATCGCCCCCTCCTTGTAGGTAGACACGAAATCCCTCTTCTTGTTGAACAGTATGCTGATTGTCCAGTACGGCTTCTCCACGAAGTCCCTTATTTCAAGCTCCTTCCTCACGACAATCGCAAGGGTCGGAGTCTGCACTCTGCCTACTGATAGAAAATTCTTTCCCAGGCGGTTCGAGGTAAGTGAAAAGAATCTCGTAAGGACCGCCCCCCAGAAGAGGTCAATTTCTTCCCTTGCTGAGGCAGACTGAGCTAAGTCGTTGTCCACATCCGCAAGTTCCGAGAATGCCTTTCTTATGTCGTCCGGCGTCAGGGCACTGAACCTTGCGCGCTTGATTTCGGGATTTGATTTCACCTTCTGAAGCACGTTCCTGTCCACTATATCCAGTGCCTCAACACCGATGAGTTCCCCCTCCCTGTCATAGTCAGTGGCGACAATGATGCTGTCAGCCTTGTCTGTGAGGGATACAAGGCTGTTGAATGCGCTCTTGTTGGTAACCTTGTGTACAATGTTTGAAGAAATGAGGTCTTCCAGCTTGGTGGATTTCCAGTCCTTCATGCTGTCATTGAAATCAATTGCCACTATGTGGCCGCTCAGTGGGATGACTGCGTGCCGGTCATCCCCCTCTCCAAATTCAATGTAGTTGAGGCCCTTAGATCTCTTCTGCTTGGAGGTCCCGTTCGAGAGAATATAGGCAATTCTCCTTGCTGCATCAGCCTTTTCGGTGATAATGATCTTCTTAGGCGAAGTTGTATCTTGCAATCGTCCATTAAATGCATCTTCTATTAAGTTCTTTACCTGTTTGGCACATATACCGCATTTGTGTTAAATTTTCAGGCATCTGCAACTAATTTCAGATGGCTTAACACTTTATCCAACTGTGGCATGATGAAAAGTTGATAGTCCATTACGGGAAGTACAGTTCAATTTCAATCGAGCACTGCAGCAAGGTATACGGCCCCGCAGAAGACACGTTCCTTATAATGGACAATATGATCCCGGGCACGAATGTTCTTGAGGTTGGTTGCGGCACGGGAATCATTTCCGTTTATTGCTGCAAGCTGGGAAGAAAGGTAACATGTTGTGACGTTTCCCAGGATGCCAGGAACTGCTGCGAAAGGAATGCCATCAGGAACCACGTCGACCTGGAGATTATTGATTCACAGCTTTTCAACAGGATCGAGGGCAGGTTTGATACCATAATATTCAATCCGCCTTACCTCCCCACTGAGGACAGGTATGAGGAAGCCAGCCAGTGGAACGGCGGGGCAGAGGGGTTTGACGTCATCAGGCCATTCCTGAAGGGCGCATCAGAGCACCTAGAGGATCATGGATCAATTTATATAATACTGTCAAGCCTTACGGACATCAGCACGCTCATTGATGAATTTTCCCAGTACACCTTCCTGGAAAAAGCCAAACAATCATTCTTCTTTGAGACTATTTACCTTTACCAGCTTTTCAAGAGGAACGCCCCATAGTGTCTGTGTCAAGCTGTGCAAGATTTTCAGGGGCCACTTTTTTCTCCACTTTCAAAGTGAGATTGTCCATATCCGTGACAACCACGGAATCCCCAATCCTGACAGAGTCAATGTCAGAGCATTCGGCATTCCATACCTGGGAATTTAGAGATACCCTGAGAATACCATGCTTCTTCCCCACAACTACTGCTTTCCTGCCAATGTATGAATCTTTTCCTGTGAGCGGGTTCCTGCCAAACGGATATCTCATTATGAGCCTGGTAATCCATGCACCAAGCGCACCCCCTACCAGCAGAAAGATCAGTGCGTAAAGGATAAACGTCGTCTGGGAGACCTGCATTGCTACGTTATTATCTCTTTGGTTATAATTTTACCCAAAAAGACTCATAGAGTTTTAAATGTGGAAATAATGACCTGTAAACCAAATGCCTACAATTCAGGACAGAATAAAGGAAATTGAGGAGGAACTCCACAAGACAGAGTACAACAAGGCCACACAGAAGCACATAGGCATCCTGAAGGCCAAACTGTCTAGGCTGGAGCTGGAATCGCTGTCCCAGAAGAAGGGTGGCGGTGAGGGTTTTTCCATCCCGAAGTCCGGTGATTCTACCGTGGCCCTGGTCGGCTTCCCAAGCGTGGGAAAAAGCAGCATCCTGAACAAGCTCACTTCCCAGGAGAGCAAGATAGGAAGCTTTGCATTCACAACGCTGACCGTCATCCCTGGAACACTGAATTACAAGGGCGCCCAGATACAGATACTTGACCTTCCGGGAATAATTGAGAACGCCAGTGTGGGTTCCGGCAGGGGGCGGGAAGTCCTGAGCATGGTCAGGAACGCTGATCTTGTCCTGGTTATCACAGATGTCGATGCCAAAGGGGTTGACAAGATAATATTTGAGCTACACCGTGCAGGCATCGTCTTAAACAGGCGGAAAAGGAACATTTCCATAAAAAAGAGTAATAGCGGCGGCATCAAGATTCACAAGCCAAAGAAAGTCGACATAAATGATGATGAAATCCGTTCTGTCCTTAAGGAATTCAAGATCACAAACGCGGACGTATTCATCAGGGAGGCCATAACCATGGATGACCTGATTGACCACCTAAGGGGAAATACAATTTATGCTCCGGCCCTCTTCGTGGTGAACAAGATCGACCTTCCGCACAAGAAGGAAAACATCGATAGCCTCAGACAGTATGGCAAGGTGCTGACCGTTTCAGCATCTGCAAACATAGGCATAGAGAACCTCAAGGAACAGATTTATCAGTCACTTGAGTTGGTGCGTGTTTACCTCAGGGAAAAATCCGGACGCGTTGACATGGAGAGGCCAATGGTCGTGAGAAAGGGAGTGGTTGTCAGGGAGATCGTGAGGAAGATAAGCAGGGAAATGCTTGACTCCTTCAGGTATGCAATAATCACCGGCCCTCACAGGAAGCAGGCTGAACTTCGTGTTGGCCTGGAATACGAACTCCTGGACAGTGATGTGCTCACAATAATCAGCAGAAATTAGGTTGATGGTAAAAATGATAGTTGCAAGAAGGGTAAGATTTTACGGAGATGTGCAGGGAGTTAATTTCAGAAGAAATTTTGCCGCGCTTGGAAACAGCCTGAATCTTGTCGGCTGGGTTAAGAACCTTGATGATGGTTCAGTGGAGGCCCATATTGAGGGTGAACCGCAGGTAATCCAGTCAATGATCCACAGATCCTGTACTGAACTTTTTCCAGCCAAGGTTGAAAAATTCCAGTCTCAGGAAGATGAAATTGAAGAGTTCCAAGAGTTTGTTGTCATCAAGTAACAACTTCAAACTGGTACCCCAGTAGCTTGACTTTCTCCAGAAGCACTTCCAGATGCGTTTCGTCCCTTACGTTGACTGTGAAAGTAACGGTCTGGTATCCCACGGGGGTGTTCCGGGCAAGATTGTCAACCTCAGCATGGTAAATGTTCCCGCCAATTTCCGATATAACAGATGCAATCCTGTAGAGGGTCCCGGGCTTGTCTGGTATCTTGAATTCAATCCGGATGAGCTTGGACTCGATCTCAAGTGACTTATAGATTATCTTGGACAGCAGGAGGAAGTTCATGTTACCTCCTGAAAGGATAACCGCCACTTTCTTTCCCCTCACATCGATCTTGTGGTCCATAAGAGCTGCAACAGTGGCTGCGCCTGATGGTTCAACCAGTGTCTTGTTTCTTTCCAGAAGCTTGTATATGGCAAGTGCAATGGATTCATCGCTTACGGTCACTATCTCGTCCACATTCTGGCGCACTGCCTTGAATGTCAGTTCCCCAGGGTACTTCACTGATATGCCCTCGGCAATGCTCTGCCCGCTCGTGTGGGGAACTATCTTTCCCTCCTCCACAGACTTGAGCATTGAATCAGAGAGTTCTGATTCCACACCGATTATCTTAACATTAGGGTTGATGCTCTTTGCTGCAATCGATATACCTGACATTAGGCCCCCGCCCCCTATTGGAACCACAATCACATCCACATCGGGAAGTTCTTCCATTATTTCAAGCCCCACTGTTCCCTGGCCTGAAATAATGTATGGGTCATTGAATGCTTCAATGAAAATCCGGCCATCCTCATCCCTTATCCTGTCAGCTATGGCTTTTGCCTCAGTATAGTCTATCCCGCCCAGGACTACTTCGGCTCCATACCCCTGAACAGCATTTATCTTTGCAGGAGTGGTAAATTCTGGCATGACAATTTTTGCAGAGATCCCGTTGTACTTTGCTGCGTAAGCGACTCCCTGAGCATGGTTTCCGGAGCTTGCAGTTATTACGCCTTTCTTTCTTTCCTCCGGTGTGAGTTTTGACACTCTGTAGAGGGCCCCCCTTGCCTTGAAAGAGCCGGTCTTCTGGTGATTTTCCATCTTGAAGTATATGGTCCCTCCTAGCATTTCACTGAATGTTGTAGATCTGGCAAGTTGCGTCCTGTTGGTCTTTCCTTTTAGATATTCCTGAGCTTCCTTAATGTCCTTTAATTCAGGCAGTCCGTCTTTCACTTCAATTCACCTAAAGCTTCCTTTCAAGTTCCGTAATTGCGTTACGGTAAATCTGGTCCGAATCCTCAAGGAACAGTTTAATCTTGAGCTGCTCCATTGCCACCGTTTCCGGATCCTTGAGAGACTTGAGGTTAATCCGTATATTCTGGATTACCCCTTTCAGGGCAGCAAGGGAAAATTCCAGGGAGCAGCCAGCATCAGTTATGGCATTCCTGTTTCCATAAGATACCAGCAAAGCAGAAAGCCTCAGAACTTCCTGTGAAGCTGATGCAATTTGCCAGGGGACCTTTATGGCGTGCTTTGTTGCTGCTTGAAGTTCAATTTCCCTCTTTGCCTTCTCTTCGTCGCTGGACTTTGGCATCTTCCATGCTGCAACGATTTTGTTGAATGCTTCCTCATCCAGCCTCATAAGGTTCCTGAGTTCTGCCCTCAGTTCGGAGGACCTCCTGAAAACCTGCTCCGCTATTTTCTGGCTGTCTTCATATCCCTTCTTACCCACTGTGAGCCCTGCCACCATGGAGGTAAGCGCAGTGCCAACAACTGCTACCAGGCTGCTGGCTGCCCCACCGCCGGGTGCCGGGCTAGCGCTTGCAAGCCTTTCCACAAAACTGTCTAATGATTCCATTTTCATCCCCACATCTTCTTTTCAAGAATCTGGTCTCCTTTGAATCCGTTAAGCTGAAGGTAGAATTTTGCAGTCTCTATCATAGCTTCAAGAGGGACAAGGCCAACAACTTCTGATTCCACGACGGAGACACCATATCTTGAAGCTTCTAGCTTCACCAGCTCAAAGACCCTGTGTATGGGCGTCTTCCTGTAATTGGTCAGATTCATTGAGATCTGTACCATTTTCTTGTCCTCCAGGAAGAATGCAAGTGCTTTTACAAAGGTGAAACCACCATCTTTCGCCCTGAGTGCTTTGGCAATCTTCTTGCCAATGGATATGTCCTGCGTGTTCAGATTTACGTTGTATGCAATGAGAAAATCCCGTGCCCCGATTATGCTTGCCCCTGCCGGGCCTATTTTTGCAGGCCCGAAGTCCGGTTTCCATGTAGCTTCTACAATTGAAGCCCTGAGTTCCTCGTACTGGAAACTTTTTGTCCTTATGTTCTCAAGGCTTTTCCGGTTTTCAAGAAAAGCTGCATCCCCGTACATGTATACTGGTATCTGGAGTTCTTCCCCAACTCTTCGCCCCAGTTCCCTTGCGAGTTTTATGCAGTCATCAGAGGTAGCCCCTGAGAGCGGTATGAATGGTATTACGTCAGATGCGCCAAATCTTGGGTGTTCACCCGAATGCTTGTTCAGATCGATCAGTTGTGCAGCTTTGGCAATACCTGCAAATGCCGACTCCACCGCATGCTCAAGCCCAACGGTGAATGACACTACACTTCTGTTATGGTTTTCGTCAAGCTCCATGTCAAGAATCTTTACGGTTTCCACAGAGGATATTGCTTCGACAATCTGCTCCACTTTGCCACGATTACGCCCTTCACTGAAATTAGGAACGCATTCGACTGTCTTCATAGATATGAGATATTAAAGACGAATATTAAATTTGAACAGCATTTTCAAGATCATATTGCCTGAATTTCATCTGTCGCACCTGTTAATACATAACAAGAACAACATCACCATTCCCAGAGTTTTCTATATAGTGATATATTATAATACATATAATCTAAAATAGCCATATTTCAATGTCTGGGATGAAGTTTAATATCAAATTTACAATTAACATATAAGAAATAAGTCTTAGTTTAGACTTAAAAACTTTAATATGATCAGAACGTGTAAAACATTAGTTATCAGGATTGTGATCAAATCAGATAATGTAGAATGATTTGTACATCCAAGAGATGATAATGTTACCGAGATGAGAGTATGATAAGCGAGCATGAACACAAGATAAAGAAGATAATCAAGAGAGATGGGACCGAGGTAGACTTTGTCATATCAAAGATCTCCAGGGCCATTTACAAGGCAATGCTCTCTGTTAAGACCGGCTCAATGAAGGAAGCTGATGAAATTGCAGCAAAGGTTGTTTCCGAGGTTGAAAAGGAAACCCTTAGGCCAACAGTTGAGCAGGTTCAGGACAAGGTTGAAAGCGTCCTCATGGGATCTGCACGGAAAGGAAACAGATATAATGAGGTTGCAAAGGCTTACATTCTATACAGGGAAAAGAGAAGAACCATCAGGGAGGAGAAAGCCAGAATTGGGGTTACCGATGACCTGAAGCTTTCCATAAATGCAATTAAAACACTTGAAGCCAGATACCTGCTCAAGGATGAAGAGGGAAAGATTGTTGAAACGCCCAGCCAGATGTTCAGGAGAGTAGCTTCGCACATTGGTGTTGTTGAACTGCTTTACGACTACAGGACATTCCTGAAGACGGGAAAGGTCCCAAAGGACGGAAAGTTATTTGGTTCCATCTCAAAGACGCAGATGGAAGTCCTGGAAAGAGCACATGACCACCTTGTGAATGAGAAAGAACTTACGGGCTCGTTCGAGGAATTCCTGAACTTCATCTACACGAAGCCAACCACTGCTGCAGATACCATAGAAAAGTACTACGATGTAATGTGCAAGCTAGAATTCATCCCAAACTCCCCAACACTCATGAACGCGGGTGCACGGCTTGGCCAGCTCTCAGCCTGCTTTGTATTGCCAGTTGGAGACAGCATTGAAGATATCTTTGAATCACTGAAGTACCAGGCAATGATACACAAATCAGGGGGAGGCACAGGATTCTCATTTTCCAGGCTTAGGGAAAGGGATGACCTCGTTGGTTCAACAAAGGGCGTTGCCTCTGGTCCAGTTTCATTTATGAAAATTTTTGATGTCACAACTGACATCATCAAACAGGGAGGGAAGAGAAGAGGAGCCAACATGGGAATCCTCAGGTATGATCACCCGGACATAATGGACTTCATTCTCAGCAAGGATGCTGAAAACACAATCCTCAGCAACTTCAACATTTCCGTTGGAATGGATGACCAGTTCTTCGAGAAGCTGGACGCTGATGAATACATAGAACTCAGGAGCCCGAGAAGTGGGAAAATCATCAACAGGGTCAAGGCTAAAACCATGTGGGAGACCATCGTCAACAAGGCATGGCAGACGGCAGATCCAGGCCTGATCTTCCTAGATGAGATCAACAGGAAGAACCCTGTAAGGCACATTGCCGACATAGAGGCCACGAACCCATGCGGTGAGCAGCCGCTTATGCCTTACGAGCCATGCAACCTGGGATCAATAAACCTGGGTAAATTCGTGAAGAATGGAGAAGTGGACTGGGGCCACCTGAAAGAAGTCGTACACCTTTCCACAAAGTTCCTTGACAACGTTATAGACGCAAACAAATTCCCGGTTGAAAAGATCGAGAAGATGGCGAGGACCACCAGGAAGATTGGTCTAGGGTATATGGGATTTGCAGACCTCCTTATGCTCCTAGGCATACCTTACAACAGCGGTGCAGGCCTTGAAATGGCGGAGAGGGTCATGAGTTTCCTTGAGGATGAATCCCACTCTGAATCAGAAATACTGGCAGAGAGCAGGGGAGTATTCCCTGGATGGTATGGATCCACCTACGACAAGGAAGGGCTCAAGAGAAGAAACTCCACCACAACCACCATTGCCCCCACTGGAACTATCTCAATCATTGCAAACTGCTCATCCTCAATTGAGCCACTGTTTGCTCTGGCTTTCGTAAGGCATGTCCTCAATGGCCAGGAGCTAATGGAGATCAACCCCATCTTTGAGCAGGTACTCAAGGACAGGAACCTGTACTCTGAGGACCTCATGCATGAGGTCGCCATGACTGGAAACCTTCACGAAATAGATCTTCCAGAAGACATCAAGAGGCTGTTCGTCACAGCACATGAGATCGACCCGGAATGGCACGTGCTCATGCAGGCAACATTCCAGAGATACTGTGATTCAGGTGTATCGAAGACAATAAACCTGCCTTCAGATGCAACGCCACAGGATATTGCAAAGGCATACCTCATGGCACACGAACTCCACTGCAAGGGAATCACAGTGTACAGGGACAGAAGCAAATCAGAGCAGGTTCTCTACTCTGGAACCCAGTCGAGGCTCAAGGAGAAGAAGAAAGCTCCCGAGCCAAAACAGCCCGAGGCAGAGAAGCAGACCATTGAACTCATCAAAACTGTTCCTGACAAGTACCTCAAGCTGGATGCGACCTTCGACCCCGCCTGTCCCACTGGAAAGTGTGACAAGTAATCAGGGGTTCACACCACTTTTTTAAAAATCAATAACTCACCCTATCTTTTTTTTATTCTGAAAGAAATTGGAGAATTTTGCCATTGAAGATTATTCGCCCAGTGGACTCATTTAACTTATGCAGAAAGATGGTAAAGAAGAAAGGTGATTATTTACAGCCTTTCAACTATCATGGAATTTGCCATTCCACCGCCTTCACAGATTGCTATCAGGCCAAATTTCCTGCCATGCTTCTCCAGAATGTTAAGCATTCCAGAAAGTATTCTTGTTCCTGTTGCACCAAGCGGATGCCCTATTGCGATTGCACCGCCATGGACATTTACCTTGTCCCATGGAACTCCAGTCTCCTGCTGCCATGCCATGACTACGGGAGCGAACGCTTCGTTTACTTCAAAGAAATCAATATCTGAATAATCCATGCCAGCCTTCTGCAAGACTTTCTCTGTGGCCGGTATTGGGCCTGTAAGCATAGTTACTGGATCTACCCCAACTACAGATGCCGCAACTACTCTTGCCCTTGGCTTCAGTTCGTTTATTTCGACAGCATCCTGCGATGCTATGACAGAAATGCTTGCACCATCTGATATCTGGGATGAATTGCCCGCTGTGATCAGGTCAAGCCCCTTGAACGCCGGCCTGAGTTCTTTCATCTTGCCAAGGTCAGGGTTTGGCCTTATGCCCTCATCCCTGTCGAGTATTGTAACAATTTCGGTGCCATCACCATTAATGTCTGCCTCAACTGGCATTAACTCCGCCTGAAGTTTTTCCATTGCAGAACCAGCCTTTACGTGGCTCATATAACTGAATTCATCAAGTTCTTCCCTTTCAAATCCGTATCTTTCAGCAATGAGCTGGGCACCTTTTGCCTGGCTGAACCATTCCTTGTCAAGCCCATACCTTACCACGAGTCCAAGGGTAATGGGGTTTGATGCACTGTTTATGGTACTTCCCATGGGCACTCTGGACATGGATTCCACACCCCCTGCGAGCACTAGATCCTGCATTCCTGACTTGACGGCCTGAGCTGCAAATGTCACTGCCTGAAGGCTTGACCCGCATTGCCTGTCAATAGAAGTCCCGGGGACCGTTTCAGGCAGACCAGCCGAAAGCCATGCATTTCTTGCAATATTGAATCCCTGGTCACCGGCCTGGCTGACGCACCCTATTATGATGTCCTCAACTCTTGCAGGATTCAGTTTTATTCTTTTCAGTTCGCCCTTTATGAGGTTCCCAAGAAGATCCACGGGATG
The DNA here is from genome assembly GCA_021817455.1 of Thermoplasmata archaeon. Taxonomy (GTDB): domain Archaea; phylum Thermoplasmatota; class Thermoplasmata; order Thermoplasmatales; family Thermoplasmataceae; genus JAJZOM01. The sequence goes on along the minus strand of JAKAUW010000035.1, from coordinate 152 downwards.
TATTTCCTTCAGGGCCCCGTATCTTCTCCCAACTGGAGTTCTTATTGCGTCAACAATGTAAGCTTCATTAGTGATAGGTATGGACACATTTACCCCTTTATAAATAGAGAAATAGCCATTGATTTAAATTTAACTGATTTTTTCAGGGAGAA